>CAYQZG010000140.1:0-927 GCA_964421785.1 uncultured Anaerolineales bacterium
TGGACATAGACTCTTGTCTTGCCCGATTCACTGAAGTTTTCAATGAGATCGTTGACCGGACGCGTACGCCATCAGAGATTGCGATTGATCGTAAGCTAGAGGATATTCTGCACGGTCGCTCCCCCACCCATGTGCCTTTTCAGCCTTCCCAATTGCCCGCTCACTTCGTCCCCCGCCCGAAGGTGATCGAAGATCTCAAGGCCCACCTGCTGACTGAGGAGGCCACCCCCGGTGTCCTGAGGATCATTGCCATTCATGGTATGGGAGGCATCGGCAAGACGGTTCTGGCCGCCGCTCTAGCCCACGATGAAGATGTACGGAAGCACTTCTCGGACGGCATTCTCTGGGCTACTCTTGGCCAGAAGCCCGATCTACTCTCCTTGACGGTCGGATGGGTACGCGCTATGGGTGACTACAGTTTTCCTCCCGGAACGGTAGATACTGCCTCTTCCCACCTTCGCACCCTACTGAAAGATAAGGACACTCTACTGGTGGTAGACGATGTCTGGGACGCGGACCATGTCCGACCGCTGAAAGTTGGCGGTTCCGGCTGCCGGATGCTAATCACCACGCGTCGGGTTGACGTGGCCGACGAGGTGCAAGCATACCGTTATCAATTGGGCATAATGACACAGGAGCAATCCCTAAAGCTCCTTTCCAAGCGCGTAGAGCGCAGTCTGAGAGAGACGGAACGGGAAGAAGCTTTGTGTCTAGCCAAGACGGTGGGATACTTGCCAATGGCCTTAGAACTGGCGGCAGTGCGGGTAACGCGGGGGGCTTCCTGGGCTGGGCTGCGCGATGAGCTGGAAGCAGAGATCGCCCGTCTAGAGAAGCTGGATGGCCCCCGCCGCCCAAGAAGGAAGGACAAGGGCTTAGTGGCATCTTTCAATTTGAGCCTTAATGCATTGCGAGACGAGAGTGAGGAGT
>CAYQZG010000140.1:937-10923 GCA_964421785.1 uncultured Anaerolineales bacterium
TGCCTTGCCGGAAGATGCGACCGTGGCCCCGCGGATGATCTTGGAGACGCTTTGGGTTGTGGGACAGTGGAGAGCCAAAGGCTTGCTGGAGCAGCTCTGGGAGGATGCGCTCCTCCTCTCGAGCTTCCGGATGCGGATAGGAGAAGAAACCTGGCGTACGTACCGTCTCCATAGTCTCTTGCATGATACTGCCCGCCGTTTGCTCACCATGGACGAGAAAGAAGGAGGGCTAGGACTCAATCTGGAGGAAGAGCGTAGGCGAATCATTGAATCGCTGCGTAGGGAAATGCAAAAAGCTGGGGAACCGGCGAGGGGCCGCTATGCTGCGTTTTGGCTAATTCGACTTGGATGTGAGGACCTCCAAGACGCGTCTCCCGACGAGATGCAGACCTATCTGGAACTTATCGGACGCTACCTCGATTCAAAGGCTGATCGTCTTCATCTTGTGAAAGACATCACCTCTATACTGGATTCCGCAATAGAGCTGAGTGACCGTCAGCGGGCTCACCTGCTCGTCTATCGAGCGGGGACGTGGGGCAAACTAGAGGAATTGGACAGGGCTGCAAGTGATTACGAAGAGGCCAAAGGACTCCTGAATAGAATGGTCTCACCAGTTGCAGAAGACCACAAGCTGTCCGCAAGAGTCAATCTGGGATCCGGGAATGTCGCTATGGAACGTGCTAAGTTGGATGATCAGGATGGTCGTCAAGAACTGGTGCAGGAAGCGGTGGACTCGTATCTGGCGGCAGCCAAGTCGGCTCGGGCCTACGGACAGGACGCCGTTCTTGAAGCACGAGTGTACAAAGAGCTTAGCTTGGCCTATGCTCTCCTTGATAGATGGATGTGTGCTGAGAAGTACTACGACAAGGCCTTGAAAGCTCTTGAGGGATCGGACGTGAGGGCGGAAGATCCTTGGGCCTACGTGAGCAACTATGCATTGGTCTTGGAAAGAGCGGGTTATGTGCGCTGGCTGAAAGGCAAGAGACTGTGGGCTCGGCAGGAGCACTCGTCGGCTCTTTGTGAGTTTGAAATTGCCTACAGGCTTACTCAGCGAGAGATCAATATGCTGCAGGATTCTCTCGGTGAGTCGCGTCGCTTGGTCATAGCGCATTTCAATGCTGGCGACTATCTGCTGGAGATGAGCAGATGCCCGGACTGTGAGATGACTCATCCTTTGGATCAGGCATGTGACGACTGGCGAATCGCTCTAGAGATGGCGCGTGGTCTGGGCATTTCGGATATGGAACAGATGGTCAGTGAACGTATTGAGCATCATTGCACCAATGGACGTAATCCGGAGGGCGTGCAGTCGGCATAGGAAGAAGATCAATGAGGCGCTTGAGATTGGAAACAACGCTTTGGCTCGGTGGACTGATGGTGATATGTCTCGTCTTGCTCTTAGAATCGACCACTCTAGTTGTCGGAGCGGCCAATCTTGAAGTTGTCAGCTATGGCGATAGCGGTCCTGGCACGCTGCGTCAGGCCCTGCTCGACGCGGCCCCCGGCGATGAAATCACCTTTAGACCTTCTGTTTTCCCATCTGATAGCCCAGTTACTATCTTTGCTAAGTCGAACTTCACACTCACCAAGGACAGTGTGACCATAGACGCCAGCAACGCCGGTGTCATCTTGGATGGCTCACAGGCACCAGTTGACACCAATGGGCTCGTCATTGAGGGCGACAGCTGTGTCGTTCAAGGCTTGACCATTCAGAATTTCTCCAGCAACGGGGTTTTCATCGCAGCAGAGGCCAACGGCAACACCATCGGCGGCGACCAGGACGCTGGCGCCGGCCCCAACGGGCAGGGGAACCTCATTGTCTTCAACAAAGGCAACGGCATCGAGATCCGTGGCGACGGGAACCTGGTGCAGGGCAACACCATCGGCGTTGATGGATCGGGCCGGTGGGACCAGGGAAATACCTTAAACGGTGTGGCAGTATGGGAGGGGGCAAGCGGTAACGTCATCGGTGGCACAGTCGACAGCTATCGCAACGTGATCGGTGGCAACGATCAAAACGGCGTGTGGATCGGTGGTGCTGGCACCGATCAGAACGTGGTCCTCGGCAATTACCTGGGCACGCAGGCGGGCGGGCTGGAGCCTGTCTCCAATGGCCTGTCAGGGGTGGCTATCCAGGATGGGGCGCAGGACAACCGCATTGGCGGCTCGGCGAGCGGCGCGGGCAACCTGATCAGCGGCAACGCGGACAATGGGATCTACATCAGCGATCCGGGCACCAGCGGCAACCGCATCTTGGGGAACAACGTTGGCTCTGATTGGCAGGGGACTGGAATCATCGGTCAAGGTGCGAATGGAATTGTTATTGCGCTGGGGGCCAGTCGTAACGCGATCGGCGACGGCACCGAGCTTGGTCGTAATCTGATCAGTGGCAACTCGTTCGACGGTGTGCGTATTGAAGGCAGTGACACGGTGAGCAACACGGTGCAAGGCAACTACGTCGGTACCAACGTCAGTGGTACAACAGCGCTGCCGAATGGTCTCCACGGTGTGGAGTTGACCGAGGGGGCTCATGATAATCTGGTGGGAGGCAGTCGTCTCTTGGGTGAGGGGAACCTGCTGAGCGGCAACCAGAACCACGGCCTGCTGGTCACTGATGATGCGCATCATAACACCGTCTCGGGCAACATTATTGGGCCGGATGCCACGGGCACCTATTCGCTAGGCCGTCATCCTTGGGGCGGGGTGGATATCTCGAACGGGGCCCACGATAACGTGATCGGGGGGCTGGATGCAGGAGAAGGGAACCTGATCAGTGGCAACCAGACCGATGGCATCGCGTTGTTCAAGTACACGGAGGACAATGCGACCGACAACCAGGTATTGGGCAACCTCATTGGACTGACCCTGGATGGCAGCCCGCTGCCCAACGAGGGGGATGGCGTTTTCAACGTCCACGGTGCCGTGCGTACCCTTATCTACAGCAACACCATCGCCTTTAACGAGGGGCATGGAATCCTCCTGGCGACGTGCGATGGGAGCACCGTCACTCAGAACTCGGTCTACAGTAACACCAGCAAGGGCATTGAAATCGTAAACGAAGACGGCTGTCCGACGCCACCCGTGATCACCAATGTCGGCATCGGCCCGACCGAGCTTGTGACTGGCACGACGATGGCCAACGCGCGGGTGGAGTTCTTCTCGGACGATGAAGACGAGGGGCGGGTCTACGAGGGATACACGCTGGCCGATGGCGCCGGCAGCTTCTCCTACGGCAAGGTGGGCGGCTTCGCCGGTCCCAACGTCACCGCTACGACCACCGACGCGGATGGCGATACGTCCGAGTTCTCCCCACCGACCCATGTGTCCTGGACCCTGCTTCTCTACCTCAATGGCGACAATAACCTTGAGGAATTCGTGCTTGACGTACCGACCAACGTTGTGGCTGCTGGAGCCAGTCCGCGGGCCAACGTAGTGGCGCTGGTGGATGGTTACACCACCACGACCTACTCTGGCACCATGCTTTACGACCTCACGCGCGGTCAGGTTGAATCGATCACTGCTACCTTGAGCACCACGCTGACAGTGCCCGGCGAACTCAACATGGGGGATGGAGAGACCCTGGTGGAGTTCGTCAGGTGGGGGCGGTCGCATCATCCTGCCCGCCACACGGTGCTGGCCATTGTTGACCATGGCGGCGGCTGGGCGCCGAGTGGTGAAGCCGTACTCGGTGCACTACCTGTCACCGATCGCAGTTGGCTGGCCGGCAGCAGTGGCCTGAGTTGGGATTTCAGCAGCGACTACGACTACCTGGATAGCCGAGAGATCCGCCAGGCGATGGCGCTCATCACCGATGACGGTTCCGATCCCTTGGACGTGGTGTTCTACGACGTGTGCCTGATGGGCATGGTGGAGGTCGCCTATCAGATTAAGGACTACGCCTCTTTCTTCGTCTCCTCGCAGAACGTCGGTTGGGCGCCGGCCGGTCCGGAGGGACGCTACGTGCGGATAATCCAGGGGCTTGAGCCGAACGCCACGCCGCGGCGGGTGGCCGAGCTCCTGGTGGGCGCCTACGCCGATGCGATACCCCCGCAGGAGCATCCCTTCACCATCTCGGCGGTAGATCTGGGCTCACTGCCGGGAGTGACGACTGCTGCGAATGACCTGGCTCAGGTGATCAGCTCGACTCTCATTGGCCCCGATCAGGCAGCGACCCTCCATGCAGCTTACGGCGCAGCCCAGAAGCTAGACTACGACAGCGATTTCTATCTCGAACCGGCCACCGATGGGTTTGTCGACCTCTACGACTTCACCCTCAAGGCTGAGCAGCAGTACACCGACACTGGCATCAGAGCGGCGGCTGAGGACTTGAGGACTGGACTGGAGGCAGCCGTTGTGGCCGAGGCGCATCGCAGCGGGAGCCCGTGGCTGGCACTTGACCGGCAGTGGGATTTGGACGATGTGCACGGCCTATCCATCTTCCTGCCCCTGGGTGAAGATCTGGAGTTGCCCATCGTCGTCACAGAGACGTCGACCATCACACCTGGCTTGATCATCACCCGCAACCTGCGCCTGCGCGAGATGTATTCCGGTGAGCAGTTGCAGTTTGTGGAGGATACCGCGTGGGGAGGGCTCATCGACACTTACTATGACGTCGTTTCTTCACCCGTCCCCACGGCCACGACCGAGGGCCCGGTAGACGGCCCGCAGACACCGGATGTAAAGCCGCCCAAGACAACCATCACGATCACCGGGCAGTTTGCAGTCGGGGAGACGATTACCGTGACGTGGGTGGCCACAGACACGCAGGCGGGCGTCGCCGGTGCAGCCTTGTGGCATCGTCCCCACTCTTGCCAATGGACCTCTGTCTTGACCCAGACTGGTTGCTCCGGGGCATTCCATTTCTCACTCTCGAATAGGTGCATGAACGGGCTGTCGGTGCGAGCGGTGGACAAGGCCGGTAACGTAGAACCACTGAGCAGCGGCTCCAACACGATCGACCTAAACGTACAGCCCTGCAGTTACATCTACTTGCCAATCGTCTTCAAGAACCATCTGTAGAGCCAAGCTCACCCCCAAAACAGAACGAACAACCTAGATCGTGAACGATACCACTGAGCTTCCCTCCAAGGCCAAGAGCCCAACTGCAGACGCCGAGGCCGGTCACTTCCAGACCGGCCGTGTCGTCACCATCAGCGCTGCGCACGGTGTCCACGACACCTACACCGCCTTCCTCCCCTCCCTGCTGCCCGTCTTCATCGCCAATCTGGCCCTTTCCAGGACCGAGGCCGGGCTGCTGACCGTCTTCCTGCAGGGCCCGTCCCTGCTCCAGCCCCTCATCGGCCACCTGGCCGACCGGGTCAGCCTGCGCTACCTGGTCATCCTGGCGCCCGCGGCGACGGCCACGATGATGAGCTTGTTGGGCATCGCGCCGGCTTACGCTGTGCTCGCGCTGCTCTTGATGCTGGCAGGTGTCAGCTCCGCGGGCATCCATTCGGTAGGGCCGGTGATGGCCGGGCGCCTCTCCGGGGACTACCTCGGCCGGGGCATGGGCTTCTGGATGGTCGGCGGGGAGTTGGGCCGCACGCTCGGGCCGATCGTCATCGTCAGCGCGCTCCAGATCCTCCAGCCGAAGGGCACACCCTGGCTGATGGTGGCCGGGTGGTCGATGTCAGGTCTTCTGTTCTTCCTGCTGCGGGACGTGGCGGGGCGCCCACCGGACGCAGCCGGTACGTTGCCCTGGGGGGAGGCGCTGCGCGCCTTGGGCCCACTCCTGGCCCCCTTGATCGGCATCATCATCGTGCGCTCATTCATGGTCTCGGCGCTGACCACCTATCTGCCCACCTTCCTCAGCGACGAGGGCGCGGGGCTCTTCTTTGCCGGAGCCTCCCTCTCCATTCTGGAGGCCGCGGGGGTGGTCGGCGCGCTGCTGGGTGGCTCCATGAGCGACCGATTGGGCAGGCGGACAGTCCTGTTTGCCTCTATGCTGGCGACGCCGCTGTTGATGTTTGCCTTCTTGGCGGCCGATGGCTGGCTCCACATACCGCTCTTGCTGCTGCTCGGGCTGAGCGCGCTCTCCGTCGGACCGGTCATCATGGCCCTGGTGCAGGAGAGCCTCCCCAAGAACCGGGCGTTGGCTAATGGCGTCTACATGGCGCTTAGCTTCGTGCTCCGCTCGGGCGTCATTGTGGTTATTGGGGCGATTGGCGACGTGCTCAGTCTGCGCTCGGCTTTCGCGGTCAGCGCCGTCGCACCTCTGTTGGGGCTTCCCCTCATCCTGCTGCTGCCGGGGAAGCTCTCTCAGCCCAAGGAGGCATCGTGATGGCAGGAGAGACGATCCTGGTCGTCGACGACGAGGCTCACATCGTGGAATTGGCGCAGATGTACCTGGCGCAGGAAGGGTTCCGCGTCCAGTCAGCCGGGGATGGTGACACGGCGCTGCGGATGATCGCCCGTCACCCCCCGGCGCTGATGGTGCTCGACCTGATGCTGCCGCAGGTGGACGGTTGGGAGGTCTGCCGCCGCGTGCGGTCCGGCAAGAGCGCGCCTGATCTGCCGATCATCATGCTCACCGCCCGCGACGACGATGTGGACAAGATCGTGGGGCTGGAGCTGGGGGCGGACGACTACGTGACCAAGCCTTTCAACCCCCGCGAACTGGTCGCCCGGGTGAAGGCCATCCTGCGCCGGACGCACCGCGCTGCCCGTGCCACGGCCCGTATCCACGTGGGCGACGTCACCATCGATCCGGCCGGGCGCGAGGTCGAGGTCGCCGGGCGGGAGGTGGCGCTGCGGCCCAAGGAGTTCGACTTGCTGTTGGCGTTGGTCGAGCACCGAGGCATCGTCCTCAGTCGTGAGCAACTGCTCGACCAGGTCTGGGGCTACGACTTCTATGGCGAGACCCGCACGGTGGACGTGCACATCGCGCAACTGCGGAAGCGTCTGGCTGAGTCTGCGGACGTCGAGATCGAGACCGTCGTGGGTGTGGGGTACAAGCTCGTGACGTGAAACCTGAGGTGGAGATTCGACATGCCCATATTCCACAACCTTCGCTCTCGTCTCTTTCTTTCATATGTCGCCATCATCCTCGTCTGCCTGCTCGTGACCGGGTTGGCGTTGCTGGTGGCGCTTCGCATCCGCCAGACCCAGCAGCAGGCCACCTTCCAGCGGTTGAACGACCTGGCGCAGATCACGGCTATCGCGATGCGTGACAGAGACGTTGAGGTAAGACAGACGAAGCGCCTGCTCCAGCATCTGGACGAAGTTCGTGAGGTGCGCGTTCTGGTCCTTGACGCCAAGGGCAGCGTCGTCTTGGACAGCCGAGAGGATTGGACAGGCCAGAATCTATTGGAGGGGGCACGGTTCAAACGGGACGCCAGGGATAACTTGGCGGGAACTTTCAAGGATCCCGAGGGTCAGGCGTGGCTTTTCGTCGCGCAATCGACGTCAGATGCCTCTCCGTCCAGGATGCTCGTCTTCGCCGTGCCGCAGCTTAGTGGCGCGGCACTCACCTGGGCACGCGACAATCTCCTGGTTCCATTGGTTTGGGCTGGCATGGCGGCGCTGTTCCTCTCCACGCTGCTGGCGCTTCTGCTTGGTCGGTCGGTAGCCAGGCCGCTGCGCCAGGTGGCCGAGGCAGCGAAGGCCCTCGCCCAGGGTGAGACGGGTACGCGGGCACCCATCTCCGGCCCGAGCGAGGTGAAGGCGCTGGCCCGTTCCTTCAACAGCATGGCGGACCAGGTCGAGGCTGCCCAACGCTCGCAGCGTGACTTCGTGGCCAACGTCTCCCACGAACTGAAGACGCCCCTCACCTCGATCCAGGGCTTCTCACAGGCTATCCTGGATGGCACGGCGCAGGCGCCTGCGACGGTGGATCGCGCGGCCGGTGTCATCCACGAGGAGGCGGAGCGCATGCGTCGCATGGTGGACGACCTGCTGATCCTGGCTCGTTTCGACGCCGGACAGATGGAGATGGCACGCGAGAGGGTGGGGATTGGCCAACTGCTGCGCGGGTGCGTCGAGAGGCTGACGCCTCAGGCGGAAAGGGCCGGCGTGGCTGTGGAGCTTGACGTCTCCGGAGGGTTGTTCGTCCTCGGCGATGCCGACCAACTGGGGCAGGTCTTCAACAATCTGCTCGATAACGCGCTGACGCACACACCCTCCGGTGGTCGGGTCGCCGTGGCAGCACGCGGCAGTGCGGAGAGGACCCTGGAGGTCACGATGACCGACACTGGGGCAGGCATCCCTTCCGACGAGCTTCCGCGCATCTTCGAGCGCTTCTACCGGGCGGACAAGGCGCGCCAGCGAACCGGCGGCGCAGGTCTGGGGCTGGCGATCGCCCAGGAGATTGTCGCCGCCCACGGTGGCACCATCACTGCCGAGAGCGTGGTGGGGCTGGGCAGCAGGTTCATCGTGCAGCTTCCAATTGTGGACGAAGAGCCATAGCGATAGAACGACAAAGCGATGAAGCGATAGGGTTCGTTGTGCAACTCTTGGTTGCGAATGAAGAGCTATATGTCGGTGGCGGTGAAGACGCGCGCGCGTGGGTTGACCGACGCAAACGAGATGGTCGACGCTGGTGTTGACGTGAATGGGCGCGCGCGTGGGTTGACCGGCGGAATCTGATCGATCCCTTTGGCGCTCCCCTCTGACGCACTGGGAGGGTCCCCTGCGTCTTTACATCCCTCTTACATTCCCTTCATCCTCCCCTAATAGCTGTGTGCCATCATGGCACTATCGAAGCAGGACTGGCTTCATTGAAGAGATTGGTGGATCGTTTGTCTGAGGAAAGCGATCAGGTGGAGGGAGCGAAGGATGACAATTCTAGAGCTAGGATGGCCAGAAGGGAGTACGGACCGAATGGGGGGCGAGGCTGACGGAACGTCAGCCGTAGGTTCGCTTCCCTGGCGGTCGGGGAAGTGGAGCATCGTCGGGGCGATGGCCATGGTGGTCTTGGCGATGGTGTTCTGGGCACTGGCAGCAGATCTGTCCGTGGCCGCTTCCCAGGCAAGCGCTGCCGGCTCGACGCTGCAACTATTCGTCGACGTTGACGATCCAAGCTGCGATGACGCCAATTCCGGCAGCGAGGAGGAACCTCTGTGTACCATTCAGGAGGCTGCCGATCGCGCCATCCCTGACACCATCGTCTTTGTGAAGGAGGGGACGTACCACGAGATGGTGACGGTCACGTCGTCCGGCACACCTGGGGCGCTGATCAGGTTCGTCAACTATGAGGAAGATCACGTTGTTGTCGATTCTCCCGGGGGTGCTTGCTTCGATCTGCGCGGCGCAGAGTACATCAGGATCCATGGCTTCGAGTTGATGGGCGCCTGGCCCTCGGCGGGTGAGAGCATGAGTGCCCGCCACACGGAGGAGATCACACCGGCGCACGGCGGGGGCATCCGAGGCTATCCACTCACCGTGGAAGGGTTTGGCGTTCAGAACAGCGTCTTTGCCGATAACGTGATTCACGACAACGACTCGGGTATCTGGCTCGTTGGGAGTCACCACAACCTGATCGTCGACAACGTGGTGTACAACAGTGGGGAGGCCCCCATCCGAATCAAGCGCGGAGAGAACAACCGCATCGTCAACAACCTGACGTTCAACAACGGGTCAAACGAAAGGTGGGGCATCACCTTCTACTGCGCTCCGGGAACCCAAGTCTACCATAACACTGTCGTGGAGCCCAGCGGCGGCGCGGTCTATATGTACGAAGGGTCGTCCAACCTCCACGGCGCAGAGCCGGGCACGACGAACTACTGCGTCCCGAACAGCAATAGCATGATCTACGATAACATCGGTGTGGTGGGGAGCGTATCTGAGACGCACACCGCTCCATTGGTGATCGGGAGTAGCACCACGACCGACCGCGATCCGATCCTGGGCACGCTCTACGGCCCTATCAGCAACACGTACCACCATAATCTCTGGTACAATCGCAGCGACGTCGGTGCCGTCGTGAGCTGGGGCGATTTTGACGAGGAGCAGAGCTTCGAGCACTACGGACTCTTGAGCCTGGAGGGGTT
>CAYQZG010000141.1:0-10861 GCA_964421785.1 uncultured Anaerolineales bacterium
CTGGGCCTAGGTGGTCAAACTGGATGGAAGCAATGATGAAACGCAGATACTTTCACGTCGTGGTAGCTGTGGCTGCCATGATCCTCTTGGGAGCTATGGCATGGGGCATCGGACGGGGAGCACGCAGCCTACTCGAACGGCAAGCGGCACCGCTGCCAACCCAGAAAGCATCCCCAACGTCGCCGCCAAAGGCGAAGGCGACGCCAACACATCCTCCTGCCAGTCGCGTACCCACAGCCTTCCTATCGACTCCACCAACCAGCACTCTACGACCGACCTCCACGCCAGCGCCCACGGTCACACCAACAGCGACGCCAGCTTGGGAAACCGTGCAAGCGGGGGAAGGCCTTTATCAAGTCTGTCGTCGTCACTGCCCCGGGAGATGGCCTGGACACAGCGTACCCCCTGACCTTGAGGAGTACGCGCACTACGTTGCACATACTAACGGACTTCGATGGGGAACGCGGGGTCCCACCCTAAGAGGCGGTGAGAGGCTTCGAATGCCAACCTGCCCGCGATAGCAAGGAGCCCGCGAGAATCTAAGTTGTCGCACCTATGGACCAAACACCCTCCGGCAAGACGGCCTCGGCCGATGGTCTCTATTTCTGATAACCTTCAACAGCAGCCCTCCGACGAAGATTCAGGCCTTAAGAGGAACCAGTCGCATCCCCCCAGAATCGCGAAATCAACACTACAAGTTGATGCAAGTTTGAATCTAGCAATAAGGCATGTCATTGATACGTATGAGCGTATCACGCTAGGTACGGGAAACAGATGAAGAGACATTGTAAGTTCGCCAAGATAGCCAAGAAGAAGTGAGCTGTGCCTTTGTCAATTGAAAAGGGCACCGGTTGGCAGGTACTGGAAAGTACGGTATAATCTCCCTCCGAGGAGGCAGATATTGCGAGCACTGATCACCGGAGCGGGCGGATTCGTCGGAGCGCACCTGTGTGACTACATCTTATCGCATACGGATTGGGACTTGACGGGGACTGTCTTTGACCCGTCGGCCAAGACCGAGACAGAGTCACCCCGAGTTCAACTCCGACCTGTCGACTTAAGAGAAAGGAATAGCATCACCTCCCTTGTAGAGGAGACCCAACCGGACATCATCTTCCACCTCGCGGCTCAGTCCTTCGTCCCGACCTCCCTGTCCGATCCCTGGGACACACTGGAGAACAACATCCTATCAGAATTAAACTTGCTGGAAGCTGTGCGTCGATCAGGACGCGAGATCGTCTTCCTGGTGGTCGGTTCGAACGAAGAATATGGCGCGCCCAAGCCAGAGGAACTGCCCCAAACAGAGCAGAGCCCTCTTCGTCCCAATAATCCCTATGCCGTCAGCAAGGTGGGCCAAGATTTCCTGGGCCTCCAGTATCATCTGGCCTATGGTGTACCGGTGGTGCGGGTACGTCCCTTCAACCATACCGGGCCGGGGCAGTCGGCTCGATTCGTGGTTCCTGCCTTTGCCAGCCAAATTGCCCACATCGAAGCGGGGCTCCAGGAGCCGGTTATGAGGGTCGGCAACCTGTCGACATCGCGTGATTTCACGGATGTACGGGATATCGTACGTGCTTATTGCCTGGCGGTGACCGAGGGGAGGCCAGGAGAGGTCTACAATCTGGCATCAGGAGAGGCACAGTCGATCAGAGCTTTGTTGGAGACGTTGCTGAGCTATTCGGAGGTACAGATCCAGGTAGAGAGAGATCCAGATCGATATCGTCCCGTGGATGTTCCGGTCGTCTATGGCAGTGCGAAGAAGTTCTACGAGCGCACGGGTTGGGAACCACGAATCCCTTTCGAGCAGACCTTGCGGGACACACTTACCTATTGGCGCGAGCAGGTTTCGAGTCAGTAACAGAGGAAAGCAGGTCGGGTTTCCATCCCCCGACAGTAGAAGGAGTCACTTAATGCCAAAGGCACTCATCACAGGAGTTACCGGCCAAGACGGTTCTTACCTAGCGGAGTTCTTGTTGGAGAAGGGATATGACGTCATCGGCATGGTACGGCGCACCAGCACGCTCAACTTCTCCCGCATCCAGCACATCCAGGACAAGATCACCTTGGTGTCCGGGGACCTCTTGGATCAGGTATCGTTGATCACGATCCTTCAAGAACATCGCCCCGACGAGGTCTACAACCTGGCAGCGCAGTCGTTCGTGCCTACATCGTGGAAGCAGCCCGTCTTCACCGGTGACGTCACGGCACTGGGTGTGACGCGTATGCTGGAGGCAATCCGCACTGTAGACAAGACCATTCGCTTCTATCAGGCCAGCTCTTCGGAGATGTTCGGCAAAGTCCGGGAGGTGCCCCAAAACGAGGAGACGCCTTTCTACCCTCGCAGTCCATACGGCGTGGCCAAGGTCTACGGCCATTGGATCACGATCAACTTCCGCGAGTCGTACGACCTACATGCGACCTCTGGTATCCTGTTCAATCATACCAGCCCTCGGCGTGGGTTGGAGTTCGTGCTCCGCAAGATCACCTATGGCGTGGCAAAGATCGTCCTGGGGCTGGCCGACGAGCTAGCTTTGGGCAATCTGGATTCCAAGCGCGACATTGGTTTCGCAGGGGACTACGTGCGAGCTATGTGGGCGATGCTTCAACAGTCAGAGCCGGATAACTACGTCATCGCCACGGAAGAGACTCACTCGATTCGGGAGATGTGTGAAGCTGCCTTTGGCTATAAGGACTTGGATTGGCAGGATTACGTCGTGCAGGATCCAAGATTTATGCGACCGGCAGAGGTCGACATCCTCATCGGGAATGCCGAAAAAGCCAGACAAAGGCTTGGGTGGGAACCAGCGGTCTCCTTCGAGGCATTGGTACATATGATGGTAGACAGCGACTTAAGGCTGCTTAAACAAGAAAACGGGCTGGCCTGAACCGAGGAAGATGTCACTATGACAACAAAGATCCACTTCGGCACCGACGGCTGGCGAGCGCGTATCGCAGAGGACTACACCTTCGACAACGTGCGGCGCGCCGCCCAGGGCTTCGCGAATTACCTGACAGATCAGGGCGAGGGTAAACGGCATCCCTCTGAAAAGAAAACTGTGGTCGTGGGCTACGATCAGCGTTTCGCCGCCGAGCACTTCGGGGCCGCAGCTGCTGAAGTGATGGCAGCCAACGGTTTCCACGTCTGGCTGACCAACACTGCCACGCCAACTCCGGTGGTCTCCTATGCCATCGTTGAGCGAGGTGCCGTGGGAGGTATCAACATCACCGCCAGCCACAATCCTCCCTGGGATTGCGGCTTCAAGGTGCGAGACGAGAACGGAGCCGCTGTCGCACCAGATGGTCTGCGAGCGATAGAAGAGGCCATTCCAGCAACGGAGGACGTCCAGCGGTCGGACTTCGAAGAGGCGAAAGAACAAGGCCTCATCGAAATCTGGGACGCCGCCCCAGCCTATGTCAAACACATCAGTCACCTGGTGGATATCGAGCGCATCAAAGAAGCCGGCCTGAACATCCTGATCGAGCCTATGTGGGGCAACGGGATGGGCTGGTTCCCGCGCATTCTCGGCGGCGGACCGACGACGGTGTCCGAGATTCACAACAGGCGCAATCCTCTCTACCCCGGTATGAAGCGCCCTGAGCCTATTCCTCCCAACGTAGATCCGGCGCTAGAAAAGACCGTCGAACTGGGAGCCGACGTCTGCCTGATTATGGATGGGGACGCCGATCGCATGGGGATCGGCGACGAGCACGGTGTATTCATCAACCAACTACAGGTCTACGGTCTGCTCGCCTACTATCTACTCGAGGTGCGCGGGAAGAGAAAACCTATCGTGAAGACCGTCTCGACCACCTCGATGCTGGAGAAGCTCGGGGAGATGTACGACGTACCGATCTATCGCACCGGCGTTGGATTCAAATACGTGGGGCCGAAGATGATGGAGGTCAATGCGATGATCGGGGGAGAGGAAAGCGGTGGCTACGCCTTTGGCGAAAGCATCCCCGAAAGAGACGGCATTCTGGGCAACCTCTACTTCCTGGATCTGATGGTGCGGACCGGCAAGTCGCCGTCTGAGCTGATCGAGCATCTCTACGACAAGCTGGGCGCCTCCTACTACTACGACCGCGTTGATACCCGCTTCCCCAACGAAAAGCGTCCTGAGGCGAAAGCCCAGCTCGATGCTGCGGAGCCCGAGACACTTGCCGGCCTTGCGGTGACGGACATCGTTACCCTCGACGGGTACAAGTACGAGCTCGAGGATGGTGGCTGGCTCTTGATCCGCTTCTCGGGCACCGAACCCGTCATCCGTGTCTACTGTGAGACAACGGACAAAGAGAAGGTGGAGCCGCTGTTGAACGAGGGGTTGGCTTTAGCCGGTCTATTGTAGCAAGCTCGTCGAAATGGACATATCATGCACCTCATCGATTCGCACGCCCACGTAGACTTCCCCCAGTTCGACGACGATCGCGACGCGGTCATCGACCGGGCGCGGGCGATGGGCCTGGTCGCGCTGGTGAACATAGGAACCAACGTAAGCACCAGCCGAGCATCTGTTAGGTTGGCGGAGAGATATGATTTCATCTATAGCGCCGTGGGCATCCATCCGCACGACGCCGACACGGTCACCCCGGAGACCCTGGATGACCTACGTGCCCTGGCACAGCACCCGGAGGTGGTCGCTATCGGGGAGATCGGCCTCGACTACTACCGAGACTACTCGCCGCGACCTGCGCAGCGGCAGGCATTCCGAGACCAGCTAGCCCTGGCTTCAGAGCTGGATCTCCCGGTGGTGATTCACAGTCGTGACGCTCACGACGACGTCCTGACGATATTGAGCGACTGGGAAGGAACCGGGGTGCTACATACCTACGCGGCCGGTCCTGAGCGACTGGATCAGGTTATCGACATGGGCTTCTTCATTGGCATCTCAGGCCCCGTCACCTATTCCAAGGCGAAGCAGTTGCGAAACGTAGCGAGCGTGGTGCCCTTGGATCGTCTGTTGATCGAGACCGATTGTCCATACCTGACACCCGAGCCGCATCGCGGAAAGCGAAACGAGCCAGCGTACGTCAAGTTTGTCGCTGAAGCGGTCGCCCAGGCTCGAGGCGATTCGATACAACAGGTCGCCGAGGCAACGACGGAGAACACCCGTCGCCTGTTCGGAATCCCGCATCTGTACTGAGCTGGAGCGCCGTCGTCCCGACGGCCCGGTCGGAGTGATTGTACTTATTGTCTAAGTAGTTTTCGCTAGATTTCGCACGTGAAGAGGCATACCCTTGACTGACCTATCCTTCCTTCATCCGGTTGAACATGACTTGAGGAGCGTGGAAGCCCTACTCGAAGAGCATCCCCCTGAACAACATGAGGCCATAAGCTTGGCCGTGGATCACCTGATCGGCGGCGGTGGCAAGAGACTCCGACCGACGCTGGTGCTACTGTCGGCTCACCTCTGCAACGCGCCGATCGACCAAGCGATCCTCGCAGCCGCGGCTGCCGAGATGCTTCACACCGCAACACTCGTCCACGATGATCTCATCGACGGTTCACTGATCCGCCGCGGGGTGGAGACGTTGAACGCCAGTTGGACGCCCGCCGCCACAATCCTTACCGGGGACTACGTTTTCGCCCGTGCAGCTTATCTGGTCGCCCGGACGAGAAACGTGCGACTGACACAGCGCTTCGCCGAGACGTTGATGGTGATCTGCAACGGCGAGATTCGTCAGATGTTCAATGGGAGATACGACCGGAACGCCATTGAGGAGTATGAGAGACGCATCTACGCAAAGACCGCCTCGCTCATTGCCCTCTCCGCCGAAGCCGGGGCTATCCTGGTCGACGCTCAAGACGCCAAGAAGAAAGCGCTGCGGACCTACGGAGAAGAGATTGGCACTGCCTTCCAGATCGCGGATGATGTACTGGACTTCGTGGCAGACGAGGAGATGCTAGGAAAGCCCGTGGGCAGCGACCTGCGACAAGGGCTGGCGACATTGCCTGTGTTGCTCTACATGGAGGCGAATTCAGGCTCCTCGGCAGTGCGCCAGGTGCTTGACGGCAATCGGTCCAACGATGTCGTACAAGAGGCAGTGCAAGCTGTGATCGCTTCCCCCGCGATCGAGAAAGCCTTGACAACGGCACGCCAGCACGCAGACGAGGCCAGGATAGCCCTGGATGTCTTCCCAAGCACACCTTATCGAAAAGCACTTATGGATCTGGCTGATTTCACCGTAAACCGTCGTTTCTAGTCACCTCTTCCCAGCGCCAGCCCAACTCTAGCTATTCTCCCGAGTGTGTGCGACGAATGACCGATCTTTCCATTGTCATCGTCAGCTGGAACGTCCGCGACCTCCTAAGGCGGTGCCTACAATCGATCTACAATCCTGAGGTCGACTGCGGAGGCGAGCAGACCGCGAGTGCCAGCGGCTGGACAGCTCCCAGTTTGGCGCTTCAGGTCATCGTCGTGGATAACGCCTCCAGCGACGGAAGCGCCAAGATGGTTCGGGAGGGCTTTCCCAACGTGCGGCTCGTGGTCAATCAGAACAACCGAGGCTTTCCCGCTGCCAACAACCAAGGCATCACGGTTGCTGACGGTCGATACGTCATGCTGCTCAATCCGGACACCGAGATTGTGAGCCACGCGCTGACGGAGCTGATCGCCTTCGCCGATCGGCATCCAGCCGTGGGTATGATCGGTCCGCAACTGCTTAACCCCGATGGTAGCGTCCAGTCCTCCCGCCGTCGCTTCCCTACCTTGACAACGGCCTTCATCGAATCGACGTGGCTCCAGCCGGCCATCGTGGATCTACGATCACGCACCTTGCTTGGCTCGCTGACCGCGCCACTCCGTCGCCTGCTGGAGCGCTACTATGTCTCCGACCGTCCCGACGACGAAATACAGGACGTGGACTGGATCACAGGAGCCGCCATGTTGGCCCGACGTGAGGCCATCAACGATGTGGGCTTGATGGACGAAGGTTTCTTCATGTACTCGGAGGAGCTCGATTGGTGTCGGCGCTTCCGACAGGCTGGCTGGCGGGTGGTCTATTTGCCCACGGCGCAGATCGTCCACCACGTGGGCAAGAGCAGCGAACAGGTCGTCGCAGCGCGTCACATCCACTTCCAGACCAGCAAGGTTCGCTACTTCCGCAAGTATAACGGGGCTCTCGCCGCCGCAGCGCTGCGCTGGTACCTCTTGGCGACCTATGGTTGGCAGCTCGCCATGGAGGGAGCCAAGTGGCTGTTGGGCCACAGGCGACCCCTTCGTGCCCGGCGCATCGCTGCCTATCGGGAGGTGTTGAAGAGCAGGCTCCGGGGGAGGAAGCCTAAACGGTGACGGTCTCCCGATACTGGGCTGCCATTCCCTTCCTGCTGGTGATCCTGATTAGCGCCGCCTACTTGACCATCAGCTTCAGCGCCATGGAGGGACGAGCTGTGGCCCCGCTTGACGACGCATACATCACGTTTCAGTATGCGCGCCAGATAGCGCGCGGTCACCCCTACGAGTATAACGTCGGAGATCCTCCGACAACCGGTATGACCAGTCCCCTTTTTGGGTTCCTGCTGGCCGGAGCCTATCTTGTTGGCCTTACCAATGAATCCCTTGTCGCGTTTGCCGTCGGTCTCGGCGTGGTTTGGCTGGCACTGATCGGATGGCTGACCCATCGTCTGGGGCACCGTCTGGCAGTACGGAACCAACTGAACCAGGGCTGGGCGCTGACCGCAACCGTCCTCGTCCTCCTTGCCGGCCCAGTACAATGGGGGTGTTTCAACGGCATGGAGACAGGGCTCTTCACCGCACTGTCGCTCGCAGCTCTAAGCGCATTCTTGGCCGAGCGAATGGGGTTAGCAGCGCTCTGCCTCGGCCTGGCGGGGTTGACGCGCACGGAGGGCCTGATCTTATCGGTGCTACTCTGTTTTCTGGCTTCGGTGAAGGGGATCTTTAGCGACACGTCCCACCCGCGCAGGCGACTTACTTGGGACGTCAACCGCCCGCTATTGGTGGCGGTTCTGATAGGTCTCACCCCTTATCTGACCAACTGGGCCCTTACGGGCAGTCTTTCTGCCGCCGGCATCCGTGCCAAGTCATGGTTTCTCAACGTGCCGTTCTATCCCAAGGAGATCGCTCGCTCCATCTTACGATCGTATCAGAGAATCATCGTGGGGCGGTTCTCGGCAGGTTACCGCTGGTTCGTCCCACCTGGGCTTATCCTGCTTTCCACGTTGGGGTGGATCGCGCTGGGCATTCGTCGTCGCTGGATGCGGCTGTCGGCGACTCTGTGTTGGTTTCTTGTGGGCACGCTGTCGACAGCGACACTGATCACGGCCCATTGGCACATGGGGCGCTATCAGGCTCCCTTCATACCGGTCATCATTGCCCTTGCGACGTTCGGGCTGGCCTTCTTGTGGCAGAGGACTCGACGACCCTGGCAGCGCATCGGGCTATGCTCGCTCGCCCTATACATGCTGCTCGCTTCCGGTTACTCCAGCCTGCATCACCTCCAGCAGTATCGTCTTTCCGTCCTGACGATGTCCCGACAGCAGCTGCCCATCGCTGATTGGCTGCGAGAGAACCTTGCGCCCGGCACTCGCGTGGGCGTCCACGACACCGGCAGCCTGCGCTACGTGGGTCAGCGTCCTACGTATGACGTCATCGGGTTGACCACGCAAGACGCCGCAATTGCGTGGCGGCACGGTGCCGGCAGTGTATTCGAAAGCATGGAACACTCTCCGATGCGTCCAAGCTACTTCGCGATCTATCCGGACGCTTTCTCCATACCCTATTTGGCAGCGACCGATCTCTTTGCCGAGAAGCTCCTCCGCGTGGAGGTACCTGACTACGCCGTCGCCAGCGCCGGTCCCGTCCAGGGCGTCTGGCGTGCCGACTGGCACCTGGCAGGCAGCGGGGAGGAGATGCACCAGTCGGACATCCTGGAGCGCACGAGGGGTCTTGAGCTCGTGGATGCTCTGGACGTAGCGAATCTCGACGATGAGGCAGCGCATCAGGTGGAGTGGTGGCAGGAGGTTAAGCGCCCCGGATTCCCCACCGAGGTGTGGCAGATGACATACCGGGTTCCTCCTCAGCAGGAGGTCCTTGATGGAGGCCGACTCCTTACCGGCGGCATTGCGTTCGATGCGCATACCGAGCCCGGCGAGGAGCTGTGGATCGTGGTCCGGTTGCATGCTCAACAAGCTGGGGGCGTTCGCGTCGAGACGGATGGCCAGGAAGCTGGCTACTGGGCCTACCCATCAGTGCCTGGTCACTGGCTTGAGACAACGTTCCAAGTGCCGGGAGACCAGATCAGCCGGTCCCGGACCCGTGTCACGCTCCGGGTGGATGCTGACAACCCCACCTTCCAGCACTACGCCCTGTACCACGTCTGGCTGCTGCAGGGCGACGCGAAGGAAAGAGCCTGGACCATTGAGCGCAGATCAGGTGTCACCTTCGGCGAAAGTCTCTCCCTGCTAGGTTTTGACCCACCTAACGGACCGTGGCGTCCGGGCGATGTCCTACCAGTAGCTCTCTACTGGCAAGCCATGACCTCGACGCAGAGCGACGCCAAGGTCTTTCTGCATCTGTATGATGCTGCCGGCAACCTGGTAGCCCAATCCGATGGATGGGCGTTTCACGGTACGCGTCCACCCTACACCTGGCCTCCCGGGGGGATCGTCGAGGATCCGCGAATGCTCTCCCTGCCCGATACCTTGGCGCCGGGAGAGTATTCGTTGGACGTGGGGCTCTACCATCCTGATGGATCGGGCAGACTGCGTGCTTATCGGGACGGTGTTCGCCAGGCCGAGGATCGGGTGGTTTTGACCAGGATAGACGTGGTGGAATAGGGCAATGAACATCGGACTGATCACAGGAGAGTACCCGCCGGATCACGGCGGTGTGGGTGACTTCACGGATCAGCTGGCGCACGCCTTGGTGGATCTGGGACACCAGGTGCACGTGATCACGTCCTCGCCTCAGAACTCAGACCCGACGTCTGGTGTATTGGAGCCAAGGGATGCTGCTCATCCCTCCTCTCAACCGGCTCAACTGACGGTGCACCGCAGCATCGAAGGCTGGCGCTTCGGCTGCTGGAAACAGATCCTGAAGCTATCCCAGGATCTGAAGCTGGATGTCTTGGACATCCAGTACCAGGCTGCCGCCTACACCATGCATCCGGCCATCAACGTTGTCCCTCGAAGGCAGCGGCGCCCCCCGGTGGTAGTGACGTTCCATGATCTGAAAGTGCCCTATCTCTTCCCCAAAGCCGGGCGGTTGCGCTGGTGGGTGGTGCGCATGTTGGCCCGCCGCGCCGATGGCGCGATTGTCACCAACCGTGAGGATGAACTGAAACTCTCAGGGCTCCAATCACAGATCTCAAACCTGACGCGCATCCCCATCGGCAGCAACATCCCTTCCGTCCTTCCACCCGGCTACGACCGAGAGGCCGAGCGATCTCGCCGGGGCATCGAGCCGGACGACCTTCTACTGGGCTACTTCGGCTTCCTCAACGAGAGCAAGGGCGGTGAGGAGCTGATCGAGGCCCTGAAACTACTCGTGGACCAAGGGCTGCCCGCTCACCTGCTGAAGATCGGTGGTCGGGTAGGGACGTCCGATCCGACGAACCGCGCGTACGCGGACCGAGTGGACCGCCTTATCGTCGATTTTGGCCTCAAGGAGCGAGTCCATTGGACCGGCTACGTGCGCCCCGAACAAGTCTCTGCCAGTCTGCATGCCACAGATGTCTGTGTGCTGCCCTATCGGGACGGCGTCTCATTCCGCCGCGGGAGCCTGCTCGCCTGCCTGGCCCACGGCCGGGCGATCATCACCACTCGACCGGCTGTACCGCTGCCGGAAATCCAAGACAATGAGACGATGTTGCTGGTGGAACCAGAAAGCCCACCGGCACTGGCCCA
>CAYQZG010000142.1:0-10830 GCA_964421785.1 uncultured Anaerolineales bacterium
AGCCATTGCCTACGACGAGCACGACCGGGAGTTGCTCACCGCGGTGGCCAGTCAGGCAGCCATTGCGCTGGAGAGCGCGAAGCTGTATGAGGAGGCGCTTGAGACGGCGGAGCGACTCCGGGAGGTGGATCGGCTGAAGAGTCAGTTTCTGGCCAACATGTCTCACGAGCTTCGCACACCTCTCAACTCGATCATCGGGTTCTCTCGCGTGGTGCTGAAAGGCATTGATGGCCCGATCACGGACCGTCAGCGCGAGGATCTGGAGGCGATCTTCAACAGTGGTCAGCATCTGTTGGGCCTGATCAATGACATCCTTGACGTGTCGAAGATCGAGGCTGGAAAGATGGAGCTCGATTTCGAGCCTGTGACGTTGGATGAGATCATCCATGGCGTGATGTCCACGGCCATCGCTCTGGTGAAGGAGAAGCCGATCGAGTTGCAGCAGGTTGTCCCTGATGATCTACCCACCATCACGGCTGACGAGCGTCGTGTCCGCCAGATCCTGCTCAATCTCGTCTCGAACGCGGCGAAGTTCACGGACGAGGGATTCATTCGCGTCGCGGCCGAGTGTGAAGCTGGGCAGGTGTGTATGTCCGTCAAGGATACCGGTAGGGGCATAGCTGACGAGGAGCTGGAAAGCGTCTTTGAGCCGTTCACACAGGTTGATGCTTCGACCACTCGGGAGCATGGTGGTACCGGGTTGGGCTTGACGATCAGCCACTCTTTCGTGCAGCTCCACGGTGGCCGGATGTGGGTGGAGAGTGATCTTGGGGAGGGGTCGACGTTCTACTTCACGTTGCCCATCGAGGGGCCGCCGTCCCATGTTGAAGATGGTGACGGGAGGATGGATGAGAAATCGCCCCTGCGACGGCAGAAGGAGCCTGAGGAAGCATCCGGCCCACTCGTGCTCTGTGTTGATGATGACACGGGGGTGATCAACCTGTATCGCCGCTACCTCCATCTGCGTGGCTATCGTGTCTTCGGGCTGAGCGATTCGAGGCGGGTGCTGGACGTGGCGAAGCGGTTGGATCCGTACGCCATTACGCTCGACGTGATGATGCCTCAGAAGGATGGCTGGGATGTGATTCGAGAGTTGAAGGGCGACCCGAGGACGAGCGACATTCCCGTGATCATCTGCAGCATCGTCAGCGAGGAGGAGCGAGGTATGAGCCTCGGGGCAGCCGACTACCTGGTCAAGCCCATTATGGAGGAGGATCTGGTCACGGCGCTCGACCGGCTGGACGAAGGCGAGGGCGGTCACCAGGTGCTGGTTGTCGACGATCATGCAGAGGACCGCCATCTGCTGCGGCGCATGATCGAGAGCTACGATGGGGGAGATGGTCCCGGGCATCGTGCCTACGAGGTTGTGGAGGCGGTCAGCGGCGAGGAGGCGATCGCCCTTGTCGAGGAGCTGCGTCCTGATATCATCATTCTGGACCTTATGATGCCGGAGGTGGATGGTTTTGCGGTGCTGGAGTCGATCAAGTCGAACCAGGTGACGCGGTCGATTCCGGTTATCGTGGTCACGGCTAAGGAGCTGACCGAGGGGGACCATCGACGGCTCAACAATCGGGTTGAAGCCTTGGTCCATAAGGGCGTGCTGGAGCAGGAGGAGCTGCTGGAGGATGTGGCCGCGGCGCTACAGAAGCTCGACCGGCGGCGAGGGTAGGCGATTGCCACCAACCTATGCTCGCGCCGGGTAGCCACGGGGCCTGGGCGGCCTGCGCCCGTCGATCCGGGGTCCCTCGTGAGCGAAAGTAGGCCAACAAGTGCAAGAGGGGGACCACCCGGAAATAGACGCCATCCCATGGTGTGTCCCGATCTTGCGCGCCCCCGGGAACAGGCGGCACCCGTGCGAGACTGAGAAACCTCATCACAAGCCCCGCTTCGGCGGGGCTTGACGATGCCCCGCGGTGTGCTAGAATCTCAGGTGCCAAACAAATCGGAATCAAGCTTCTGGACGTGTCGTGAGTCTCTTTAACCTATGTCTCTTGTATCCGCCACCAACCTTGCCATGTCCTTCGGTGTCCAAGATGTGTTCGAGGACATCTCATTTGCCATTCCTCATCAGGCCAGGATAGCCCTGGTCGGCCCCAACGGCTCGGGCAAGACAACGCTGTTGCGCTTGATCGCTGGCCGAGAAGATCCGACGAGAGGGACTATCCGCCGTGCTGGCAAGGCGCGCTTCGCCTACCTTCCCCAGCAAGCTGGCCGCTTCTTCGACGATGAAGGGACGCTTTGGGAGTCGATGTTGGACGTGTTCGCTCATTTGCTGGAGCAGTCAGCCAAGCTTGAGCGTCTGGAGGCTGCTATGGCCGATCCCTCCACGCGAGATGAGGCGCTGAAGACGTATGGTCGCACACTGGAAGCATTCGAAAGAGCCGGCGGCTATGCCTACGAACATCGCATCGAACAAGTGCTGGCTGGCCTTGGCTTCGCTCAGGAGGACTTCCAGCGTCCAGTGGGGGAGCTGAGCGGCGGTCAGAAGACGCGCGCTTTGCTCGCCAGGCTCCTGTTGGAGGAGCCGGACTTGCTCTTGCTGGATGAGCCCACCAACCATCTTGACCTGGCGGGCGTGGAGTGGTTGGAGGAGTATCTCGCGTCGTGGAAAGGTGCCGCTGAGGGACCAGCCGTGATGCTCGTGGCTCACGATCGTGCGTTTCTCGATGCCACCGTCGACCAGGTGTGGGAGCTTGCCTGGGGACGATTGGAACAGTACCGTGGGAGCTACAGTGACTACGTTGCCCAGAAGGCCGAGCGTATGGCGCGTCAGCGGTCTCTGTACGAGCAACAGCAGGAGACCATCGCCAAGACCGAGGCATTCATCCGGCGCAACATCGCCGGGCAGCGCAGCAAAGAGGCGAAGGGGCGGCGAAAGCGCCTTGAACGGCTCGATCGCATCGAGAGGCCCCAGTGGTACCGACCCATAAGCTTCTCGCTGGAAAAGGCATCCCGGAGCGGGGATCTGGTGTTCGGGCTCTATGATCTGACGGTGGGCTATGATTCGTCTCAGCCCCTTCTTGAGGTCGAAGAGCTCGAACTGCGACGTGGGCAGTGTGTGGCTCTGCTGGGGCCGAATGGCTGTGGGAAGACCTCCCTTCTCCGCACGATCCTGGGCCAGGTGCCGCCGCTTGCGGGTCGGGTGCGCATTGGGGCGAGCGTGGAACCGGGATATTTCGCTCAAGGTCACACCAATCTCGACCCCGAGAAGACCGTGCTTGAGACGATTGTGGAGGCCGGGGAACTCAGGATCAGTGAGGCTCGCCATCTGCTTGGTCGCTATCGCTTCTCCGGCGATGCGGTTTTCAAACGTGTTGGCTCTCTCTCTGGCGGCGAACAGGCGCGAGTGGCGCTCGCTTCTCTGGTTCTGCAAGGTGCCAATGTCCTCGTGCTCGACGAGCCGACCAACTACCTCGATATCCCCACCCAGGAGGTCTTGGAGGAGGTGCTGGCGGCGTTCGAGGGCACGGTGCTGATGGTCTCACACGATCGTTACCTGATCCGCCGGCTCGCCAGCACGATCTGGGGTATCGAGGGATCGGATCAGGAGCTGAGGACCTTCAGGGACTACGAAGCCTACAGCGAGTGGAGGGAGCAGCGCAGGATATGTGAGCAGCCAGAGGACGGTGACGCTTTGGCGCGACGGCGGGAGCATGAGCGGCGCAAGGCGGCGAGGCGAGAAGAAGAGCGTCGAGCCCGGCGTCGGGCCGATGCCGCTTCGCTTATGGAGGAGAGAATCCACGACTTGGAGGCCCGTCAGGCCGATTTGGAGGTCCAATTGGCCGCCGCGAGCGAGGCGCAGGATGTCACTCGCGTGCGCGAGTTGGGCGCTGAGTATGCCGCTGTCGAGCAAGAGCTCAATGCATCGCTCTCCGAGTGGGTTAGGCTGGGATGATGATCCACCCCGAGAACGAGCGACCGCTGTTGATTGGCCTTACGGGCAAAATTGCCACGGGTAAGTCCACTGTCGCCGATATGTTGGCCGACCTCGGCGCTTTGACGATCGACGCGGACAAAGTCGCTCACCACGTCATGCGTCCCGGTACGCGAGTCCACGCGGAGATCGTCGAGACCTTTGGCCCTCGGATCTTGACGCCTGATGGCGACATCGACAGAAAGCGATTGGGTCGTCTCGTTTTCGCTGACCGGGAGGCTTTGGCACGGCTCGAGGCTATCGTCCATCCTGCCACCCTGGAGGCGATTGAGCGCCGTATGAGCACCACGTCGGCCGATGTCGTGGTGATAGAGGCTATCAAACTCATCGAATCCGGGCTGGCCGACAAATGCCACAGTTTGTGGGTAACCACATGCCGACCGGAGCAACAAATCGCGCGCATCGTGGAGGATCGCGATCTCAGTTGGGACGAAGCTCGACAGCGCGTCGCGGCTCAGAGGGTTCAGGATGAGCCTGGTTGGGGGGCCAGCCGTGCTCACCCTGACGTCGTTATCGATAACGCCGGTTCGCTTTCTGCGACGTGGCGACAGGTGGTCGCGGCCTGGGTGCGTGTTGTGGGGGCGCCGACCCTGCCTGCGTCCGAGCAACCCCTTGGAAATGAGCGCTCTTCGGGTATAATAGATCATTACAAAGGACAATGTGAGTCGGGCTAGACGGTTACTGCCCGCCATGAGAAAGGGAAGCAGCATCACGTGGACGCCGTCGTCCCGACGGCAGGATACCGGGCGACTCCCATTATCCGATGTCCTTGAGATCGTTTTCTGAGCGTGGGACGAGAGGGAGTGTATAATGGAGGGGATAAACGCTGTCCATGAGCGGGATCTGGTTGTGCGGCGAGCGCAGGCGGACGACGCGAAACGTGTGGCCGATTTCGTCAATGGCGCGCTGCAGGGGCGCGTGCACATCAAGCCCCGCACGGTGATTGCCCGTTTGGGCGAAGTGGGATTCTTGGTGGCTGAAGAGAGAGTCGCTTCGCTTCCCTTCAAAGACGGGGAGGGAGTCGCTTCGCTTCCCTTCATAGATGGGGAGGATGGCTCTCAGCATGAGAAAGGGGAGCGCAGCGGCGTGTTGCTTGGCTTGATGGGTTGGCACGTGGAGAACCTGGTAGCTTGTGTCACGGATCTACTCATCTGGCCAGCTCGCGAGCGCGAACGAGTTGGACGAGCGCTGTTCGAAGAGATGGAGGCCCATGCGGCCGACTTGCAGGCCGAGGCCGCTTTCCTCGTTCTTCCTCGGTCACGCTCCGCCGATTTGGATGAACGAGATCCCCATGATGAGAAAGGGAAGCGGCCCAGGGGCGGGCGGCCCGGGGACGGGGGGCGGAACCGCCGAGGCGGCCCTATTGAGTTTTGCGAAGCCTTTGGATACGCGTTGCGCCCGGTCGGTGAGCTGCCTCGTGCCTGGCGAGAGATGGCTCACCAGGCTGGTCGTGAGGACGAAGATGACATACCGGTCAAGGAACTCCGCTCCGACCGCGTGATCAGACCGCTTTAGAGGCCACAATGTGGGTCGGGTTTCCATACCCGACGAGCTGCAGGGAGGAGTGTATGTCTTTTGTGAGGAAGTTTTTCGCTGAGCATCCTCGCTTGGCAGCGTGGTTTGTGCTGGCGATTGGCATGGTTGCTATCTTGATCTGGTCTGCTCGCGATGTCGGTCTTCTTCCAGGTCAGTGGGCTGCGCTCATTGTGGCCACCATTGGCTTGGCCGGGCTTTGTATCTGGATCATTGGGTGGGAGGAGGCCGATCAGAGAGATAGACGCCCTCCCGAGGATGAAGAACCTCCTGGGGACTAAGAGGTCCCAGGCAGTTACACATACCATCTATGGAGGCGTCGCTTCGCTTCCCTTCATAGATTGGGGATGAAAGAGTCCAGTAGCTTCTTATGAACGACGCCGCGAGACAGGCCGCCCTGTTGTTCCTGGTCGTTGCCATTGGCTTGAGCCAAGGTGCGGGGGATGGGGTTTTATCCCCCTTGGCGGTGCATGCTCAGGAAGAGGACAATGT
Source organism: uncultured Anaerolineales bacterium (assembly GCA_964421785.1). GTDB lineage: Bacteria > Chloroflexota > Anaerolineae > B4-G1 > B4-G1 > SKLM01. The sequence goes on from CAYQZG010000142.1 coordinate 5,960, forward strand.
CGCGCGTCTCATGGAACGCATGTCCAGCGCGGCCAAAGTGGGCCAACTCTTTGTGGTCACGTTTCCCGGTTCCCAAGTGGCCGAGGACGCGGCTATTGCCGAGCTGATCCACGACTATCACGTCGGCGGGGTCGTCCTCAAATCGGAGAACGGCAATATTGTCAATACGGGCAACACACCTGAGCAAGTAGCCACGTTGGTGGCTCAGCTTCAGGAGGCTGCTTGGCACGCGACGCGACCGCTCACCGGTACGGTCCCAGATCCCTTCATCCCCCTCTTTGTCGCCGCCAGTCATGAAGGCAACGGCGTGCCCTACACCAGCATCATCAGCGGCACCACGCCGCTGCCCTCGCAGATGGCGCTGGGGGCTACGTGGGATATCAGTCATACCCATCGGGTCGGTCAGATCGTGGGGCAGGAGCTACAGACGATGGGCGTCAATATGCTTCTGGGCCCTTCGCTTGACGTTTTGGAGAACCCGCGTCCGACCAGCGGTGGTGACCTGGGTGTGAGAACCTTCGGTGGTGAGCCCTTCTGGGTCGGGCAGATGGGGAAGGCCTACATCCGCGGCGTCCACCAGGGGGCTGGAAACCGTGTGGCCGTCGTGGCGAAGCACTTTCCCGGCTTGGGATCGTCGGATCGCTCCCTCGACGAGGAGGTCTCCACAGTACAGCGCACCTTGGAGAAGCTGAAGCAGGTTGACCTGGCGCCCTTCTTCGCCGTGGCTCAGGCCAAGGATCCCCTCGCGCGTCCCGAAGCGATCTTGGTCTCCCACATTCGCTTCCAGGGACTGGGGGGTGGACGCTTCATCACCACACTGCCTATCAGCGTCGATAGTAACGTCCTTCAGCAACTCTTGACCCTCCCCGAGATGTCGGCATGGCGTGAAGCAGGAGGTGTGACCTTCTCTGATGCCTTGGGCCTCCGCGCCCTGCGCCGGTTCTATGCCCCCGGGGAGCAGGCCTTCAACGGTCGACGCATTGCCCAGGATGCTTTTCTGGCCGGAAATGATCTTCTCTTTCTCTCTCAATTTGGCCTGACCGATGAGTGGGAGGACCAGGTCGCCAACGCGAAGTCTACAATCACGTTCTTCCGCGAGAAGTACGAGAGTGAACCTTCGTTCCAGAAGCAGGTGGATGAAGCGGTGGCCCGCATTCTTCGGCTCAAGCTTTCGCTCTACGGTGGAGCGTTCAGTCTGGACGGCGTGAGAGCGAATCCTGGCCTAGGGACGCGCCGCGGAACCGCCGTGGCGGTTGGCGAGGCGATAGAGCCCGGTATTGAGGCCGTATCGGCCGTGGCCCGCGACGCCATCACGCTTCTTTCCCCACCATCTCCCGATCTCGTGCCTGCCCCTCCTACGCGGGAGGATCGTATCTTGATCTTCACGGATGCCAGAGAGGGGCGGCCCTGTGCTACCTGCGAGCCTGAACCGACCATCGGTCCAAGAGCGTTGGAGGAGACCCTCGTCCAGTTCTATGGCCCGGACGCAACCGGTCAGATTGCCCCCCAGCTCATATCCAGCTTTACGTTTGGCCAGCTGGAGACCTACCTGGACACCCCGGTCTCTCCCCCCGCGTCGCCGACGGCGATTTCTCTGACCAGCGAACCTGTTACGCCTACGGCGACGGTGGGCACAGCGGTCGTTGATACACCTACACCGTCCGTCGATACACCTACGCCGTCCCCGGGTCGAAGCAGGCACCCGGTCGGCGAGGCGTTACAGGATGCCGAATGGGTTATCTTCGGCATGTTGAATCCCAACGATGGACCATCTCAGGCTGATGTGGTGAAGCGCTTCCTCGCGGAGCGTGCCGATGCCCTACAGGATCCTCACGTCATCGTGATGGCCTATGATGTGCCCTATTGCTTGGATGCTACGGAGATCAGCAAGCTCAGTGCCTACTATGCCGCCTATGGCCACCTGACGCCTTTCGTCAAGGCTTCAGTGCGTGCCTTATTCGGTGAGTTCGCGCCGCAGGGTGAGCCACCGGTCAGCGTAAGTGGCATCAACTACGATCTCTTGGTACAGACATCACCCGACCCTGAGCAGACGATCCCCGTCACCTACTCCGTCATCAAGCCCCCCGGCGAGGAGGAGGGTACGCCAACGCCCTCCGAACAGGAGCCGACGGCTGCTCCTCCAATAACCCCAAGCCCGGAGGGATCTGTCACCCCGGCTGAACCGACGGGCGAAGCGCAGCCAACGGCTGGTCCTCCGGCCTTGAAGAAGGGCGATCAGCTCAAGCTCCGTACCGGCAGAATCGTCGATCATAACGGGCACGTTGTGCCTGACGGGACGCCGGTTCAGTTCTTCTTCAACTATCCGCAGGAGGGCTTGGAGCAGTCGATGCTGGCCACAACCCGGGATGGGGTCGCGGAGACGCTGATGACGTTGGACCGCACCGGGCGTCTTGATGTCTCCGTTCAGGCGGATCCGGTTCCGAGAAAAGTGGCGCTTCAGATCACGATCCAGGAAGGCGGAGCGGCCACGATTGTGACACCCACACCTTCGCCCACGCCTGTGCCGACGCTGACCCCCACGCCGACCGTGACGCCAACGCCAACGCCCCATCTTGACAGCACGCCGACCGCCACGACGGGGCCAGCTGTCCCGACGGCTGAAGCTACGAGCGACGTGGTCGTGGATCAACCAGAGCCGCCCCCGAAGCGGGAGATCCAGTTCTGGGATTTCTTGATCGCTCTGGTTGGTGTCCTGGTCGTCGGTGGTTCGGGGTACTACGCGATGCGCATCGGCGATAGGACGGTGACCAGAGCGCTGCGCGTTGCCCTGTGGTGTGTCGTCGGCGGGCTCATTATCTACGTGATCTACGTAGTGGGGCTTTCCTACCTTGGTCTATTCGATGGTGAGCGGGTCGACGCAGTCACCGGGGAAGCTTGGGTGGCCGGAGGTGCGGCTCTGATTGGAAGCTCTATGGCCCTGCTGTTTGCCTGGCTCCTCGATCGGCGCCACGGTGATAAAGCGATAGGGCGATAAGGCGCGTTGGTGCGTTGCACCTGCTAGAGCGCAAGCCTCACAGCAGCGTCACGATCAGGGAAAGGACCAAAAGGGCCGTGGTCAAAATCAACAGATCTCGGTTCTCTCTAAGGGCTTGCTCCCAGTCCATTGAGTTGAGGATCAGCGAAGGGATGGTGTTGATCCCCAGCAACGATGGATTGCCCTCCACGGTGGACCAGGCCCAGATGAGAGATCCTGTCTGGAGCATCTCGCGAAACTCGGCGATGGCCTGAGGACGTTCATTGGGATGCATGGCGATGGCGGCCAGGATGGCGTGCTCTATAGAGGGGGAGATATTTGGGTTGAGCTCACTCGGGGGGCGGAGGATATCCGGGTCGAGAAAACGCTGCTTGGCATCGGCCGGGGGCCGATTCGTCAGCAGATGGTAGAGGGTTGCACCGAGGGAGTAGATGTCGGATCGAACGTCGGTGTGTCCTGTGTCCCCACCGTATTGCTCCAGCGGCGTGTAGGCTGCCGTGCCTCGCCCTTGCAGCACCGTGACGGTGCGAGCCTGATCGGTCGCGAGGAGCTTGACCAGCCCGAAATCGACCAGCTTAATCAGGCCGGTGGGGGTCAGCTTGATGTTCGACGGCTTGATGTCGCGATGGAGCACGGGAGGCTCGCGGCTGTGGAGGTAATCCAGGGCATCGCAAAGCTGATGGGTCCATTGGAGGACTCTGTGCTCTTCGAGAAAGTCCCCTTCCTGGCGCTTCTCCTCCACCGCCTGCCGCAGGTCTTTACCCTCGACGAAGTCCATGACCAGATACTCGCGGCCCCCTTCGTGGAAGGTGTCCGAGACCTTTGGGAGGTTAGGGTGATCCAGCCGAGCCAGGGTGGTCGCCTCGCGATGAAACTGCTCGCGCGACTGAGCCAGCATAGCCGGTGTTGCGTCGGGGTCTGGTCGCACCTCTTTGACCGCGCAGATGCGGCCCTCCAGACGGAGGTCCTCCGCGCGATAGACGGCGCCCATCCCTCCGCGCCCCACGACAGACACGGCTCTATACCGTCCACGCAGGACGGTGTTTGGTTTAAGCAGACGGCTCAAGAATTTAACCTCTCTTCTTCTCCACCACTCATCATAGGTGAGAACGCGTACTCTGTCAAGGAGGTATCATGGTACAACAAGATAGGCCGATCCTTATCGCCTACGAGGGCGAACTAAAGGGTGAGCGTTGGATCCTGGATCAGGATCAGACGACGATTGGGCGATCGAGCGATTGTGACATCGTGCTTCCGAAGCGACAGGTCTCGCGTCACCACGCCCGGATAGACCGTGACGACGGAGGCTATCTGTTGCGGGACTTGGGGAGCAAGAACGGCACGTATGTGAATGGTGAAGAGGTGGATGGTGAGCCTTATCGTTTGAGGGATGGGGACGAGATACAGATCGCCCTGTACATCAAGCTCGGTTTTGTGGGCGCCGACGCGACAGTCCCCCTGGAGTTGGCTGGCGCCTACAAGGGATTGCGCATTGATCGCCCGGCGAAGCGAGTCTTCATCGGTGGCCAGGAGGTGTCGCCTCCCCTCTCGCCGGCGCAGTACCGGCTCTTGGGTAGCCTCTTCGACAACGAGGGTCAGGTTGTCTCAAGGGACGCGATTGTGAACGCGGTCTGGTCGGAGGAGGAGGCCTTTGGCGTCACCGAGCAGGCGATTGATGCCCTGGTGCATCGCCTCCGGGAGCGCATCGGTGCCATAGACCCCGACCACGAGTACATCGTCACAGTGCGAGGTCACGGCTTCCGCCTGGAGAACCGCTGATCGCTCTCCCACAATGCTATGCACCTTCCGTTGGTGCGTTGCGCCTGCTAGAGCCGAAGCCTCAAGGTGACTGCCCTAAGCGCAGGGAAGCGAAGGG
>CAYQZG010000143.1:0-1418 GCA_964421785.1 uncultured Anaerolineales bacterium
GCGGTCCCGCCGGCCCACCCACTCTCCCCCCCCCCGGGGGGGGCACTAGGGGGGGGGCACGCCACCGCCCCCACTACCTCGCCAGGGACAAGGTACCCGGCCAAGGCGACGAGAGAGAAGACCAGCAAGCCCTGGTAGACAGGCTGGGGCATTACCACCTGACCGTAACCAAACCGCCCCCACAGGCTGCTCCACAGGTAGGGGAGCTCCTGCCGGATAGCCCACCAGCCCTCCGAGGGAGAACGGCTGTTCCAAAGCTGGCTATGAACGCTGATCCCCAAAGGATCGCCATAAAGGATCTGATTGCGTGCGAACCACCAACCAGAGATGAGCACCGCCAAGCTGAGCATGAGCAAATTGGCCCGAAGGAAAGCGCGCCAACGTTCTCGATCTGACCGGATTTGCTCTAACCGGCTCTGTGATCCGGCGAAGGGCTGCCACAGGGCCAAGACATAGGCCAGTTCGATGGGAACCAGCAGCACGACCAGGTGGATCTTCGTCAACAGTGCCAAGCCAACAAGGGTGCCTAGAACCACGTGGGGACGCCATCGTCGGGTGACGATGCCTGGTCCCTCTTCCACGACACGGAGACACTGCAACAACACCGCTGCACCCCACAAAGCAGCCGGAACATCGTTGTTGACCGCACCACTCAAGTAGAGGAACTGCGGATTGAACGCCACCAGCGCTGCCCCTCCCAGAGCTAGCCCTCTCCGTTCAGGGAAGACATGGAGGCCGATATGGTAGGTCAACCAGACGACACCAGCTCCGATGAGCACGGTCATCCAGCGGACGATGTAGACGGCCAGGGTGATGCCTCGAAACCGAGGGGCAAGGTCATCACCAGGTCCATTCGACCAAGCGCAACACGTTAGGCCGCGAAGCGGCCTCGGGGCAGGGCCATGGATATACTGGTTCTTGTTGTCGTTGCTTACCTCCCAGTATCGGTAGGCCCAGAAAGGGTTCTCGAGCGGCTGATAGTAGACGTCCTGTTCCACATTCACCCAACAGGAGAACAAGGCTCCCAGCGCGTAGTAGAGCGGCGGGTGATGGCTTTGGGCGCGAGGGGCTCCAGCGCGCTGCACCGGCAGATCACCGTAGGTAGCGATGTGCCGCACGTAACGAACGTGGCGCAGCTCGTCTGGAGACTCGTAGAGCGGGTTGGCGAGGCTGTATCCAACAGCTAGTGCCAGATAGACCACCAGAAGGGCACCCAGTGCCAGGCGTTCAATCTTTGTCATGGACGTCATCGCCTCCCGTCTCATCCCCCCCAGCGGGGGGGACCAGAGGGGGGGAGAGCCCCGAAAGCCCGTCCCCTGGCCGCCAAGCCCGTCCTCGGGCCGCTTTCTCATGGCGGATGCCGCTGCGCTTACCTTTCTCATGGCGGATGCCGCTGCGCTTACCTTTCTCATGGCGGA
>CAYQZG010000143.1:1518-3624 GCA_964421785.1 uncultured Anaerolineales bacterium
CTGCGCTTACCTTTCTCATGGCGGATGCCGCTGCGCTTACCTTTCTCATGGCGGACACAGCTGTTCTCCAATAGGGATGTGGACAAGATCGGCGCCCGGCTCTCCATCAGTCCCCACTGTGCTCCAGCGATGGTTCGTCTTCGGGTCGTAGAGGCCCAGCTCAAGGGCGTGTGGCTCTGGTGCGGTCGCCCCCGGGACGGGGGTTGGGAGCAAGGAGTTCGGTGCGACGCACTTGCCGTTAGTGCGTTGCACCTGCACCGGCGCACGATGGCTCACCGACCCCCTAGAGTTCGGTGCGACGCACTTGCCGTTAGTGCGTTGCACCTGGAGCAAAGAGGATGGGACGGGGGCAGGGAGCAAGGAGTGTGGGGCCGGGTCAGACGGCACGGCAAAGCGATGAACCTGCACGAAGCGATCGCCTGGCTGTAGCGTAAGAGGATCCACCCACAGGCCATCGTCGATGTCGAGGGCCCTCCCGTTGACGTCCACCAGGTGCGCGAAGACGGCCAATCTGGGGCCGCTGTAGATCTCCGGCGGAGGTGGTTGGGCCACGATGGGCATGGGGGGCAGGTCGAGAGGTTCCGACACGTGCCAGACAGTGACTAGACCTACCTCCTCTCCCGGAGCTAGACTTTCCCCCTGCAGCCAATGGACCTGAGAAAGCGTCAGCCCGTTCGCGAACTTGACCTCCGAAGCCTGGCATGTGTCGAAGGCATCGTTGAGGAGATGGCCTTTATCCCCGTGTTCGGCATCGGAGACGAAAGGTGGTGTATAGAGCGCCAGGCGTGACTGCGCCGACCCACGATCTCCCCCCCGCTGGGGGGGACTAAGGGGGGGTGACTGCATCGATCCGTGAGCTGAGACATCGGTGCCCGGTCCCAAGAACATCTCAATAGGCTTGATCGGATCGGGCCAGGAGGGAAGAAGCACAACGGATGGATCGTCCCCAGGTGACCGCTGTCGACCCGCGGCCCACACCAGTGTGCGCTCCGGATTGAACAGGCGTGGCACGACATTCTCACGCTCGACATCGACCTCCATCGCGATCCGATCCCACGGCCCCATAAGCCCACTGCCGATAGCGACATCCGTAATCTCGGGGTGCGCATCCAGATAGTCAGCCGCCTCTCGCTGATCGGCGCGATAGAGGAGACGCACCATCCCTCGCTCAGGCCAGACGACGAAATAGTCCCGAAGATCACGCACCGCATTGCTGACCACAAATACTATCAGGATGAAGTTGAACGCAGCGCCCAAGCCCATGACTGGGCCGCTGGTGCCGGCCGTGAGCTTGTCGAACCCACGCGCTATCTCGACCACTGCCAGGGCCGGGAGGATATACGCCACGGGCTGAGCGAAGATCGTATGACTCAGGCTGGCCGGTGGGGTGCTGATAAAGGCAGGCAACAAGCCTAGCCCCAGCCAGGGAAGAAGGAAGAAATAGGAAGGCTGTCGCCAGCGGCAGATGCAGAGCGCCACCCCCATCCAGAGGAGTATACCACCGAAGAGACCAAAGACCGGCCGACCGGAGATGTTATACAGCCACTCCGGGTCGCCGCTGGCATGGAACATGCCCAACGTCCTCGCCATCGAGATCAACAATGGCTGAATCTCTCCACCCTGCAAGGCCCGCAGAGGCCCGGCCAACTCCGTCACCCGAGCGTCGGCTCCGATACCCTCTATGGCTCGCTTGCTGCGGCCCTGCACGATGGCGATGGCGAGGGGCGCAACCGTCACGGTCATCACGACAAACGCCACAGCGATTCCGCGCCACTGCCCCTGCAGGCGCTCACGGTGGAACAGTGCAAGATAGAACAGGAACACGATGAGAAGCACCGGCAGCAGACGTGAGGCGGTGTACGTGTACAGGCTGGCCCCGAGCAAGAATCCGACGGGCACCCAGCGCCAACCTGTGGACCCGACAAGCTCAACGACATTGGGCCGCTCACCACGTCTCGGTGCGACGCACTTGCCGTTAGTGCGTTGCACCTGGACCCAACGCCAAACTGTGGACCCGACAAGCTCAACGACGTTGGGCCGCTCACCACGTTTCGGTGCGACGCACTTGCCGTTAGTGCGTTGCACCTGGACCCAACGCCAACCTGT
>CAYQZG010000143.1:3724-7098 GCA_964421785.1 uncultured Anaerolineales bacterium
TCGGTGCGACGCACTTGCCGTTAGTGCGTTGCACCTGGACCCAACGCCAACCTGTGAGTCCGACAAGCTCAACGACGTTGGGCCGCTCACCACGTCTCGGTGCGACGCACTTGCCGTTAGTGCGTTGCACCTGGACCCAACGCCAACCTGTGAGTCCGACAAGCTCAATGACGTTGAGCCGCTCACCACGGGCTGACCTCTCAGCACCCAAGCGACGCCATAAAGCATAGACCGTCGCCAAAACAAATGGCGGCAGGCTGATGTGTCGGATGGCTGTGCGACTGTACATCAAGGACCAAAACGACGTCGTCAGCGTCAATGCCGCGACGATGGCAGCGGCACGCACGCGAGGGAAGAGCTGCCGGACGACGCTGTACGTCAAAGCGATAGAGAGCATACCGAAGGCGACGGAGAGTATGTGCCCACTCAACACGTTGAACCCTAACACGGCGTGCACACCCGCGTGCAGATGGTGGTAGAGAGGTTCGTGACCGGACGCCCCCAGGTAGTAAACTGGAAACTCACCTTGCAGCAGCCGATTGGAGAGAGCGTGGATATTGATCAACTCATCGTCGCGCCACCCAGGAGGGACCTCCTCCAGACAGCAGAGACGCAGACCCCAGGCAAGCAGCAACAACAGGACGATAAAGGCCCACTTACTGACTCGCTGACTCGCCGATTCGTTCACCGACCCGTGACCTCCAGTGGGCGCAGGAGGAGATGGTCATCGACCGCGACTCCATTGACGAGGATCGGCAAACGCGCCAGATCCTCATCGTTGTTGTCGTAGAGACCCACCTCGAGGTGGTAGACACCGGGTGACACGTCGGCACTCAATTCGATCTGGTGTACCTGAGCGAACACATCCCCAGCGTGCCAGTTCCAAGCCGGTGCATCCAGTCGATCTTCCTGCGCGACGACACGGTTCCCTCCCTGTGTTGAGCTTGTCGAATCCACATTGAGCATATGCGCAAAGATAGTGACGCTGTGCCCATAAGCATCCTCCGGCACCGGGCCCATTGGATGGTCCGACGACCTCGCGTCCGACCCACGAACGCACCAGAAAGTGATCAGCGACACCGTTCCGCCAGGCGCAACTGTCTCCCTCTGCACATCGTACCCAAGAAACTCCACAGCATTGCCGACGTTCACCGGTAGCTCACGGGGCTCTCCGCCGGCAGTTGCAATCCGCGACGTCGAGACCATAAGCTCAGAGAGGACAGTGGTCGGATGCCATTCGAGGACATCGAAGTAAGGATCGACGTCATCGGGGCGCAGTTGGACCCTCTCTATCCGCCGGAGGTCGAGCCGGCCGGCGAATGCGGGAGCCAGCGGTGTGTTCGGCGGCAGGATGAATAGGGAACGAGACACACCTGTGTTGAGCTGGTCGAACCCACCTGGAAACACCAGCGCCCTTCGGGCATCGAACCAGCGCAGCGATAGATCCTGACGCTGCAGTCGCAACTTGGCGATAAAGGGATCATGAGGAAGATCTGGAAAGGGCGATGAGAGCGCTACTGCGCCGCTGTAGTCCACGCCATCCAGGTAGTCCATGATGGCAGCCAGATTGCTGAAATACGCCGCACGAGTCTCTGGCGCTTGTCCCCAGCGGACGAAGTAGTCATACCCGGTCACACCCGCAACAACGACCAACCACGCTATGCAGCCGATGGCGAATAGCCTGGACCAGTGTGAGCCAAACCGTCTGGTGAGAAAACGACCGACCTCGACAGCGCACAGGGAAGGCAGCACCAAAACCGGCACCTTGGCCCCCCCGCTGTGCAAGGTGCTGCCCCACTCCCCCGTGACCAGCGACGGCGCTATCCCCATCACCATCCAGAGGAGTGTGAAAGCATAGGACGTAGCTTTCCAACGCCACACACACAGCAAGATACCCCCGTAAAAGAACAGGCCGGTTACCGGATCGAGAATTGGACGCCCTGGACTATTGTAGGTGACGAGGCTGTCCCCGCTGAAACTGAACGTACCAAGCGCGCTGAGGGCATGGTGGAGCAGGGGGCTTAAGTTGCCTTGCCTCGCTGCCCGCAATGGTCCCGCTTGGGCACCTGCACGCGACCAAGTGGCGCGAGCGAGCAGATGGGGAGCAGCCAGCAGCCCAGCAATGATCAATGCCCCTGCGAACCAAGCTCCGTGGCGACGGAAACGGGAGCGGTCAACGCCAGCCAGATACACGAACAGGAGGACAAACGATGGAGCCACCGCGATCGCCGTCTCATAAGCATAGAGAGATCCCGCCAGCAACACTGCAAACAACCCCCAGGCCCACCAACGACTCCTCTCCCCCTCGATGTCCAGGGCGCGCCACAGGAAGTAGGCCGCCGCGGTGAACAAGGCCGAGGCCGGCGGAGGATTGAGAGCAAACCGGCTGGTAGAGACGGGCCAGAACGAGACAGCCATCAAGGCCGCGCTTCCCAGCCCCACCGCTACGCTAAACGCTTCTCGGCCCCATAGATACGTGAAGAGCACCAACACGATGCCAAAGAAAGCAGCGTGCAAGCGCAAGGCCAAATCGGTTGGCCCGAAGAGCACCATGAAGAGGGCCCCGGAGTACTTCGTGAAAGGCTTATAGGCGTAGCCATATGGAACATCGACCGTCGATGGCTCGCCCTGATAAACAGAGACGACGAAGTGACCTGTGTCTGCCTCATCGTGCGTCAGACCCGGGGGAATGGCGTCTAGACGATAGAGACGGAAGAAAGCAGCTACCGCCAGGATCAAGAGCAGCGCTATGTGGCTATAGAACGTACCCCTGCCACCGTTCTCTGCGGCTGGGCAGTCCTGCCCGCGATCCGCAGGCCGCGAAGCAGCACCGATCACCCTGGAACCCAAGATCCGAAATCGACAAGAAGACTCTGGCATTCGATAGCCGCTCGCTATTCCGCGTATCTGGATGCCCAGACGTCCACGGGGGATAGGAAAACCTGGTCGCCCACGAGTTTACCATCCATCGAAACTGACAAACGCGCCATGTCAGCCCGTCGATAGACACCAACAGCTAGGACCACAGCCTCCTCGGGCAATCCGGGCGGCAACGTCAAGCGGTGAACCTGTGCAACCACGTCACCCCTCTGCCAGGACCAGGCGGGGGCATCGAGCCGGTCTTCTTGGGCAATGAGGTTGCCCGCTCCGTCCAAGGCGTGGGTAAAAAACGTCAGTTCGTTCTCTACATCGGCCAGGTCCCTTGTTTGAACGACGTCAGGATTCGTCACCCGCCATAGCGTCATCAACTCGACCTCCCCACCGGGGGCGACCGTGCGTGGCTCTCCACCCGGCGTCCGGAGGTCGTAGCCCAGAAAATCCAGGGCCTCACCGAAGGTCACTCGGTGCGACGCACTTGCCGTTAGTGCGTTGCA
>CAYQZG010000143.1:7198-10678 GCA_964421785.1 uncultured Anaerolineales bacterium
GGTCACTCGGTGCGACGCACTTGCCGTTAGTGCGTTGCACCTGTCATAGCCCAGAAGATCCAGGGCCTCACCGAAGGCCACTCGGTGCGACGCACTTGCCGTTAGTGCGTTGCACCTGTCATAGCCCAGAGAACCCAGGGCCTCACCGAAGGTCACTCGGTGCGACGCACTTGCCGTTAGTGCGTTGCACCTGTCATAGCCCAGAGAACCCAGGGCCTCACCGAAGGTAAACGGCAGCTGCAGGTCGCCCCCTTCTCTTTGATCGGCCTGTTGAATCGATGCATCGTCGCTCGACAGCGCAGCCTCTAATGAGCCATTCACACGACTGTTCTCTACGCGTCTCAGCAGCGCGGTCAGTGTGGCACGAGGGCGCCAATCGTAGATCTCGACCCAGGGGTCGAGATCGTCAGGGCGTAACTCGATCCGCTCTCGAAGGTGAAGGCCAGGCAACTCGGCAAAGGCTTGCGGAGGAGAGGCACTAGAGGGAACGATCAACCGGGCGTGCGGTTGAGGCGGAAGCAGAAGCGCCCGTCGAGCATCAAACCAGCGCGTGGATAGATCACGCCGCTCGAGGCTTACCTCGAAGACGTATGGGTCGTGCGGCGCATACGGTTGTGACGTTGAGATCCCTACCACGCCACCCTGCGACTGGGTATCCAGATACGTTGCGGTCTCGACGAGCGTGTGCTGATAGGCAGCCCGGGTGTGCGGCGACTCCGCCCAGGTGACGAAATAGTCGCAGATCGAGGATATGCCTGTGAGAAGGAGAAGCCCACAAGATGCTAGACCGATCAGCCAGGCCCCCACAGCTCCCCACCGTTTCTCGGCCGATCTTGCGCCCGCTACAATGGCTATGGCGGGGAAGAGGAACGTCACCGGCAGCGCCGCGATGCTACGGGTGGTGCTGGCAGCGGAGCCGGTGACCAGAGAAGGAGAGACGCCGATGATGAACCAAATCAACGAGAAGGCAGACGCCGGGTCGCGCCAGCGTGCCAAGCAGATTCCCAGACCAAGCAGGAAGAGTGCGCCCGCCACCACGCCGAAGACGGGACGTCCCGGGATCGTATAAGCCAGGAAATCGTCGCCTCGGCCGGGGATGAAGAAACCCGATAGGAAATGCCAAGCGTGGTTCAGAATGACCGAAGGATCCCCCTGCATCAGGGCCCGTAATGGAGCGTCCAGCATCATCAGCCGCTGCTCCGCCCCTGGATGGCTTCGCAGGTAGACAAAAAGCGGCACGGCGAGCAGCAGCCCAAGCCCCAAAGCGACAGAAGCCGGCTTGCAGACCCGCCGGAAGGTCGGTCTGTGAGATAGCGCCAGGTAGACCATGAAGCAGGGGAAGATGATCCACAACACCCGAGCCGGGATGTAGGTATAGAGCGTCGCGCCGATGAGGAGAGCAAACAGACCCAGTCGCCAGCGTCTCGGCCCTGCCGCGGTGAGCCTGCCAAATCCATCCTCCGCTCCATCGATCGAACGCCAGAAGAAGAAAATGGCGGAGGTGAACAGAGCAGGCAAGAGACTGGAGCGGAGAGCCTGGCGACCGGTCGAGAGCGACCAGAACGCCACACTCTGCAGGGCCACGCTCGCCAGCGCCACGGTGCCATCGTAGGCCAGTCGCACCCAGGCGAAGGTAGCGAGGAGCGTCACCAAGCCAAGGGGTACGGCAGAAAATCTGAGGACACCCCGTGTGCGCCCGCCCACTGCCATCAGACCGGCGATCCAGTAATCATACAGAGGCTCGCGGCCATAGCCAACCGTCTCGTAAATGGGGCGTGCGCCATTCAAAATGGCGATAGCGTCATGACCGTGACCAGCCTCATCGTGTGTCAGTCCGGGTGGAACACTACTCAGGCGCCAGGTGCGCAGGGCGGTAGCTGCGAGCAGAATCGTGACCAAGACAGCTAGTTCACGCCAACGGACAACCTCTCGAGTCTCAGTCATTAATCTCGACGTTACGACTAGACAAATCGAGGAGGCTGGCTACCGTGTCATCTACGTCAGCCAAACCTCCTGCAAGCGATTCAATCATACCGTGAGGTACTAGGGTTGACAAGTGGGATCGAACGAGAGATCGTGTTATAATCCACACACTATGATTAGATCTGGAGATAGACCGCGACGGCAACGATTGCGCTTGATGCTCATCCCCTGCCCAGTCATACTGGCCGCCATGCTGGTTGCTATGCTGGCCTTGCTGGGCTGCGACGGACCGACGCTGACACCGATACCCGTCATCCCGACAAACAGACCGACCGAACCCCCACCCAGCCCAACGTCAACACCGACACCCAAGCCAACCCCGATCATCACGACTCTCGAACTGTGGCTGCCAGAGGAGCTCGATCCTTACGGGGAAGGGGAAGGCTCAGACGTCCTTGCACGGCAGCTGTCCAACTTCAGCGATAGCTATCCTAACCTGCAGGTCGATGTCGTGGTGAAGAAGGCTCACGGTCGAGGGGGCTTGATCGACTTCATGCGCACGGCCCGGGAAGCGGTCCCCTCCGTACTTCCCGATCTGGTGGTCGTAGATGCCGCCGACCTCGCCACCGTCGCCGGATCGGGGCTCATTCAGCCACTCGACGACTTTCTGGCGCCATCAGCCGCCGACGATCGTTTTCCGTTCGCCACGACGATGGGCAAGGTAGAGGGCCAGATAGTGGGATCCGTTCTCGGGGCCGATATGCAGCACCTGGCCTATCGACAGGCTCTTTTCGATGCGCCGCCTCTCACCTGGTCCGAGGTGATCTCTGCTAGAGTGCAGGGCCAACCGGTGTCCTTCATGTTCCCTGCGGGTGGCTACGATGGCCGGATCAACGATGCTACCCTGATTCAGTACTTAGGCGCCGGAGGCAAGCTGGCCGATGCTGAGGGGAACCCCACCCTTGACGAAGAGGTACTCGTCGACGTTCTCGACTTCTATACCCGCTGTATCACGAATACCGTGATTGTGCCGACGCAGGTCCTGACCGCCACGCATGTGGATCAGGTTTGGGAGCTATTCAAGGAAGGTGAGGGCGGGATGACGGCTGTACGAGCCAGTCGCTACTGGCTGGAGGCTGATGAGACCATGGCTGCCGCACCAATGCCTACCAAGGATGGGCAGCCGATCAGCATCGCCCGTGGCTGGGCCTTGGCGATTGTCACCGATGACCCGGAGCGTCAGGACTTGGCCATGCAGCTGGTCGATTGGCTGACAGCGCCCGACCGCAACGCATCCTGGACCCAAGCCGCCGGCTACTTGCCGGCGACGCGCAGCGCTCTTCGATTGTGGAGCGTGTCGGAGAAAGAACGAACCGTGCTGAGGGAACTGCTTGAGGCCGCCATGCCCCCGCCGCGCCCCCTCGTGATGGAGACGATCGGGCCACCTATGCAGCAGGCGCTGGCGGCGATATTGCATGGGCATGCCTCACCAAGAGAGGCCGCTGCCGACGCCGTCGAGACAGCCCAGAGATAACCACCCCCCTTCGGTGCGACGCA
>CAYQZG010000144.1:0-2332 GCA_964421785.1 uncultured Anaerolineales bacterium
ATGAACTGGCGATCCATAGTAGTATAGTCGGCTTGGCGAATGATGACAAGTCGGTGTGTTCTTTCGCCTAGAATGTTACCGAAAACAGCTCGTTCTCTCATGTGATAATGCTGCTTTCGTGGTATCGTTCCCCCAAACGATAAGAGGTCCTAATGACCCACCGAGAGTGGGTCATTAGGACCTATCTCGCGGCTCTATCATCCTCAAGGGACCCAAGGCGATGGCTGACCACGTCACCTGAGCACTTGGGAGCATAGCGCCGGCGTCCAAAAATGACAAGACCCCACCACGACAACGTGACGTCTGTACTGTCAGGCTTCCGAAGTCTTCGTTGGTGACCGTGTCGACCCGTGGCGTTTCAAGGTGCAGGATGCCGCCATCAGCAAGCCCAATCGGGTCTTAAAGGTCCTCCGCCAGACTTCGGAAGTCTTTGCCAGGTATGCGGCCCGAAGACTTTGGAGCGTTTGAACGTTTGTTTCTCAGAGAAAAGTTGTCGGCATTGTCCGCCGTCGCTGCCGTTGACGTCCACCGCCGCCCCCGGGATCGGCCTTCTGGTGGGCCTGGCGCCCCAAGAACAGCCGCTTTTCACTCCCCCTCGTCCACTGCACCGCCAGGCCCTCCAAAACAAACATAGGTCACCTCCATCGTCCACCGGAACCGGTAGGAGCTGAGGAGAAGTCAGGGGCTGTTATGGGAAAGAGCGTTAGGGTCTGGTCTGCAGCTCCTGCTCGGCCCACTCGGGCGGGTAGATGATCTTCCCCTCGCCGTCAACGTACTGCCGCACCGGGAACATATAGTACCCCTTCCCGACGACGGGGTCGGGCATCGTCTCCGGCGTGTACTTGTACGCCTCCATGACGATGCCGTCGCTGTAGGACCACTGGCCGGTCTGCAGGTTCTCCTTGGCCCAGGTGTGGATCGTCTCGCTGGTCAATTCCCCGTGCTCGTCCAGGGCGTGCTGCGCCACCTGGATGAACAAACCGGTCCCGTCGTAGGCCAGGCCGGCCGCCGAGGGGCTGGGGGCGACGCCCCAGCGCTCCTCAAACGCCTCGGCGAATGCCCGACCCTCATCGGTGGCCCAACCCGGGATCTGGTCGATGATGCCGTTGGAGGCGTCGCCCGTCATTCGGTACCACTCGCCCGCCCAGCCCAGGCCGTCGGCGATGATCAGGCTGTCCAGCCCGACTTCGTCCGCTTGATTGATGAAGGCGGCGAACTGGGGCATGGAGGTCGAGGTGGCGGCGACGAGGGTGACGTTCCGCGCCTTGAACGTGTTGAGCGTGGCGTAGAAGTCGACCTCCTCCAGCCGGCAGTACGCCTCCGCCGCCGTGGTCCAGCCCTCGGCCTCCAGCTGCTGCTTGATCGCCTGGCCGAAGCTGCGGCCCCAGTGGGTGTTCTCGGCGCAGATGGCCAGCTTCTTCTCGTCGGGGGTCCAGAGACCCTCGGCGATGGCGTCCTCCACGGTCTGCACGTAGGCCGTGGTCAGCTTGGCCGGGGTCGGCCAGCCCTTGTTCATCCAGTAACTGTACCGGTCGGGGTCGGCGTGGATCTTCTCGTTGACCGCATCGCTGGCGCCGTAGGGGAAGATGTGGGGGATCTGATAGTCGGCGGCCACGTCCATGCAGGCCACGGCCACCGAGCTGTGCCAGTTGAGGATGGCGGCCTGAACGCCGTCCTCCAGGATGGCCTGCTCGTAGGCGTCGACGGCCGCGTCGGGGTCGGACTGGGAGTCGATCCAGACGGGCTCGATCTTGTACTCACCGATCCGCCAGTCGATGGCCTCGAGGGCCATTGTGGCGGCGCCCTTGAACTCGTTGCCCGTGCTCTCGCTGGGGCCGCTGAAGGGTCCCAGGATGCCCAGCTTGAGGATCCCCTCTGCCCTGGCCGCCGGCTTCCCCGACGACTCGGGGCGGGGTGCTGGCCCGCAGCCGGCGACGGTGAGAGCGACGGCGGCGGTGATGATCGCCAGGGGCAAAGCCTTGCGTAGATATGTCCTACCCATCGTACACCTCCTCTCGTGTTGATTGTGCGGGTCTGACAGGGCGCGGGTTCACAGTAGGCGGCGCGACGTCACCCGGGCTCTGTTACACCATCATTATAGGGGAGGGGTGGGTGGCATAGTAGGGGCAGAGGGGGCGAGTTGTAACCATAACAGATCTTGGAGATCGAGGTCTGTTATGGCGCTGATAACCCTTAACTGTACTGGTCGATTCTTTCGGGGGTGTGCGGGGGGTGGGGTTGCCTGATGGAGGTGGGCAGCGGCCGGCGGACGCCCCCGAGGACGGGGGCTAGGAGCAGGGGAGAGAGGACGGGGGCTGGGAGCAGGGGAGAG
>CAYQZG010000144.1:2432-10528 GCA_964421785.1 uncultured Anaerolineales bacterium
GGAGCAGGGGAGAGGGGACGGGGGCTAGGAGCAGGGGAGAGAGGACGGGGGCTAGGAGCAGGGGAGAGAGGACGGGGGCTGGGAGCAGGGGAGAGGGGACGGGGGCTGGGAGCAGGGGAGAGGGGACGGGGGCTAGGAGCAGGGGAGAGGGGACGGGGGCTGGGAGCAGGGGAGAGGGGACGGGGGCTGGGAGCAGGGGAGGGGGCGGGCGTCAGGTGGGCGCGGGCTGCTGCGGCCGGCCTGACGGTCGGCTGCGCGGCCCGCGCCCAAAGAAAGGGAGAGAAGGTGCTCTTGGCCTCTATGGTCGGGCTACACCTAATTTATCGGCTGCGGCGGGTTGGAGCACCTGCGTTCCGGTCTACCCGTGGCACGCTACGCCAGCAGATCGTCGAGGCCCAGCTCCTGCAAGCACGCGTCGGTGGGTTCGCCAGTCTCGCGATCCCAGCCCATGAGTTCGTAGAGCCGGTGGATGCACCAATCGAGCTTCTCCGGCTCGATGGCGATGCCCGCGATTGGGCCGTCCTTGAAGGGCTCCATCACGCGACTGGGCAGCGTGTCATCCTCCGCGGTGAAGCCTTCTCGCATGTTGAACATCCGACTCAGGGTTTGGACGCGAGCCCCGACGTCCAGGATGTCCTGTGCTGTGAACGTCTCGCCTGTCACACCAGACAGTGCCTCGGCGAGGTGATGGTAATCATAGCAGTAGAAGTGGCAATTCAGGGCGCAGTCCTGGAAGTGCATGAAGTTGACCTCGTGGTAGAAGATCTGCATCTTATCCTCGTTCAGCACGTCCGGGGGCATGGGCTGGATAGGCTCATCCAACACCTGATTGACGCGCTCGAGCATCCAGCCCTCTCCCATGAAATCCGTGTCGTGGATGTTGATCATGTGGTCCGCGCCGATGGGCGAGACAGCATAGCCGACGCCAAGGCCGGCCTTCAGCCTTGGCTCGTGCATCGGCATCTCCTGGCTCTTGACCGTCACGGCGAAAGGCTTGGTCTCGGGTCCGAAGCGGTCGCTCATGCGGGCCACGCCCTGGGCCAAGATGTCGCCGAACCCCTCGCGGTTGGCGATCATCTCCACGGAAAGGGGCAGCAGCTCGGCTTTGCCCCAGCCATACTCGATGCCGCCGGTGTCCTCGGTGGTCAGGATGCCTTTCTCGAAGCACTCCATCACGAAGGCGATGGAGACTCCTGCGGAGATGACATCCAACCCATAGGCGTTGCAGAGCTCGTTTGCCTTGAGGACGGCGAGGTTGTCCTCCACGCCGCAGCAGGGACCGAAGGCTCCCATTGCCTCGTACTCAGCGCCCCCGTAGGCGGGATCGAGGCTGCGATAGGGATCATCAGACTCGTTTTCGAAGACCTGCTTGCATCGTGCGGGGCATGCCTGGCACGTGTCGCGCTCCTTCAAGTACATCTCGTAGTTGCGCTCTCCGCTCAACAGGTGTCGGTTCTCGAACATCGCCTTCCCGAAGTTGCGCGTTGGCAGTCCGCCTAGCCCGCCCCAGCCCATCAAGCTATCCTGTGTGCCGCGGCCGATGCCAGCGACTGCCCAGCCCATGCGTTGCTTGTAGTTGTCTCGCAACCATTTCACCACTTCCTTGACGGCGTCACGGTCGGCGATAGGCAAGCGCATGGTACCGCGTACGGCAATGGCTTTCAGGTTCTTGGATCCCATGAGGGCCCCCATGCCGTTCCGACCTGCAGCTCGGTTGAGGTCGTGGATCACGTTGGCGTAGAGCACCTGGTTCTCCCCGGCAGGGCCGATCTGGGCAACGCGGATACGATCATCCCCCAGCTCCTCGCGGATCGCTGCCTTCACCGGAGCAGTCGTCTTGCCCCACAGATGATCGGCTGGTCGTATCTCCACCTCGCCATCTTTGATCCAGAGATAGACGGGCGAGTCGGCACGCCCATGGAACACGATGCCGTCGAAACCGGCCTGCTTGAACTCGTGTCCCCAGAAGCCACCTGCATTGGCATAGCCTACGGCTCCGGTTAGAGGTGACTTCCCACCCATGCCGTGCCGTCCCGCGCCGGGCAAGTTGGTGCCTTGCATCACGCCGGGTGCGACAATGAACAGATTCTCCGGGCCAAGGGGGTCTATTCCCGCAGGTAGGTGTCGGAGCAGATAGTAGGAGACGACGGCACTTCCACCGACGAGCAGACGATAGAAGTCATCACTGGGCTCCTCGATTCGGATGTCGCCGGCCGTCAAGTCGACGTGCAGGATCTTCCCGTACGTACCACCGATCATGTTTTCCTCCATTTGGGTAGCATCCATCGCTGATGAGCTGCGCTAGTTCGCGCGGATGAACTTTCAACTATGCTTGTGCCGTGCGGCTCTTGACGGGTAACCATCATCGTCTGCGTGGATGGAGACCCGTTGTGAGGCGCCAAGGTACAGCGAGTAAGCAGCCTGTTGAGGGTCTCGCCGTGAGCGGTCCGCGCGAGCTGCGGTTGGAGACGCATGGTCACCTCTGTTGGTTTCACGTGGGTGTTATTATATATCAAATCATATTTCAAGTCAAGGAATTCACGAAAGAGACCGGTCACTTGACAAAATATATGAGTTCATATATAATGTAGTCGTGGCTGACAAGGATCGGGCCGGACATCACGCTGATAGCCAGGCACCTCGGACCGGTATGCCCTTGCCCTCTCGGAGACTACTCCCGGCAGCAGAGTGCATCAGCGCCAGGATGAGACAGGTGACCGGCACGGTCACCTGTGAAATCTGAAAGACGTCGTTTGTGTCGACCACTGGAAACGATAAACCCCCACCAGGAGTTGAGAGACGTGAAAAACCAGATCTATGCGAGTGATTCTGAGCCTGCGGCGGCCACCGAAGTCGAACGGGCCATTCGTTTCCTGCGCGAGGCGATCCTACGGGGCGACTACCAACCGGGCCAGTGGTTGCCGCAGAAGGACCTGACCGAGCAACTGGACATGAGTCCCACGCCCCTCAGAGAAGCCTTTCGCATTCTCGAGGCCCAGGGGCTATTGGAGCGCCAGCCCTACAAGGGGGCGTACGTGGCGGAGGTGTCCCCCGACGAGAGCGAGGAGATCAGCATCATTCGTTCAGCGCTGGAGGGGCTGGCGACGAGAATGGCGGTGCCGCACCTGACGGTTGAGGAGATTGGGAATCTGGAGTCGTTGGTGGGTGAGATGGAGGAGGCATGGCGACAGATGAGCATTGGACGCCTGCGTCGGTCCAACTACCGTTTTCACTCCCTGATCTACGAGAAAGCTGGATCTCAGCGGCTGTCGGACATGATCATAAGTCTCTGGCCACGGTTCGCCACCGACGCGCTGTGGATGATACCGGGGCGGGCCGAGCGGTCTATCGAGCAGCATCACGCGCTCCTGGATAAGATCAGAGCGGGTGACGAGGAAGCTGCAGCCGATCTTATGGCGGATCACATCCTCACAGCGGGCAAGTCGATAGCCAAGTTCCTGAGAGCACAAGAGCGTGAGCCATGACATCAAAAAGGAGCAGTAGTACGTGACTACCGAAGCGACGATCAGCGAGAAGATAGCGGAGCTAAGCGTCGACCTTCAGTATGACGACCTACCCGAGGTTGCACAGATCAAGGCAGCGAACTTGATCCTCGACCTTCTGGGTTCGGTCATTGGTTCGAAGCGGATCGAGTCGAGTCGCATCGCTGCCCAGATTGCGCTGGAGCTTGACGGCCCAGAGGAGAGCACAGTTGTGGGCTACGGCCGCAAGGTGGCGGCACCGCACGCTGCTTTCGCCAATGCAATCCAGGGGTATGCCTTCGACTTCACGGACGACCACAACGAGTCGAACTCACACCTGAGCGCGGCGACGGTGCCGGCGGGCCTGGCGTTGGGCGAGAAGCTGCGGGCCAGCGGGAGGGAGCTGGTAGAGGCGGTTGCTCTGGGGATGGAGGTCGTCTCTCGCTTTGGGTCAGCTTTCCTGGGCAAGACGTACTATCAGGGCTTCCACCCTACCAGCACGTGCGGCACCTTCGGTGCCACAGTAGCAGCAGCAAAGCTGCTGAAACTGGACGTGCAGCAGACGGTTCACAGCCTGGGCATCGCCGGCAGCCAGGTTGGAGGACTCATGGCCTGGAACACATCGGGGTCCTACACAAAACGACTGCAAGCGGGACACCCGGCCATGGTGGGCATTATCTCGGCGATGATGGCGGAGAAGGGTTTCAACGGTCCCCCGGCGATCATCGAGGGAGAGGACGGGTTCCTGCAGGCCTACTCCTACAATCGCGAGTACGACACGAGCTGGATCATGGATGGGTTGGGCGAGAGGTGGGCCTTTGCCAAGACGAGCATCAAGGTCTATCCTTGCTGTCGCTATTCGGCCGGACATTTGGACGCGTGCCTGGACGTCGCGAGCCGGTTTCAGCCTGACCCAGGGACGATAGAGCGGGTCCTGATCCGCTCATCGGACTACACCATCAGGTTGCTGGCGAGACCGCGCAAGACGGATCCGCAAAACGTGGTGGACACCCAGTTCAGCATGCCGTGGCAGGCGGCGATTGCGCTGATCGACGGCAAGATCGACGTGGAGACCTTCACGGAGAAGAACATACATCGTCCAGACGTCAGACAGCTTATGCAGAAGGTCGAGTGGGTGGTGGACGATGAGTTTGAGCGACGGTACCCCGAGCATTACTCGTGTGCCGTGACGGTGACGATGGAGGACGGCACGGCATTCACGTCCGAGGTTGAGGACCCGAAGGGGGATTGGCGCAATCCGGTCAGCCAGGAGGACCTGGAGGAGAAGTTCACCCACCTGGCAGCGCGTGAGATCGAGGAGACAGAGAGAATCGGGCGCATCATCGACTTCGTGACCGGTATCCACGCGGTGGATGACGTGAGCAAGCTCTTCACCTTGATCGGCTAGTGCTATGACTCGAATGAGGGGCAAAGCATGGGCATGACGATGACGGAGAAGATCGTGGCCCGTGCGTCAGGTCGGGCGGACGTGAGACCGGGGGAGATCGTGCATGTGCCAGTGGATCTCGTCTTCGGGCAGGATACCACGATGCCCATGGCCGTGATCGAGTTCCGACGTATGGGGGCTAAGCGCGTCTTCGAGCCCGACAGGGTGGCCATCGTCTGCGATCACTTCGTGCCTAACGCCACCGTCCTGGCCGCCGAAGCGACCAAGTCCCTGCGAGCGTTCGCCCAAGAGCAGGGGATTGCGCATTACTTTGAGGCGGGGCGGGGCAGGAACTACGGCGTAGAGCACGCGCTTCTGCCGGAAGAGGGGCTGATACAGCCAGGTATGGTCGTGGTGGGGGCCGACTCGCACACCACCTCGTACGGTGCACTGGGGGCCTTCGCGTCTGGATTCGGCAGTACAGACGTCGCGGCGGCCATGGCGCTGGGAAGCGTGTGGCTCCGCGTGCCCGAGACGATGCGGTTTGTGTACGAGGGTGATCTAGGACCCTGGGTGGGCGCCAAGGACCTGATCCTGTACACGATCGGAGAGATCGGCGTGGCGGGCGCGCTGTACCGCACGATGGAATTCGTGGGACCGGTGATTGAGTCACTGACGGTCGATCAGCGACTGACGATGTGCAACATGGGCGTCGAAGCGGGCGCGAAGAACGCGATCGTCCCGGTGGACGAGGAGACGGTGCGCTACCTAGAAGCCGTGGGACCAGGTGAGCCCTGGAGCAGCGCTGCGCCGGTGTGCCGCTCTGATCCAGATGCCCATTACCATTCCGTCGCCACGATCGATGTGAGCGCGATCGAGCCCCAGGTGGCATGCCCCTCTTCCCCCGACAACGTAAGGCCGTTGAGCGACGTGATCGGAACTCCGTTGGACGCAAGCTTCATCGGCTCCTGCACGAACGGACGGATTGATGATCTGCGGGAGGCGGCACGGGTTTTGGAGGGCAGGCGAGTTTCCAGCGCGCTACGCCTGATCGTCATTCCCGCCACACAGAACATCTATCTCCAGGCACTGCGCGAAGGGCTGCTGGAGGTCTTTGCCGAGGCAGGTGCGGCGGTCAGTACACCAACCTGTGGACCGTGTTTCGGGGGCCACATGGGGCTGTTGGCCGCCGGGGAGCGCGTGATATCAACGACGAATCGTAACTTCGTGGGTAGGATGGGAGACCCTGAGAGCGAGGTATTCCTCTCGTCCCCAGTGGTGGCGGCGGCCTCCGCAGTGGTGGGCCGCATAGCGCACCCCGATGAGGTGATGAGGTGATGATATGCTGGCAGAAGGACGCGTCTGGAAGCTGGGCGACAACGTGGATACGGATCAGTTGTTGCCGGGGCGATACCTGAGCTTGACAGACCCCCAGGCTTTGGCGATGCACTGCCTGGAGGATCTGGTCCCCCGGTTCGCTGAGCTGGTTCGCCCGGGCGACATCGTCGTGGCCGGCGAGAACTTCGGATGTGGCAGCTCGCGGGAGCACGCGCCGACTGCGCTGAAGGCGCTGGGCATATCGTGTCTGCTGGCCAGCTCGTACGCGCGCATCTTCTTCCGGAACTGCATCAACCTGGGACTGCCTGCGCTCACCTCACCGGAGACGGTCAGGGGCATTGAGGACGGAGACGAGATCCGCATTGATCTGGAGAGCGGTGAGATCGAGAATCTGACACGGCCTTTCCGAGGGTCAGCACAGCCTCTGTCCGCGTATCTGGTCGAGATTATCGAGGCCGGCGGGCTGACGACCTACGTGAAGAAGCAGTTGGATGCGTAGATGGCGCTGCCCGGGATCAGCCGGCGTCAGACGCACAGCCATTCTCGCGGTTGCCCTAAGACGTAGAGAAGAGAGGGAAACGGATCTATGAAGCCGTACGAGGAGCAGAAGCGAATACGTTGCGCCGTTATGCGCGGCGGCACAAGCCGGGCCTTGTTTGTCATGCGGGGGGATCTGCCGACAGAGCCCGAGCTTCGCAACCGCGTCATCCTGCGCATGTATGGAAGCCCCGACGTTCGGCAGATCGACGGTATGGGGGGTGCTGACCCGCTCACAAGCAAGCTGGCGATCATCGGCCCTCCAACGCGCGAGGATGCCGACGTGGACTATACGTTTGCACAGGTGAGTATCGAGGAACCCCTGGTGGACTACAAGGGGAACTGTGGGAACATCTCATCGGCCGTGGGTCCCTTTGCCATCGACGAGGGTCTGGTTGATGCTGTGGAACCCAAGACGACGGTACGCATCCACCAGACCAACACAGAGAGCATCCTGGTGGCGGACGTGCCGGTGGTCAATGGCAAAGCCGCTGTCGAGGGTCACTATCACATTGACGGCGTCCCTGGAACAGGGGCAAGAATCGATCTCGACTTCTCCGACACCGCCGGTGCCGTGACCGGACGTATCCTGCCCACCGGCAATCCTGTGGATCAGATGTCCGTAGAGGGTGTCGGCCCGGTTGACGTATCGGTCGTGGATGCAGGGAATCCGTGTGTCTTCGTCCGAGCACACGACCTGGGCATAGAAGGGACGGAGACGCCGGATGAGATCGACGCCGATCGAGCATTGAACGATCGGATTGAACGGATACGCGGCACAGTCGCCGCTGAAATCGGCCTGGTTGGGGACTGGCGAGACGCAGCCCGCGAGAGTCCGTACATTCCGTTCTTTGTTCTGATCAGCCCACCCGCGGACTACGTCGACTTTACAACCGGCCATGTGGTCGAGTCTGAGGACGTGGACTTCGTGGCGAGACTCCTGTTTATGCTCAGGATGCACAAAGCTTATGCTGTTACAGGCACCGTGTGCACGGGGGCTGCTGCCAAACTCCCGGGGACGATCGTCCATCAAACGGCCCGGCCGGAATCGCGTGGCCGCAGTCTGACGCGGATCGGCCACCCGGCCGGGGTGATCGATGTCGAGGCTGTTGTGCGATCTGATGATGGTGTTGTGCATCTGGTGCGCGCTTCTGTGGGCCGGACGGCACGACGTATTATGGAAGGGGCGGTGTTCGTTCCCTGGAGCACGTTTGATGTGTGACGGGTGTTGCTGAACCTCCCCCCCTCCCTGGCCCTCCCCCAGGGGGGGAGGGAGACGGCGGAGGGGCGGGCAAGATTGCTGAACCTCCCCCCCTCCCTGGCCCTCCCCCAGGGGGGGAGGGAGACGGCGG
>CAYQZG010000145.1:0-7688 GCA_964421785.1 uncultured Anaerolineales bacterium
ACGGGGCTCAGAGCGGTTGAGAACTCCAGGTTAGATGCGTGAAATGGCACTAGACCCTGCAGGACGATCACCATGAAGCGGGAGAGAGACACTTGACCACGCAAACCTGGATCAAACGATTCTTTGCGCCGCCGGTCTTTGCGGACCAGGACAAGACCCGCGTCGCTGGCATACTCAACACCATTTCCCTGGCTATCTTGGCCGTCGTGGGGACGATCGCCTTCGTCACCCCCTTCATCTTCCGCACGCCGGCCTATGGCCTCACGACCACGAGTGTGGTCGCCCTGCTGATGCTCGGCATGCAGATCCTCATACGTCGCGGCTACGTCCGTCTCGCCGGCAAGCTCTTTGTCTTTGCGGTCTGGGCATTGGACACCGCCTTGATCTATAGCTCCGGCGGCATCGCCAGCGGCGTCTCCCCGGGCTATGTGGCCGTCACCGTGCTGGCCGGCTTGCTGCTCGATGGAGGTGCCGCCGTTGGCTTCACGGCCCTCAGCGCCGTGGCCGCGTTGGGCATGCTCTACGCCGAGAACAACGGCCTCCTCATCGACCCCCTCATCCACCTCACGCCGACCGCCCGTTGGCTCTCCTTGACCGCCAACGTGGCCCTGGCAGCGGTCCTCCTCTACCTCGCCACCCGCAGCATCGACGACGCGTTGGCGCGCAGCCGCCGCAACGAGCGCGCCCTGGCCCAGGCCAACCGCGGGCTGCAGCGCGAGATCGCCGAGCGCAGACGCGCCGAGCAGGCCATCCAGGAACGCGTCGAGGAGCTGGCCGCCCTCAACGCCCTCGGCCGTCGTGTCAGCGCCAGCCTCTCGATCGAGCAGGTGGTGCAGACCGCCCTCCAGGAGGTCGCCGGACCCGTTCACCCCGACCTCACCGTCCTCTTTCTCCGCCAGGGCGACGAGCTGATCCTCCAGGGCAGCGGCCCCGCCCATACACCGTACGCCCACCGGGGGACGCCCATCCACCGGGTCGGGGAATGCCTGTGCGGGCTGGCCGTCAGCGAGGGTCGGTCCGTCTACGCCAGGGACATCCAATCCGACCCCCGCTGCACCTGGGAGGAGTGCAAGCAGGCCGGCCTCCGCTCCTTCGCGGCGCTGCCCTTGCGCAGCGGCGAGGAGGTCATCGGCGTGCTCGGGCTCGCCTCGGCCTTGGAGCGCGACTTCGAGGCCCATAGCGCCTTCCTCGAGGCCATGGCCGCTCAGGTCACGCCCAACCTGGAGAAAGCGCTTCTCCACCAGGAGATACACCGCTACGCAGAGGAGCTCGAGCAGCGCGTGGCCGAGCGCACCGCGGAGCTGGAGGCCACCAACCGCGAGCTGGAGACCTTCGCCTACTCCGTCTCCCACGACCTGAAAGCCCCCCTCCGCGGCATCGACGGCTACAGCCGCCTGCTGCTCGAGGATCACGCCGACCATCTGAACGAGGAGGGGCGTACCTTCCTCCACACCATCCGTTACGCCACCGACCAGATGCGACGGTTGATCGAGGACTTGCTGGCCTACTCGCGCCTGGAGCGCCGCTCGCTCACCAGGGGGCGCGTGAACCCCCGAGCCCTGATCGAGGCCCTGATCGCCGAGCACGCCGAGATGATTGAGAGGCGCGGCGTCCAGATCTCGGTCGACCTGCTCTGTACCGAGGTCGTCGCCGACACCGAGAGCTTCACCCAGGCCCTACGCAATGTCCTCAACAACGCCCTCAAATTCACCCGCGAGGTGGGCGAGCCCCGCATCGAGATTGGCGGGCGAGAGGACCCCGACACCTGCCTCCTCTGGGTGCGAGATAACGGCATCGGCTTCGACATGACCTATCACGATCGCATCTTCGAGATCTTCCAGCGCCTCCATCGCGAGGAGGACTACCCTGGCACCGGCGTCGGCCTGGCCATTGTGCGCAGAGCCATGGCGCGGATGGGTGGGCGCGTCTGGGCCGAGAGCGAGCCGGGCGCGGGCGCCACCTTCTATCTGGAGATCCCAAGGTGATGGACGGAAGGAGAACACCTCTGCGGCCTCCGCGCCTCTGCGTGAGAAAAAGAACAAAGAAAACACCTCAGCGGTCTCGGCTTGCCGTCGGGACGACGGCGCTCCAGCTCTTCGGTGAGAAAAAGAACAAAGAAAACACTCTGCGGCCTCCGCGCCTCTGCGGTGAGAAAGAAACTAAGAAAACACTCTGCGGCCTCCGCGCCTCTGCGGTGAGTTAGAAGAGCACAAAGAAAAGGCAAAGCAATCATGAATGAATTTGACGCGGTCAGCCGCCCCATCCTCCTGGTGGAGGACAACCCCATGGACGTCGACCTGACCAAGCGCGCCTTTGCCAGGCGCAAACTGGTCAACCCCATTGAGGTCGCCCGCGACGGCGAGGAGGCGCTCGACTACCTGTCGCGGTGGGAGGCGGGCGAGCAACTGCCGGTGGTGATCCTGCTCGATCTCAAGCTGCCCAAGCTGGATGGGCTTGAGGTCCTGCGCCGCTTCAAGGCCCACCCCCGCGCCTACAGCGTCCCCGTGGTCGTCCTCACCTCCTCCAGCGAGGACTCTGACGTCGCGGCCTCCTACGACCTGGGCGCCAACTCCTACATCATCAAACCCGTTAACTTCGAGAAGTTCGTGGAGGTCGCTGAGCAGATCGAGGTTTATTGGACGGTGCTCAACAAACCGCCGCGCTGACGCGGCACCTCGACTGAGGGAGGTTGTGCAATGAGGGTATTATACGTCGAGGACGACCCGTTCGACGCTGATCTGACCCGACGCGAGCTGGCCAAGAGCGCGCCTCAGATCGAGCTGGACATCGTCACCACCGTGCGCGAAGCGTGCCGGCGCCTGGAGGACGTGTCTGAGGACGTGGCCGAGCGTTACGACCTGGCTCTGATCGATCTCAAGCTGCCCGACGGCGACGGCATGGAGGTCCTGAAGGCCATCCGTGAGCGCGGCCTGCCGCTCGCCGTGGTCATCGTCACCGGGCGCGGCGACGAGGATGTCGCCGTCCAGGCCCTCAAGCTCGGCGCTGCCGACTACGTCGTCAAGCACAGGGACTACATGACCCACCTCCCGCTGATCCTGGAGGATGCCTTTCGGCGCTTCCAGACCCGCGCCTCCCGACGCGCTCAGCCCTTGCGCGTCCTGTACGCCGAGCACAGCGCCACCGATATCGATCTGACCGAGCGCCACTTGGCCCGCCATGCACGTCACATCGAACTCGAGGTGGCGCAGAGCGGGGCCCAGGCCCTGCAGCGTCTCTCCACCACGCCCGAGAGCTGGGACGTCATGCTCCTCGACTACAACCTGCCCGGCATGAACGCCCTGGAGCTGCTCAAGGAGATGCGCCAGCGGCGAGGACTGGACGTGCCTGTCGTGCTGGTCACCGGCCGCGGCGATGAGGAAGTCGCCGTCCAGGCCCTCAAGCTCGGCGCTGCTGACTACGTGGTCAAGAGCGCCGGCTACCTCTTTCGGCTGCCCGCCGTGTTGGAGGACGCCTTCCACCGCGCCGAGCTGGCGCGCGAGCGGGCCGCGCTGCGGGAGAGCGAGGATCGCTACCGCAGCATCTTCAATGGCGTCCAGGACGCTATTTTCGTCGAGAGCCTCTCCGGTGAGATCCTAGACGTCAACGATCGGGCGTGCGAGATGTTCGGGTACACGCGCGATGAACTGCTCGCGAAGACTGTGAACGACCTGGTTCCGTCGGGAGAGCTGGTGCTGATTCCGGACGAATGGGCGAGGGGCGAGATGCCCACCGAGCCCCTCGACAGAGTCAACGTGCGGGCGAGCGGTGAGCGCTTTCCGGTGGAGATCACCGGGCAGCTCCAAACCATCGGCGACCAGACCGTGCTGCTGATCGTGGCACGCGACATCACCGAGCGCAAGCGGGCGGAGAGGGCCCTGCGGGAGAGCGAGGCCTTGAACAGGGCCATCATAGAGAGCAGCAGGGACTGCATTAAGCTGCTTGACTTGGACGGCAACCTGCAATTTATGAGCGCAGGCGGACAGGAACTGCTGGAGATTGAGGACATCGATCCCTTCTTGAACGAGTCGTGGATCGATTTCTGGGAGGGCGAGGGTCGCGAGCATGCGGCATCCGCCATTGAGACGGCCCTGGAGGGCGGAACCGGCTATTTCGAAGCACACTGCCCCACCGTCAAGGGAACCCCCAAATGGTGGGGCGTCATGGTCTCACCCATTCTCGGCGTGGACCGAGACATCGGAGAGCTTCTCGCTGTCTCCAGAGACATCACCGAGCGGAGGCGGGCGGAGGGCCTGCTGAAAGCGCTGAACAAGGCGGCTCTGGCCACCGAGAAGGCGTTGACGCCCCAGGAGGTGTTCGACGCAGTGGCGGAGGAACTGGGCAAGGTGGGGTTCTCTTGCGCCGTCTACCTCACCAATGAGGCCCAGACCAAACTCTTCCCCAAGTACCTCACCTACCGATCCTCGGCCATCAAGGCTGCCGAGAGATTGGCCGGGCTCCCACTCGAGGGCTTCTACATCCCGGTGGAGAGGGCCGACGCCTACAGGGAGGTGGTGCAGGAGAAGAAGACCGTCTTCGTCGAGGACACGGACCGCCTCGTGCAGCAGTTGCTCCCCCGGCCGATCAAGAGATTCGCCTCTCAGATCGTCAGGATTGTGGGCATCCGCCAGGCCATCGACGCGCCCCTCGTCGTGGAGGACGAGGTCATCGGCATCCTGGCCGTGCAGTCCGATGACCTGACCGCTGCCGACGTCCCGGCCATCACCGCCTTCGCCCACCAGGTCGCCGCGGCCTGGCGCAAGGCCCAGCTGCTTGAGCAAGCTCAGGATCTGACGACGAAGCTCAAGGCCATCGCCCGCCCGGCGCGCCAGATGTCGGCTCTGCTGGATCAGGATGAGATCATGCCCCAGGTCCTGCAGTCCCTGCAGGAGGTCACCGGTTGCTACAACGCCAACCTGTTCCTGCGAGAGGGCGACGAGGTGGTGCTTGCTGCGGGCCACGGCGGGTACGAGGATGGCGAACCGCCCGTGGGCCACCGGCTGTCGCTGGGACAGGGGATCATCGGCCGGGTGGCCCGGAGCCGCCGGCCGGCGCTGGTGCCCGACGTCAGCCGGGATCCCGGCTACATGCTCTGGGAGGAGTTGCCCGACACCTGTTCGGAGTTGGCCGTGCCGGTGATGCGCGGGGATCGCCTGCTGGGCGTGATGGACATGCAGTCGAGGGAGCGGAACGCCTTCGACGCTACCGACCTGGAGGCCCTGGGGGTGCTGGCCGATCAGCTGGCGGTCGCCCTGGACAACGCCCGGCTGTTCGCTGAGACCCGTCGGCTCAAGCAGTTCAACGAGGGCATCGTCCAGAGCATGGCCGAGGGCATTCTCATAGAGGACGCTGACGGGCACATCACCTTTGCCAACCCTATGACGGCAGAGCTTCTCGGCTACCATCCGGAGCAACTGCTGGGCCGGCCTGTCTCCTCCGTGATTCCCGCCCAACACTGCCGTCGGGACGACGGCGCTCCACAGCGTGACCAGGACGTCGTCAACCACTACGAGACGGACCTGTTGAGAAAGGACGGCCATAGCATCCCCGTCCTCGTCAGCGCCCGGCCGCTTTTCGAGGATCGGCGCTTCAGCGGCGTGATCTCCGTCTTCACCGACATCACCGAGCGCAAGCGCGCTGAGGAGGCGCTGCGCCGCCACACCGCCCGACTGGAGGCCCTTCACACCATCGATCAGGCCATCCTGGAGGCGGAGTCGCCGGAGAGCATCGCCCAGGCCGCCCTGCAGCACGTTCAGCGGTTGGTGCCCTGCACGGCGGCTGCCGCAGCGACATTCAATCCCCAGGCGCAGGAGGCCACCTTGTTCGCTCTCCATCCCGAGGCTGCGTTCGGGCTGGAGGCCGGCACCTCTCTCCCCTTGCAGGTGGGCGCTGTGGAGCTCGAACTGCTCCGACAAAGCGGCGTCTTCGTGGAGCAGGACGTTACAGCTGTCTCTGAACCACTCCCGACTGTGCAATCGCTCCGCGACATCGGCCTCCGTTCCTACGTCGGCGCTCCCCTGATCGCCCGCGGCGAGCTGATCGGTGTCCTGGGCCTGGGGTCAGAGAGCCCGAACGCCTTTACCTCGGACGACGCGGATATCGTCCGTGAGGTGGCGGACCAGATGGCCGTGGCCCTCCACCAGACGCGGCTGAGCGCCGCGCTGGAGGCCGAGCGGCGGCGGCTGGAGACCACGATGGAGCACGTGCCGGAGGGCATCCTCTTGCTGGACGCGGAACGGTGCATCCTGCTGGCCAATCGGAGAGCGAAGGACGATCTGGCCCTCCTGGTGGGCGCCCCCGCGGGTTCGGGCAGGCCTGACGTGTCGGGCCGCTCGCCACGAGAGGGAGATAGGCTGGACCGTCTGGGCAATCGCCCCCTGGAGGAGCTGCTCGTGTCACCGCCTCCGGGCCGCCGGCACGAGTTGGGCGCCGATGGCCGCACGTTCGAGATCGTCGCCCGGCCGGTGGGCGATGAGGGCGGTGAGGTCGACGGATGGGTGCTGGTGTTCGACGACGTGACAGCGCAGCGACAGCGGGAGGAGCAAGTACAGCGGCAGGAACGGCTGGCCGCCCTGGGCCAGCTGGCCGGCGGCATCGCCCACGACTTCCGGAACTTCCTCTCCAGCATTCTCCTCTACGCCGACATGGCCCTCCGCCATCCTAATCTGCCGCCCACGTTGGCGTCGTTCATGGAGATCATCGTCGGCGAATCGAAACAGGCGTCCGGGCTGGTGCAGCAGATCCTGGACTTCAGCCGCCGTTCCAGGATGAAGACCCAGCCGCTGGACCTCAAGCCCTTTGTCAGGGAGGCCGTGCGCGTCCTGGAGCACACCATTCCGGAGAACATCTCAGTGCTCGACGAGACCGGGCCGGGGCGACACATCGTGGAGGCTGATCCCACCCGGATCCAGCAGGTGCTGATGAACCTGGCCCTGAACGCGCGGGACGCTATGCCCGAGGGCGGAGACCTGCGCATCAGCCTTACCCGCAACACGATGGCGCCGGACGAGAAGCCGCCCGTCGTTGACATGGCGCCTGGCGACTGGATCTGTCTGGCCGTCTCGGACACGGGCGTCGGCATGACGGAGGAGGTGCAGGCGCACCTGTTCGAGCCCTTCTTCACCACCAAAGGGCCCGGGATGGGCACGGGGCTGGGGCTGGCGCAGGTGCACGGCATCGTGGACCAGCACCGAGGCCACATTACCGTGGAGACGGCGGTCGACGTCGGCACCACCTTCCGGGTCTACCTGCCGGCTCACAGCGGGGAGGGCTTGGATGAGATACGCGTGGACGTGCGGGGGATGCCGCGTGGCCACGGCGAGACGATCCTGCTGGTGGAGGACGAGGATCAGGTGCGGAACGCCATGCGCAGACTGCTGATGTCCCTGGATTACCACGTGGTGGCGGCGGCGAACGGGCGAGAGGCGTTGGAGCTCTGCCGGTCAGAGCGACCGGCGCTGGTGATCACCGACCTGGTGATGCCGGAGATGGGGGGGCGCGAGCTGGTGCAGGCGCTGCACGAGCGCTATCCGGAGCTGAAGACGCTGGTGGTGACGGGCTACGCGGTTGACGGGGACGAGGATGACGTGGGGGCGGGCGGCGTCACCGCCGTCGTCGAAAAACCCTTTGAGCCCCGCGAGCTGGCCCAGGCCATCCGCCGCGTGCTTGAACAGACCACGCGCGTGTAGTTG
>CAYQZG010000145.1:7788-10451 GCA_964421785.1 uncultured Anaerolineales bacterium
CCGCCGCGTGCTTGAACAGACCACGCGCGTGTAGTTGCGACCACCTGTTTGTAGTTAGGCACGGCAAGCTGAGCGTAGCTCAGCCGATTGCCGCCCCGGCGCTACTCCGTTTCTCTGCGGAGCGCACGACGAACGATGGACGGATCACGCGTTCGTAGTGAGGCACGTAGCAACGCGAAATGCCGTCCCGACGCTCCCCCAGAGCCTATGAACTCAGGATGCGCTTCTGCCGCCGCTTTCCCTTGAACCCCTTTTCCACGAACACTCGCTCGCCTGTGAAGGGGTCCGTCTCCGTGTGGTACATCAGCGTGGCGTAGGTCGACGGTGTGGGCGTGAAGATCTGCACCTGCTCCGGGAGCACCTCCAGCTCCTCCACCGCGAAGTCCCGCAGCCGCCGCATGTCGCCCGCCGTGCAGCCGGGGTGTGCCGCTATGATGTAGTAGGTGAGGAACTGCGGCAGCCCGGCCTCTTCCGTCGCCTCAAAGAAACGCTCCCGGAACGCCAGCAGTGCCTCTGGCCCCGGCTTCCCCATCGCCTCCAGCACGTGCGCCTCCGTGTGCTCCGGCGCCACCTTCATCTGCCCGGAGACGTGGTGCGCCACCACCTCCTCCAGATACTCGTCGCCGTAGGCCTCGTCCGCCAGCACCATGTCGTGGCGCAGGCCCGACGAGACGAAGACCTTCCGCACGCCCGGCACCTTCCGCAGGCGCTGCAGCAGCTCCAGGTGCCGGCTGTGATCGACCGGTAGCGAAGGACAGACGTCAGGATAGAGGCAGCGCCGGTCCTCGCAGGCGCCCTCGCGCAGCTTCCGCGGGCACTCGAAGCCGTACATGTTGACCGTGGGGGCGCTGACGTCCTGTATGATGCCCTTGAAGTCCGGCCGGCGGGCGATCTCTCGCACCTCCGCCTCGATCGATGCCGGGCTGCGCCAGCGCACCGTGCGCCCCTCGTGCACCCCGATGGCGCAGAACGTGCACTCCCCGTAGCAGCCGCGGTGGGTGCTGACGGCGAACCTGATTGTCTCCAGCGCCCTGATCTCGCCCTGCTGCGCGTAGATCGGGTGGGCATCCCGCTCGAAGTCGAGGGCGTAGACCCGGTCCAACTCATCCTGGGTCAGGTAGGGCGCCGGCGGATTGTGGATCAGATACCGGTTGGCGTACCGCTGCACGAGCCCCTGGGCGCTGCGCGGGTCGTTGTTGCGGTAGAAGGTGTGGAACATCTCGGTGAAGGCCTCGTCGCTGTCCACCACCTCCTCGTAGGCCGGGAGCTCCAGGTATCCCTTCTGCGGCGCCTGGTCCACGTAGCAGAGCCCCCGCAGGTGGCGCGGGTCGTCCCCGAAGCGGAGCGCATCGGCGAAGGCCAGCGCGCTCTTCTCCGCCATGCCGTAGATCAGATAGTCGGCCTTGGCGTCCAGCAGCACCGAGCGGCGCACAGCGTCATCCCAGGCGTCGTAGTGGGCCACGCGGCGCAGGCTCGCCTCCACCCCACCCAACACGATGGGCGCCGGACGGTGCCCGGCGCTTGGCGCAGCCGCTGTTCCAGTGCCCGTCACCTTCTTCCCGCGCCCCTCCTGGTGCCTGGCACTTGGCGAAGCCGCCGTTCCAGTGCCAGGCACCTTCTTCCCGGCATACCGCTTGATCAGATTCGTGTAAACGATGACGGCGCGGTCGGGGCGCCGGTCGTTCCGGCCACCGGGGGTGTAGTCGTCGGAGCGGCGCGGCTTGCCCAGCGCGGTGTAGTTGGCCACCATGGAGTCGATGCTGCCGCCGGATACGCCCCAGAAGAGGGCCGGCTCGCCCAGGCGCGTGATGTCCTCGGGGCTGTGGATGTCCGGCTGGGCGATGATGCCCACCCGGTACCCCACGTCCGCCAGCACGTGCCCGATGACGGCGACGCCTATGAAGGGGCTATCGATATAGGCGTCGCCCGTCACCAGGATCACGTCCAGCTGGTCCCAGCCGCGCTCGGCTACCTCTTGCGGGGTGGTTGGCAGAAACATGGTGAAGGGGATTGTGCCACAGCGCTGGCTCAGCGTCAAGTGAAATGGGGGGGGGATAGGCAGGGCAATCGCACATGGCATCCTCGCTCAGCCTGGATTGCCAGATCCAGGCCGTGGATGGGACTGGCATCCTCGCTCAGCCTGGATCGCCAGATCCAGAGCGAGCAAAGGGGCGCAGCAAGCAGCCCACAGTCGACCCAATCCTCCAAATGCGATTGCCCTGCGATAGAGCGATAAGGCGACTGAGCGACTACGTATGTGCGTCAGGCCAAGCGGCCCAGGGGTTGTAATAGCGGCTTCAGCTGTTCAGCGGGGCCGTGGTGTCAGGCTGATGGGGGGAACGACCGAAGTCGTTACTACGATTGGGAGGGCGAGGTTGTAGTAACGGCTTCAGCCGTTCTGTAAGGCTAGAAGGCCCGAAGGATGACGGGCAGGAACACAGCATAGGGCGTGTAGAGCCGGCCGTGGATGTCCACATAGGAGGTTCCCGCACGATCATGCTCCCAGGCCACCAGATAGCGGCCGCCGCCGGCGACGACGGGCATCGTGCGGTCCTCCGCCGGCCCCACCGGCATCACCGGGAAGGGGGGCTCCAGCACCTCCTCGGGCCGGGCCTGCCGGGCCCAGATGCCGTACTTGCCGTTGGTGTACTCGGTCTCCCAGG
>CAYQZG010000146.1:0-10338 GCA_964421785.1 uncultured Anaerolineales bacterium
CGTCGGGACGACGGCGCTCCATTTCTATCAATACACGAGCAGCGCTCGGAACATGAAGTTCATCAGTGGGTTCATAATCAGGCCAAGTATGCCTAGCCTAGATAGAAGATAGAGCCCCAACATCAAGCCCGGCCCACCAAACCGTTCCAGTTGTTCCAGTTTGGCGGCCCATTCCCGCGGCAGCAGCCAGGCCAGGACCCGAGAGCCATCCAGGGGCGGGAACGGGATCAGATTGAAGATCATCAGGGCCAGGTTGATGCTAACAAACTGGATCAGAATACTCTGCAAGCTGATCATTGAAGTGCCGCTGAAGGGAATCAGCCACCCGAGCCGGAAAGGGATCGCAGCAAGCATCGCTAGCACGAGATTGGAGAGAGGGCCAGCGATGCTCACCAGCGCGTGGCTCCTACGCATATCCCCCTGTAGGCGGTACGGATTGACCGGCACGGGTTTGCCCCATCCGAAGCCGAAGAAGAGCAGTGAGAGCGTACCGATCGGATCCAGATGGGCCAGCGGGTTGATGGTGAGCCGTCCCTGCCGAGCGGCTGTGTCATCGCCCAGTTGAAAGGCTGCCCAAGCGTGTGCCCACTCGTGGAGCGGCATACTGGTCAAGAAAAGAATGCCAAGCGTCATAAGCCGGTTTGGGTCAAAGAGATTTCCTAGCAATGCACTACACCTCGTTTGGTCGTATGAGCGCTCCAAGCCTATAGTCTTTGGCGACGCTCTCATACTTCAACGTGTTTTGATTATAACACGCTTGAACGAAGGGTGCGAATGAACGCCTCTGGGCGCCGTCGGTGGAAGGAATCTACAGCCAAGGTGCAACGCACTATGGCTTGACGCTTAGCAAGTGCATGCTGTGTCTCCGCACCACAACGCATATGGCGAGGGGCATTGCCGTCGGGACGACGGCGCTCCAGCCGCTTCACTGTCGCTGCGCTTATTGATGCAGCAGGCTGTGCTCCCTGGCTAGCTTGAGAAGCTGTCTGACCGCCTTGTGGAACGCCTTCCGGCGGAAAACCGCAGCGCCGTCGGGACGACGGCGCTCCACATCAGTTCCGTGGCCGCCGTCGCCAGCCCAACCACCAGCCAGAAGAGCGTGACTGAATGATGGAAGTCTAGGTTGAAGAAGTAGTGGTCGAAGATGCCACCCGTCAGTGCTCCTATGAGCCCGGCGTGCAGACCCCACCACAAAGCTTCCAGGGTGCCTGCGTCGCTTTGCTTAGTGTCGATCCGTGCGTTTCCGGAGGGTAGGTCTCGACGAGACACAGCCACCCAGGTGCGCCAGAAGTGGATGAAGAGCACGCTCATCACGACGAGAAAGCTGGTTAATCCCACCAGTCCCATCACCTCGGCGATGAGAAGGTAGAGATTGGCTACGCCGATGTAGGTGTCGATATCTGGGGAAGCGGCGAAACCGACGCCGAGCAGTGGGTAACGCCGGATCAGGATCAGAGCATCCTTATACTCGCCCATGCGCATCTGGGTTGCGAGGTCCTCGACACGGAACCCCTCTAGGAAGTGCGACACGAGTTCTTGTGTCTGTGGTAGAAGGAGCATCAGCGCCAGGGCCCCCACGAGGAGGATCCAGAGCTTGCGATAGCGCAGGGTAGCCACCATAGCCAGCGCGACTGCCAGCCCTACCATCGATCCGCGGCTCATCGTCAACCCCAGACAGAGGGCCATCACGCCTAACATCGGCACTAGGTAGCGGCGGGCGATAATGGGGCGACGGACGAAGAGCTGTGGTACGCTGATGGCCAGAGTCACGTTGAGCAGGCTTCCCAGCACGTTGGGATCAACGGAGGTAGACGTGGCCCGCATCGGTAGCTCGGGGTTCTCTCGGATGTACCGTAGGACTCCCGGGCCGGTGGGGTAGCCGATTCGCCCCAACGCCGATAGCGCACGGATGACGACGTCGGCGGAGATCTGGTCGGCGACGACGTAGAGAGCCACGCCCAGCAAGGCGGAAGCAAAGCCTCCGAGCATTAAAGCGCGCACCATACGCCGCAGCCGTCTGTCATCTTGTACAGTGTTCACCACGAGGAAGAAGAGCGCTACGCTGAGCATCATCTCCGCGAAACGACGGAGGTAGGTCTGCAGGAATCCTAGGGCCAGAGGAACGTGACCGAGCCCGAAAACAAAGGCTCCTACCGCCAATAACATGAACAGAATGACGGGAAGTCCCAGAGGCGTGGCAACGAACGTGTCCTGGGCACCACTGGCGATCTGTAGCAGCCAGACAAAGAAGAGGGCTCCCAGTGCCGCGTCGAGGAAAGTGGGCGTGAAACCGAGGTCGAAGGGAAACGAGGCGAAGGGCAGGAGGCAGACGACGCCGATGACGGACCAGTAGGCCACTTCAATGTCCTGAAGCATCCAGATACCCAAGAACAGCCCTGCCATACCTGCTCCGGCGATGAGTGGGCCAAGCTCAGACAAGAGATAGCCGACACCGATTGCTAGTGCCGCACAGAGCAACAGCGCGGCACCTGCGGAGAGCCAGCGGTGACGGGAAGCGAAGACGCGGTGGAGCCAATCTTGGGTTGTCATTTGGTCTACTTCCTACTCCTTACTCCCTACTCTCGCCGTTGTCAGAGGGATCTCGATACTGGCGCCGGTGCCATCGGCGCGTGGCAGTCGCTCCATTGTCTCCAGATTGTACATGCCCACTAGGATTTGATATGACTTACCACTTTGCTCCGCCAGATCGGCGGGTAGCGTTATTGGGTGTGGATCAGGAACCGTCTCCCCGGCTGCCCATAGCGACGTTGGGTAGTCCCCCATTAGCGGTGGGCCGTCGCCCTGGGCCAGTGGTTGGCTGTCTGCTGCGTCGTCTGCGAGCACATGGACGAAGACCTGGTAGTCCCTCGAGGGCGTCGCTCGTGCCTTCCAGTGCAGGGTCACGGTGAGGGTCTCGCCGGGGTTGACGTCAGCCGGTGCCAGATCATACCCGAGCAAGGTCACCCCGTCGGCTAGCTTCACATTCAGTGTATGATAGCTGATCTCAGGCGGTGGTTTAGGAGGTGCCAATTTCGCCTCTCCGACTTTTATTGCTCCGAGGGTATGTTCGGCCTTTGGGTCATACAGACCGACCTCGACGTGTAGCCGGCTTGGTGCTCGGGCGTCCTTCGCGATCGGTATGCGGAATGGGTCACGCCAGACCTGACCGGGTTGCCATAAGCCGGTAGGCACCATGCCACACGCCGGATGGCGGTTGATCTGGCCCGCCAGTTCGTACTCGCGCCCCAGCAGGCGGGCAAAACTGACGTAGTTCTTCTCGTCAGATTTGACGGCCTCCCAGTAGACGGTCACGTTGACGCTATGAGCTGACGTCTTATTGGACAGCTGAAGGACTGAAGTCCTTGCTACCGGTTCCAGTGCTTGCGGTTCAAAATCGATCCCCACCACACGGGCCACAGCGCCCACGTCCATTGGCTCCACACGAACGCTCTTGGGTATGTCGGAGAGTGCGAGAGGCTCCGGCTGGGCGTAAGCGGGCCTGATCGCGATGAATGGCAGCAGGGCGGCGATCGCCAATAGGAGCGCCCCCACGCCCAGACTCACGGCAGCCCGGTATCGCTCGGGGAACCATTGACACAGTCCCAAAACCATCAGGGAACTGATACCGGCAATCCCGGGGAAGACCAGGCGTCCCTGGAAGGCAGGGGATATCCAGGTCCAACGCAAGACAGAGATGAAGAGCGTGATGGCCCAAAGCGCTGGGATGAGGATCCGATAGTCGGGAGTTGTCATTTTACGCCCTGCATCTTGCATTCGTCGCACGGCCCAGATCACGAAGCCGACCAGTCCAGCTAGCGAGATCAGATCGAAGAAAGAGTAGATACCGCGGGGAGCCATCACGTTTACGCCTCCGAACAGGCCCCAGTAGGTCCATCGGAACGTCCCGAACTCGCCGATCCAGTCCCGGAGCGCAGGAGCCTGTGCCCGACGACCTTGTACGGCGATGAACGCATTTAGTGCGGTCGGATCGCCGTAGATACGCCAGTTGCGCAGAAACCACCAGCCACTGATCGCTGCAGCGATCAGAACGATGAGAAGTAGGTGAAGAGTAACCAAGGCTGAACGACGAAGAGGCAACTCGTGCGAGTACTGATGCCAGGTATGGACAGCGACGACGAATAAAGCCAGTGGCATAAGGCCCAGCAGGCTCAGTTTCGTCAATATCCCCAGACCGATCAGCAGCCCAAGCAACATGGTTCGCCGGATCAACGTCGCATCGGTTGTGGATGATGTTCGTCTGCAATCTATGATCCTAACCATGATCAAGAGTGCCCAGCTTCCAAGAAACGCGGCCATTGCATCATTGTTGACGGAAGCGCTGACGAAGAGGAACATTGGATTGAAAGCTGTCAAGGTACTCGCCCCCACCGCAAACACAGGCTGTCCTGGGAAAAGCTCCTGGGCCAGAAGATAGGTCAGAACTACTGTACCCGCTCCGAATAGGAGTGTTAGGAGGCGGATCACGTGCACGGCAAGAACGGCGCCAGTCCAGGGGAACCGCTCCTGCTCAGGCTGGTGGATGATCAGATTCTTGTTGCAGATCTGCGTCGGATTGCCAATGAAGGCGTGCTTGTTCTTCCAGAGCAATGTGGGGAGATCGGATGTGTCTATCCACGACGTAGCCGCTGCCATCAAGCCATAGTAGCTTGGCGGCTGGCCGCCATCCTGCAGCCATGGGCATTCGGCGGGGGATTCCTGACAGACCTCTGGCTCGAGGACCGGTAGCGTATGGTTGGTCTGAACGTACTGGACATAGGGATAGTGCTTGAACTCGTCGGAGGCCTCCAGAACGGGTGTGGAGAGGCTGTAGACAATGCCCACTACAATGAACAAAGCGACGATAAGGTAGCATCCATGTGCAGGGCATAGTGTCCAAGGACCGACTTTCCAGAGCCCACTGATATTGGCTGATGTCTTTCTCTTAACCATTCCACTCGTGCTCGGGGATAAACGGCATCCCGGGGATAAACGGCATCCCTTGGCGGATGGTTCGAGTCGAGCTAGTGACCCGCGTTTCCAGTTCGTTCTAAGGGCTGAGGACTTCAGCGGGTTCAGTTGAGGTGTCATCATTGGACGATCAGTTGGCCGATGACTACCCTGTTATCCTCGATTCGAATGTCTGAACTCGATTCGCAGTCTGGCGTCCGGGCAGACAGACGTTCCTGGGTCCGGGAATTGTACATACCTGCAACAAGTAGATAATGACCGGTAGATGCGGACCGATTGATGGTGAGGATGTGGGGGTCGCGCACTACATCTTCAGGCGCCCAGAAAGACGTGGGGTAGGCGCCGTCGAGCGGTGGATGGTCGCTCTGGGTCACGAGGGCATCGCGCTCGTCTATCAGATGGAGGAAAGCGGTATGGTTGCCCTGCGGAGCTCTCTCCGCGCGCCATACCAGCGTGACGGAGATCGTGTCCCCCGGGCGTGCACGCTCGGCGGATATGTCGTATCCTACCAGTGTGATGGCCTCCCCAAGTTGGGCTCCGACAGGGTGCGCGACTTGAGCGGAAACCGGCTCGACCGGCCGGATCGGCGCAAGATCGAGTAGCACCAAGTCAATTGGAGACGGATCCACAGGCGTTCTCGGTGACAGCCTATCGCCATCCGCGTTTCGAAGCCCGGCATGCAGAGAGCCTGTCGTGGGCACCTCGATGTCAGAGGCAATCGTCAGGTCGTAGCGATCGCGGTAGATGACGCCTGATTGCCAAAGCGTAGGTGGGAAGTTGCCTCGCCCAGGGTAGCAGTCAACCCCGGCGATGGGCTCCATATCCCGCCCCAGAATCTGGATGAAAGCGACAGAATCGTCCTCTGGCACCTCGGCGGCGCGCCAATAGAGGCTTACGGGCGCCACGCTGCCGGGATGTAGTCCATCGGCCTCGATGGCTCCCCCAAGAAGCTGGACGGGGGTTCCGTCGAAGCTGACGTTGAGGCGTGTCATATCCTCTGGGAGATCGGCCTCTTGGACGATACTTGGTTTGGCGTAGGCCGGCAGGATGAAGACGAATAGAGAGATTACGGCCAACGCACATTGGGCGGTGCCCACGATTGCTGCCAATGCAGGGCGCCGACGATCCAAAGAGAATCTTTCTGGCAGGAGACGGCTCAGCCCCAGCATGATGAGGATCGATATAGGAGCAGTGGTGGGCATCAGGTATCGTCCCTGTGCCCCCAGCACGATCATAATGAAGCGCCAGACAGAGCCCAGGTTCAGAAGGAAAGCGAAGGCCAGAACTAGTAGACCTTGCTGCAACTGGTATGCTGACCGACGGGAGGTCCACTGATCCGAGAAGAGAAGCGCCAGGCCCACGATGGCCGCACGTACCAACACTCGCCAGGCGGTGTACATCCAGGGAGCCACAGCGATGTTGAACCAACCGAACATCGCCCAGTAGGATTTCTCCAACCCGCGAAGCTCGGGGATCACGCGTAGCACGCCTATCGGCTCCGCCCGCACGGTGGCCGTGTGACTGAGCCAGGCATCGACGCCCATCAACTCACCATAGAGGATCACGTTACGCGCGAACCACCACCCACTCACGATCAGCGCGGCCAAGACGACCGGCGCCGAACGCCTGATGAATGTTTCTAGACGCTGGCACAGAGGCTGTTCTGGTCGCTTGTGCCAGATACGGACGCTGTCGAATACGAGAGCAAGCGCGACAGCAGGCGCGAGGACGACTCCACTCAGTTTGGAGAGCGCTGTTAGGCCGAGGGCCCCGCCGGTCAGTATGAGACCCTTTCGGGAAAGCCCGCTCGTCGCCAGGCGCACCGCTCCCCAGAGGGTGAGAGAGCCGAATGCGGTCACAGCCGCATCATTGCTCACTCGCGCACTGGTGAACACGAACATAGGGTTGAAGGCGGCCAGGGCAGTTGCTCCCAGAGCTAGCCAGCGCTGCTTGGGGAAGAGCTCCAGAGCGATCCCATACGTAGCGACGACGGCCAGGGCCCCAAGCAACGTGGAGACGAAGCGGCAGATGTGCATCGTGAGCGGGGTGCCCTGCCAAGGGAATCGCTCTGCCGGGGTATGAACCATGCGATTCTTGTTGACGGTCTGGCTGGCATCCCCTATGGCCTGATGGGGATTGCGCCATGCCCACTCTGCCAAGTCCACGTCATCGGGTATCCACACGGTTAGAGCAGCACAGAGTGCGTAATAGAGTGGCGGATGGCTTGCCACGTAGCCGGTAACGCGGGTGCCGGACGGTGTACCTTGTATCGGCAGGCCGCGTCCTTCGGTCAATTCGTGGATATAGGCGTAGTGTCCGTTGGCATCGGGGGTCTCGAAGATTGGCATGGCAGTGCCGTAGACCAACGCCAAGACCGTGAAGAGGGAAAGAATGATGATGAACGCCCGATGCTTGCGGAGCTTGGCGATCATTCTACGTCTACCTCTCTCAGCAGAATATAGCCACCGGTGACAACATCACCGCCCACGGTGGTCCTGGGACGCTGCCCCGTCTCTGGTTCGTAGAAGCCCACCATAAGGCCATAGCGATCGGGCGGCAAATCGGCCATGTCGATAGTATGCTCATCAATGATGACTTCACCCTCTCGCCAACTCGTCGTGGGACGCGTCCAGCCTGCGGGCAAGCCGCCCGCTTCGGCCAGGGGCGGCTGACCGGGCACTCCTACATGAACGAAGACGTGATAGTTCTTGTCGAGGGTTTCCTCTGCCTGCCAGTAAAGGGTTATCTCGAGTGTATCGCCATCCTGCATCAAGTCATAACCACGCAGATGGACCTTTCCTGCTATCTC
Source organism: uncultured Anaerolineales bacterium (assembly GCA_964421785.1). Lineage (GTDB taxonomy): Bacteria > Chloroflexota > Anaerolineae > B4-G1 > B4-G1 > SKLM01. Next base: position 7,778 of record CAYQZG010000146.1, read on the forward strand.
TATGGGATGCTGTTTATGTCCGTCCTCCAACCGATGATCGATATCCTCCGGTACATCTGTTAACAGGGGCCAAGGCTCCACGTGTACAGTTCCCAGAGTGAGCCACTCGCACTTGCCGTACCAGCGTTGAACCGGGAGAACGCGACTGTCTTGTGTGTCTACCAGGCTGATCTCCACGCGGTAGAACGCACGTCGCAAGTCGGCCGGGAGGGGTAAGAACAAACGGCCTGCTACTTGATCGCCCGGCAACCAATCACTGGTCGGGAAGGCGGGTGCACTGATCGGGATTTGATTGGCGGTTACCTCTTTCCTCCGTTGATCGACAAGGCGAACCCGCAGATGGTAGTCTTCTTTGGGAGCGCTGTGAGCTCTCCAGGTCAGATAGCCCGTGAGAGGGTATCCGGCCCGGAACCTGTGGCTCTGTAGTTCGGATGTCAAAAGATCTATGCCACCCTCGAAGCGAGCCATCGGTCGGGGTGCCGAATCTTGCATCGCCGCTCGATTCACCGCCATGCGCCCTATCGTCCGCAGGTCACCTGTTGATACTCCGATCGGTTCCAAGCCTACAGAATAGCTGATAGGCGGTATGTCCTCGGGCAGGGGCAAGCGGAATTCGGTATGGACAAGCTGGTCGGAAGGCCACGCGGCGGGTGTATAGAACGGTAGCACCTCTGCTGTCCTTTCGTACCACGTCACCCCCGAGTCATCTTGGAGTTGTACCTTCAGGTTGAGTGGCTCGTTCGGTGGCACTTCATGAGTCTTCCAGTAAAGATTGAGCCATCCATTCTCACCCGCGGTACCATCCTGGGCCCGGAGGCCGACCAGGTGCAATGCTCCCCACGTCTCGTCAAGTGGTTCCACACCCGCTGGCAGGTCGTTGAGCGTAGGCAGGCTGTTCTGGTAGGCGGCGACACCCACGTAGGTCCACCATGCCTCGAACTCCTGCTGACGGAGCTTGAACAGATATGTGTCCGCCCAATCTGGTAGAAAATCGTGTGGAAAATAAGTGGGCGGTGGGCCGTACATAAACCAGATGCGCTCATAGCGCCGCGCCCATTCGGCAAAGGTCGCTTGAGCTTGCTCGGTGTTGTGGTTGTTTCCGTAGCGTGGGATTGCAGTTTCTGGACAGGATCCATCGTAGTAGTAGTCGAAGGTCAGACGTATCACGGGATGGTGGAGCACGATAGCATCACCTGGCCGGGCTCGCTCTTCAATGTACTTGACCGCCCCTCGTATGTCATCTTTCCAGAACTGATGGGATGTGAGGATATCACAGTTTGCTCGTCCTCTGAGGAAAAGCACCAAGCCCAAGGTCAACACCAGACTTGGTTTAGACCAGCGTCGCAGCGTTGCCAATCCTTGGGCCATCAAAAGCTCCCAGGCCGGGGTCACGACCATCAGGTGACGTGGATTCATATAATTGGGCTTGAGAAAAGAGAGCGCATACTGGATCAGAATCGGCAGGGCCAGATAGCCAAGCCCGATCAGCCACGCTCGGCCTCTTCGGGGGACGTCGTACATCAGAGTCCCGACGCCGAGGAGGATCAAGAAGGGTGACAGGCGCCACCAAGGTTGAACGGCCGACGGCGTAGGCCCCAGGCTGAAAGAGCCCCAGGCCTCCTTCAGAATGGACGGTAGAGGACGATAGGTGAACGAGAAAGCCTGCACGTGGAAAACGTGCCATAGGAAGGGGGCAAGGGGTAGGACTGTCAAGGCGAGAGCTGCCAAGATGGCCCAGGTCTGACGACGACGCAGTCGCTGCGTTTCCATAGCGCGCAAGTGAACTACTGCGTAAACCAGAGCCTCGAACCCTAGGAGGAGAAACCCCGCATAATGAGTGTAAAGAAGCGCCAGGGTAGCAGCGACGTAGGCCACGTAGTCCGTACGACGTGGTTTATCCTCTAATAGCGGCAGGAACAGGTAGACCGAGGTCAGACTCAAGACAACGAGCCAGGTGTACATACGCGCTTCCTGCGCGTACCATAGGTAGAATGGGGATACGGCACCCAGCAACGCTGCCCATAGACCTACCTCACAGCTAAACAGAGAACGTGCCAGGGCGTAGAGAAGCGGCAGGGCCAGCGTCGCCGCCATGACCGATGGGAAGCGCAGCGCAAACTCGCTCTTGCCGGCCAGCTGAATCCAGACGTGCACGAGTAAGAAGTATAGGGGAGGGTGGAGGTCGGGTGTTTCGACACTGGTTGGCTTCGAGCCATCCTGGGGATGCCGGGTATCCCCGTAGTCAGGATCGACGGGGATCAAATTCACATTCCGAAGGACGAGGCCGAGCGGCTGCTCGGCCCGACGGAGCGTAAGCCCCTCGTCGCTCCATAGACTCTTGCCCTCAAGATCATAGAGACGTACGGCGAAGGAGAGCCCCATCAACACGATCAGAAGTGCCCGTACCTGCCAAGGGACGCTGTTTATCCCCGATATCGAGATGCAGCCTAGGAAAGAGGCTCGATTGTCCATCTTCGACATGTTACCGTACTTTGCAGCAATCTCAAGAATCGCCAAGCCCAGGACGGGCCGCTTCCCTGCCGTCGGGACGACGGCGCTCC
>CAYQZG010000147.1:0-10324 GCA_964421785.1 uncultured Anaerolineales bacterium
CCAGATCGTGGTAGATCAAGGCGTTGTTGGCGAAGGAGCAGCCGGTCGTCATCTGAATGCCATCGCTGAAGCAGTTGTTGGCCTCCACAATGGCGATCACCTCCTCCATCCCTAGATTGCGTTCGATGCCCAGTGTCTTCAGCGCGGTGTAGCCGGCGCGGACGCCGAGCGCGACGTAGGGGCAGAAGTGGCCGTGCAGCTCGCCGGCCTTCTTGAGGAGACCTTCGAGGTCGCCCTCGCGGACCATCGCTTCGATAGGCGCTCTAGGGTTCTCTGGTAACGGTACGGTCATCGTTTTCTCTCCAATCCCTTGTTCACACTAGAAGTTAATGCAACCAGTTGCAATAACGAATATTATAGAGTAAGCCGGCGCTCGTGTCAAGAACCAAAAGACCCCAAGGGTCTTATCAAACCCTTGGGGTCTTAAGTCCGATCTCGTGGCGGTCAATCACTCGCCATCGCTGTCTGGCAAAGGACTCCCCGTATGACGCGCCCACGCCTCGCGAAGATCGGCCACCAGGAAGATCGACCCGGTCGCCAGCAGGCCATTGTCCGGGTCCATCATCGTCAGGGCGCGATCAAGCGATTTCCTCACGTTCAGACTGACCTCCGCCCCGCCCCCGACGTCGGCCACGATGTCGGCCAGCTCGATCGGCGCCATCGCCCGCGGGTGGTCGGCGCGGGTGACGATGGTGTAGTCACTGATGGGCACCAGTGTCTCCAGCATACCGGCGATGTCCTTATCGGCCGAGGCCCCGAAGACCATCACCCAACTCCGATCCGGAAACCACTCCTCCAGAGCATCGCGAAGCGCCCGCGCCGAATAGGGATTGTGAGCACAATCCACGACCACCAGGGGATCTTGACCGAGGATCTCCATACGGCCTGGCCACCAGACCTCCCTCAGCCCTCTCTCAACGGCCTCGACGGATATATCAAAGCCCTCCTGGCGGAGCAGATCGAGGGTTACAACGGCTGCGGCCGCGTTCTCCAGCTGGTGTCGGCCCAGAAGAGGGATCCAGTACTCGCCGTCCAGGGGTGATCTGCCGTCAGTAACACGCCAAACAGTAAAGGACTGTCCCTTCCTGTCGGCAGACCCGATCTCATAGTCCCAGTCTCGGCAGATCTCCACGAGCCTTGCATCGCGTGCGTGGCTGATCGTCTCCAGGGTCTGGATCGCCTCGGCGCGCTGGGGGGCACTCACCGTCGGAATACCGGACTTGATGATCCCACCCTTTTCCCGCGCAATCTCCCCCAGGGTATCACCCAGAAGATAGGTATGATCGAGGCTGATGGAGGTGATCACGGCCACCTCGGGGCTCAAGACATTGGTGGCGTCAAGGCGCCCGCCGAGCCCTACCTCCACCACTGCCACCTCGACGTCGGAGCGAGCGAAGTGGAGAAACCCCATGGCGGTGATGACCTCAAACGTCGTTAACTCCGGCATACGCTCAACCAGCGGGCGGAATTCCTTCACCAGGGCGACGACCTCGTCCCGGTCGATTGCCTCGCCCGCAGTGCGGATCCGCTCTCGAAAGGTGTGAAGATGCGGGGAGGTGTAAAGAGCAGTGCAGTATCCGGCCGCCCGCAGACAAGCTTCGATCATCGCCGACGTGGAGCCTTTGCCCTTGGTGCCCGCGATGTGCACCGACCGGAAGCTGTGATGCGGGTTGCCGACAGCGTCCAACAGGCGCTCGATCCGCGCGAGATTGAACGCCTCCGGTGTATACCGTCTGACGCGCTTCGTCTCGTAGTCTGTGAGGCTGTGCAGATAGGCGATAGCTTCTACGTAGTCCATAGTCCTTCCATATTCTCTTGAACGCTTCTTTAGCCAACAATTGTACCTAATTCGACGCGGAGTGCAAGTCGTTATGTTAACACGTGGCAAACCGAACGACCGGTCACCTGGACCAAACGAGCTGCCAGTTTACCAATTCATCGATTCATGGTACACTTTCAACTGTTCAAGGAGGTAAATCACGTTGCGAAACTGGTATTGCCTGTGTGCTGTGATACTCGGACTGGCTGTGACGTTGGCCGCCTGCGGTAAGCCCCCTCTTCTGACAGACGTCTCCTTCGATAGAGACCGCATCACGCCCAACGCCGACGGCAACACGGACGTCCTGAAGATCACCTACAACCTCAACCGCACCGCCGACGTATCGATCACGTTCGAGGACCAGGAGGGCAACGACTACACCTTCCGCGACCACGCTCGACGCGGGCCATCTGTTGAAAAGCCTTATCAAGTGCTCTTCTCCGGCGTGGTCGATGGCTACACGCTTCCGGGCGAGTCCTTCACCGGTTTTGAGATCGAGAAGCGGGTGCTCCAGGACGGTGACTATGTCTGGACGGTGGAGGCCGAAGAGGAGACAGGTCATGCCGAACAGGTGACCGGCACGCTGACGATCCGAGAAGCCGACACAGCGCTGCCAGAACTGCGGAACTTCTCGGTGTCGCCCCCAGTCTTCACGCCCAATCGCGACGGCATCAGTGACCGGGCCAAGATCAACGTCGCTCTCTCCAAGGACGACACCTCGCTGGCGGTCTATTTGCTGGATGAGGATGGAACCCGCTATCCGGTGGAGCGAGACGAGCAGACCCTGGCTCGCGAAGGGCAGGCCGGGGTTTACGCGTTCGATTACGACGCCGGCGTCGACGATGGGGCACAGCCGCCGCCGGACGGCACGTACACCGTCTACGCAGAAGCCGAGGATGCGGTGGGACAACGGACGGCAGCGACCACGACGCTATCCTTCCGGGAGGGCGGCGTGCCGATGGCCTATATCTTCAACGGCGAGGTCGAGTGGTCCTCAAGTAGCATACGGCTCGGCGAGACGCTCACGTTTACGCTGACCGTGGAGAACGACAGCCCGGCACCGATTCGCACCAGCGGTCCTGCGCCGGGCACGGTATACGAGCATGACCAGAACTATGCTACACTGGGGGAGTATATCCAGTCGGGCGTGTTCCGCGTGGCCATTCACTGCGAGAACGCGACGATCAACTATCCCTGGCGTTGGGCCGTGGGCGACGAAAGCGTCCTGGAGGAGAGAGATGGTTACCTCTACCTGCCACCATTCACCCGCGCTGTGGTCACCGGAGGCGTCCGCTTCCGAGACGTGATGGGAGCCCGCAATCCCCAATACTGCTGGGCCGGCCTGATCCACGAGGATGTGGAGATCTCGCCGGTGAACGACCGCGTCGATCCGGTCTCGTTGTTCATTGAGGTACCGTAGGTCTCAGAAACGCCTCGTCCTGCGATTTGCGTTCCACGTCCTTCGGAGATATGATAGGCTTGTTCCTTAAAGGCCATCTAACGCCGCTTTAATGGGCCATTAACAGACTGGTGCGACAATGAGGAGGCATATCACACTCGGTGGGACGTGAAGCTGAGGGCGTGCTCACTGCGGTTTTGCCAACGCAGCAGGAGCGAGACAGGCAGAAAGGAGGGATAGCCAGAAAACCACCTCGGCAGTATCACCAGAGCTAAGCATAACCTATCGTCCATTAGTCGCTTCACATTTGGTCGTTAGTCGAATTACCTAAGGAGGTCACAAAGAAATGTCGAAGAAGATTCTTGTCGCTATGCTTACCCTGACGTTGGTCGGGGCAACGGTCGCGTTAAGCGGCTGTGGTGGAGGAAAGCTCGGTTCGTCGGAGGACAATCCCATCGTCTGGTCCTTCGTGCCCTCGGGCGAGATGGAGACGGTGGCCACAGGCGCCCAGGAGATCGCCGATCTGCTGCACGATGAGACCGGCCTCTATTTCGATACCAGCGTCGCCACGGAGTACGCCGGCGTGATCGAGGCGATGTGCGCCGATCCGCCAGAGGCCCACATGGGCTCCCTGGCCACCTTCTCCTACGTCCTGGCGAACGAGCGCTGCGGCATCGAGACCGAGCTGGTCGCCGTCCGCTACGGCAGCCCCACCTACAACGGCCAGATTATCGCCCTGGCCGAAAGCGGCATCAGCAGCATCTCAGACCTGGAGGGCAAGACCTTCTGCAGGCCCGACCCCCTCTCCACCAGCGGCTGGATCATCCCGCAGCTGACGATGCGAGCGGCCGGGATCAACCCCGAGGCGGACCTGGACGAGATCGTCGACGCCGGCAGCCACGACGCGGTGGTGGCCGCCGTCTACAACGGTGACTGCGACGCCGGTGCCACCTACGTCGACGCCCGCGGCACGATTGAGGAGGACAACCCTGACGTTATGGAGAAGGTCGTCGTGATCGAGGTCACGGAGGACATCCCCAACGACGGCGTCCAGTTCATCCCCGATATGGACGAGGAGCTCAAGAACACGATCGTGGACGGCCTCATGGCCATCTCCGAGACGGAGGAGGGTCAGGAAGCCCTCGACACCGCTTATAGCTGGGCCGCACTGGAGAAGCACGGCGATGAGTTCTACGATCCTTTCCGCCAGGTGCTGCAGGCCTCGGGCATGAGCATCGAGGAACTACAGGAGTAGACAGCTGCAAGTTGGTTATGTAGCATACGAAGGGGGGACGATGTCCCCCCTTCGTGATCAATGATGAGCACCCCGAAGTCAACAGAGATTCTGAGTCTGTTGAAGGTTACGGTTCCACATGGCCGCAGCCTTTGACGGCCTCAGAATCCCCGTTCTAGAGAGATAGCCGGAGGAAGCATGCTTGAGGTCAAGAACCTGACCAAGATCTACGACGATGGCACCGTCGCTCTCCGAGACGTCACCTTCACCGTAGAGGACGGCGAGTTTCTTATCATCATCGGACTGAGCGGGTCCGGAAAGTCAACCCTGCTGCGCTGCATCAACCGCTTGATCGAGCCAACGGAGGGCCAGATCCTCTGGGACGGTGTAGACATCACGAAGGCCGAGTCGACCCAGCTGCGCAAGATCCGACGTCGGATTGGGATGATCTTCCAGCACTTCAATCTGGTGAAACGTTCCAAGGTGATCACCAACGTCATCGCCGGGCGGCTAGGATACGTCAATCAATGGCCCAGCTTGCTCCATCGATTCCCCAAGAAGGACCAAGAGAAAGCTATAGCCGCCCTGGAGCGATTGGGCATCACCGACCAAGCGGAGAAACGAGCAGACGAGCTCAGCGGCGGGCAGCAGCAGCGGGTGGGTATCGCCCGCGCGCTGATGCAGGATCCGAAGATGATCCTGGCCGACGAGCCCGTGGCCAGCCTCGATCCCGTGCTGGCCCACTCCATCCTCGACCACCTGGAGATGCTGAACAAAGAGGAGGGTATCACCATCCTCTGCAGCCTCCACTACCTCGATCTCGTCCAGCAGTACGCCAGCCGGGTCGTCGGCCTGCGGGCGGGGGAAATCGTCTACCGCGGCAGCAGGGAGGAGATTCGCGCTATGACGGACGAGGAGTTTAAGGAGATCTACGGTCGGGAGGCGGTGCGCGTCAGCGGCGGGCTGGAGGGCTCAGTGGGAGGCACAGCATGAGAAGCAACAATGAGATATCAAGGACGCACCAGAAGAAAAGCGCTCCCAGCTTGACCCCGGCCCCGGTCAATGGGTTGGCCTCGCTGCTCCTCCCCGGCCTGGGCCAGATCCTGGCGCGCAGGCTGCAACGCGGCCTCCTCATCCTCGGCTCGATGGCCAGCATCGCAGCCCTGCTGAGTTGGCGGATCGTGGCCTTGGCCCATCGGGAGCCGACGCCGATAGCTATGCTCACCAAGGCTCTCCGGCGGAGGCCCTTTTTCGTCGGTCTGATGGTGGTCGGCACGGTCCTCCTGTGGCTCTGGTCCGCGTGGGACGCCTACCAACAAGCACAGCCCAGGCGGGAGGGCGGCGCCGGCATCTTCGTCCTGATCTTGGTGCTCTTCTTCTCGCTGGGCTGGCAGATCAGCGAGATCGACCTGTACAAGGCCGTGACGGAGCTTTCGGACACCTGGCCCCTGCTCTCCAAGGTCCTCTGGCCGTGGGAGGCCGCGACGACCAAGGAGACGGAGACGGTGAAAGCGGTCGCCGACATCCTCGTCCCCTGCGACGACACCCCCCCGCCTATACCGGAGGAGACGCCCGGCGAGCCCTACCTGAAGGCCGAGCCCACCTGCGGCACGCTCTCGGACCTGGACGAGGACAACAACATCGTCCCGGGAACCGAGTTAACGCTCACCGGAAAGGACTTTGCAGCCAACAAGGAGATCCAGATCTGGTGGGAGGATCCCATCGGCAATGAGTTCCGCGTGCGCCAGGAGGGAGAGTACGTCACGGTGGAGACCGACGACGAGGGAGCCTTCAAGATTGACGTCATCATGCCCTATCGACTGCTGCCGCCCAGCGCCGAGGGGCGCCAACTCCATCACGTCGAGGCACGACAGATATCCGAGACCGGTGCCGTGCGGCTCAGTGAGCCTCTCCTCCTGAGCATCGAGCGCATGGTGGAGACCATCTTCCTGGGCATGATGGCGACGGCCTTCGGCATCGTCTTCGCTGTCCCCGTCAGCTTCCTAGCTGCCCGCAACCTGATGTCCGGTTCGTGGTTTTCCATTGGCGTCTACTATGTCGTCCGTGGCATCATGAATATCGTCCGTTCGATCGAGCCGCTCATCTGGGTGATCATCGCCGCCCAATGGGTGGGCCTGGGCCCCTTCGCGGGCATCATTGCCCTCACCATCCATACCATCGCCGCCTTGGGCAAACTCTACTCGGAAGCCATTGAGAGCATCGATCCCGGACCTATCGAGGCGATTCAGGCCACGGGCGCGACCGGCCTGCAGACCATCATGTACGCCGTGGTCCCACAGATGATCCCGCCTTTCGTCTCCTTCTCCATCTACCGCTGGGACATCAACGTCCGCATGTCCACGGTCGTCGGCCTGGTGGGAGGCGGCGGCATCGGCTTCCTGCTCGTCCAGTACATCCGCTTGCTGAACTTCCGCGCGGCGGGGATCGCAGTGTGGTTCATCGCCATCACGGTGGCGATCCTGGACTACGTGAGCGCGGAGATCCGGGAGCGGTTTGTGTAGGGGGGTGCGCCAGTCACTGTGCCGCGCCTGACCGTCGTCATCGTCAGTTGGAACGTGAGGGAGCTGCTGGCCTCGTGCCTGCGCTCCCTCTTTGACGACCTGGACCGCTCAAAGGCTCCCTCCACGGCTCGACCGAGCTCGCCAGAGTCGGTCTGGGTGGTGGACAACGCGTCGACCGACGGCACGCCAGGCATGGTGGCAGACGAGTTTCCCGGGGTCCATCTCGTCGCCAGGGACAAGAACCTCGGCTTCGCCGCGGGCAACAACCTGGCATTGGAAGAGGTGCTCCATGAGCTCCGCTCTCCAGGGCGCGATTCCTTCGTCTGGCTGTTGAATCCGGACACGGAGGTACAGCCCGGAGCGACAGCAGCCCTTTTAGACGCGCTTGAGGGTCATCCCAGCGTCGGGGTGGCAGGAGCGAAGCTACTCTATCCCGACGGGTCGCTTCAGTCAAGCGCCTTCCGTTTCCCCGGGTTGCTGCAGCTGGCCTTCGAGCTCTTTCCCCTGCCTCAGCGGATCTACGACACCTCCCTCAACGGACGCTATCCGCAGCGGCTCTACGAGGGTGACCGCCCCTTCCAGATTGATCACCCGCTGGGTGCATCGATGATGGTACGGATGGAGACCATCGACGAGGTGGGACTGATGGACGAGGGATATCGCATGTACTGCGAGGAGATCGACTGGTGCTGGCGGATGCGAGAGGCCGGCTGGGAGGCCCTGTGCGTGCCGACGGCGGAGATCATCCATCACGCCGGACAATCGACATCCCAGGTGCCGATTCGTTCCTTTGTCAACCTCTGGAGCAGCCGTGCCCGTCTTTACGCACGCTATCACGGGGCGCTGACCTGGTACGTGGCGCGGGCCATGGTCCGCGTTGGCATGCGGCGGCGCATGGAGGAGGCCACGCCACAGATGGCCGAGGCATGCCAGGAGGTCATTCAAGTCTGGGAGCGCGCCCGGTGAGCGTCACCGCCATCGTCCCCACGCTGAACGAGGAGGAGCATATCCTCGACTGCCTGGCGAGCCTCGCCTGGGCCAGCCGGCGCATTGTGTTCGACAGCTACAGCACAGACGAGACGGTGGAGCTGGCTCAAGGTGCCGGAGTGGAGGTGCTCCAGCACCGGTTCGAGAACTACGCCCAGTTTCACAACGCGGCTATGGAGCAAGTAGATGCAGCGTGGATCCTCTTCGTGGACGCCGACGAGCGAGCGACACCGGCGTTAGCTGACGAGATCAAGACGGTGATCGGGCAGGATCCCGAAGAGGTCCTCTGGTGGGTCCCCCGACACAATTATATCTTCGGACGGCTCACGAAAGGCGCCGGCTGGTATCCCGATTATCAGGCACGGCTTCTGCGGCAAGGCCGCGTCCACTGGAAGCGCCCGGTGCATGAGATCGCCGTAGCCGACGGGCCCGAAGGGTACCTGGAGCATCCACTCATCCACTACAACTATGATGACGTAGCGGACTTCAAAGCGCGGCAGGAACGATACAACCGGTACGACGTCGATATCCTCTTCGAGGAAGGTGTTCGGCCTCACATCTACACCCCATACACACAGTTCGTGCGTCACATCTGGTGGCGGTTCGTGACGCTGCGAGGCTTTACGGAGGGTTTTCACGGACTTCACCTCAGCTTCCTCACGGCCATCTACGAGATGAAGAAGTACCGCCGCCTGGGGCGGCTGTGGCGTGATGTAGGGCGTTGACGGCATAGGCCAAGTGTGTTATACTCCATGTCGCATTATCTCTGAGTGTCCGGCCTTCATCAACGACCTGGCGATAGCCATCACCGCGAACCGGGCAGGGCGTGGAGTTTGCTAGCGACAAGGAGGTGCGCGTTCGGTACCAGGGTGAAGCTGAGCGAACCCGTTCTAGTGCTCAACGGGAACTACCAACCTCTCAACGTATGTAACACGAAGCGGGCGATGGGATTGGTCCTGGCCGGCAAGGCCACGGTGTTGGAGAACGGCCGGGGGGTGATCCGCACGGTTTCCCGCACCTATGAGCGCCCCTCTGTCATTCGCCTCGTCTATATGGTACATCGTCCTCGCCCGCGTGTCCGCCTATGCAAGCGAGAGATTCTGCGCCGCGATGGCTACCGCTGCCAATACTGCGGGCGCAGAACCAGCCGCTTGACCATCGACCACGTCATACCTCGCCACCGGGGTGGCGAGTATCGCTGGGAAAACTTGGTGGCAGCTTGCCCGGAGTGCAATCGGCGCAAGGGAGGCCGCACCCCGGCAGAGACGAACATGACGCTACGACACAGGCCCTTTGAGCCGAAGCCTACAGCGGAGTACGTTTTCGGTCGATACACGGACGACATCGACGAATGGACGGATTATCTGGAAGGGTGGTAGACTTGGACAAGGGATGGGAGCGCAAAGGCCGGGTTGTCCGACCCGGCCTTTTCTGGTACCAGGGGAATTAGATCTATGGAGGAATCATTCAACTACGGCGGGCAGGCCGTCATCGAGGGCGTGATGATGCGCGGTTCGCAAACGATGGCTGTGGCGCTGCGCCGCCCGGAAGGCGATATCGTCGTCGAGACGGAACCGCTGAACGAGATGCTCTATCGCGGCCCCATCAGCCGCATCCCCTTTCTGCGGGGTCTCGTGATGCTCTGGGACGCCCTGGGACTAGGGATGAAGGCTCTGATGATGTCGGCCGACGTCTCTCTGGGCGAGGAGGCGTCGCTCTCCGACCCGGCCAGCTGGGGCACAGTACTCCTGGGCACCGGCTTCGGGGTGGGGCTCTTCATGCTCCTCCCATCTTTCCTCGCCAGCCTGCTGACGCCCATCCTGCCATCCGAGTGGCTCGTCAGCCTGGTGGAGGGCGTCTTCCGACTGACCCTGGTCATAGGCTACATCTGGGCGATCGGTCACATGCCCGATATCGAGCGGGTGTTCGCCTATCACGGCGCGGAGCACAAGACGATCAACGCCTACGAGGCCGGCGAGGATCTGACCGTCGACGCCGTACGCGTCTTCCCGACGGCCCACGCACGCTGCGGCACATCGTTTCTGGTGACACTGGTCGCCCTTTCGGTCGTTCTCTTCGCTCCGCTGGCCCCACCTACTATCCTGTGGCGGTTGGTCAGTCGGCTTGCGCTGCTGCCGGTCCTGACCGGCATATCCTATGAGTTCATCCGCCTGACAGGGCGCCTCGCCGATCGCCCCTGGATACAGTTCCTGGTCAAGCCCAATTTGGCGCTGCAGCGTCTGACGACGCGGGAACCCGACGACGACATGCTCGAGGTGGCTATCTCAGCCCTGAAAGCCGTCCTTTCGGCCCAACCGAGCTCGCCGAAGTCAGGCGAGATGGACAGCAGTGAGACTGTGGCG
>CAYQZG010000148.1:0-10261 GCA_964421785.1 uncultured Anaerolineales bacterium
CATACAGCCTCCGCAGGAGGGTTCAGCTGTTAGCCGGATGGTTCAGCATCCGGCGGACAAAAAAACACCCCTTCCCGGAAGAGAAGGGGCGCAGCCGCACTGGATTGAGCACCTCTCATCTTCCAGAAACACCGTTCTGCCGGAATTGGCACCTGCCTTCGCGCGTCACGTTGAAGGCGGTTGCCGAGGTTTCATCGGGCCGGTCCCTCCACCTCTCTGGATAAGAGCATTGCCAGGGTATTCGATTGTAAACCCAGGACATCCCATCCTGGGCTGCCACAATGGTACCACGGAACGCGGGGATGTCAAACCTACACCTTCTGCTCCTTCCACCGCCCGCGCCGGAACCAGAAGGCGAACAGCAGCCCGTTGACCACGCCCGCTATCGACCGCCCCCACCATATGCCCGTCGCCCCCATGTCCAGCACGGTGGAAAGCAGATACGACACCCCCACCTCGACGCCCCAGAGGCTGACCAGGTTGAAGACCATCGCGGGCACCGTGTTCCCCGCCCCGTCCAGCGAGCGTCCCAGCACGATGCCCAGCGCTATCGTGAGCAGGGAGGGGGAGACGATGCGCAGGTACTCCGTGCCCAGGCTCAACACCGCGGGCGTGGGGTCCTTGACGAAAAGCCGGACCAGGTTCGGCGCGAAGATGAAGATCAGGACCACCACGATCGCCGTGTACAGCGCCGCGTAGCCGCTCACCCACCAGGCGGAGTTCTCGGCCCGCTCCGGATCCTGGGCACCCAGGTTTTGGCCCACCAGCGTGCCCCCGGCGTTGCCGAAGCCGAAGCACGGCAAGATGGCGAAGGTGAGCAGCCGGTTGGTGACCCCGTAGGCGGCCAGGGCGGAGGTGCCGAACAGGCCCACCAGCGTCACGAGGGCCAGGCGGGAGGAGGAGCGCAGCGTCATTTGCACCGTGCTCGGCAGGGCGATGCGGATGATCCGCCCCATCATGGCGAGGTCGGGCCGGAGGGCGGCGGGATCGAGGTAGATCTGACGCTGGCCGCGAAAGAGGACCACCAGCTGCATGATCAGCCCGCTGCCGAAGCCGGCGATAAAGGCCCAGGCGGCGCCAGCAATGCCCAGTTTCGGCGCGGGGCCGAGCCCGAGCACCAGCACCGGCTCCAGGACCACGGTCACGGCTGTGCAGAGGAAGAGGACCCGCATGGCGGTCGACGCCTCTCCCGCCCCGCGGAACATGGCGTTGTTCACGAAGACCAGCACCATGGTGAACAGCCCGCCCAGGGTGATGCGCAGGTACGTGGTGGCCAGCGGCATCACCTCCGGGGAGGCCCCCAGGAGGGTCAGGATCTGAGGGGCCAGTGACGCGCCCACAACGGCGAGCACGAGGGATACCACCAGGCCAAGCAGGATCGTCTGGGCCGTGGCTTGGGCCGCCGCCCGTCGATTCTCCTCGCCGGTGCGGCGCGCGACCACGGCCATGCCCCCGATGCCCAGCCCGTTGGCCATGCTGTTCAGCACCCAGCGGATGGTCACGCTGACGGTGATGGCGGCGATGGCCGCCTCCCCCAGCTGGCCCACCCAGTAGGCGTCGAGCGTCCACGCGATGTTTAGGACGCTCGTCTCCAGCACCATGGGGATGGCCATAGACCAGATGCAGCGGTGGATGCTGCCGGTCGTCAAGTCGGGCGTCTCAAGCGTTGCTGTCTCTGATGTCATATGTTCTCACTCAATCCGCTCGTAGTGCGGGACGCAGCGCCAAGCTCGCAGAGCCGGAGTGCCGTGGGCGCTACTCCGCGTTGGCTCCGTAGCGCACGACGAACAGGGCGCCTGCCGTCCACCCCACCGCCTTTAGTTCGTGCTCATCTCTCGCGGGGCCTGTGCTGAGCCTGTGCCACGGGCCAGCCGTCCCGTCCCGCGCGTCACGCCAGAGGTGAGGCCCAGCAGGGGCCTAACAGCGATGTGGTACACGGTCATAGTGGTCACGAAAGAGGCGACCAGCAGCAGTGCGTACTTCGCGGCCACGCAGAGCGGGAGCTGGACGATCCCGTAGCCGATGCCCACCACGGCCACCTCGTGGAGGAAGTAGACCGGGTAGGCGGACGGCCGCAGGTAGTCCAGCGCGGCGTTCGTGTAGCACAGGCGGCTGCGCGCGAACCCCAGCAGCCCCACCACGCCGCCCCAGCTGGCGATCACCAGGGGCACGGACCAGAGGATCGGCGGGTTGAAGGCGGCGAACCCCAGATAGACCCGCACGCCCAGCAGCACCCGCGCCACCACGCCCCCTAGGCAGAGGGCCAGCGCCCGCCTCCACTCCTGCTGTATCGCCTCCTCCAGAACGGGGTGCCTGGCCAGCAGGAACCCAGATAGGAGGCAGATGCTGAAGGTGGCCACGTTCGCCCAGTCCTGGTAGAGGTGCTGGAGCCCGGGCCAGCGCGGCCTCAGCACGATCTCCGTCAGCATCAAGGGGACCATCGGAAGGTAGATCCAGGCCGTGCCTTTCGGCCTGAACCTGCGGCGGCCTCTCGCCAGCCAGCTCATCAACGGCAGGTAGACCACGCTCAAGACGAACAGGTAGCCCACGAACCAGAGGTGCGACCACGTGAAGCGCTCGAAGCGGGTGAAGAAGGTCGGCAGGAACGTCCAGAAGCTCTCATTGAAAGGCTCGTTCGCGGAAGACTCCTCCGGGATGCAGGGGCCGAAGCCCTGTCGGTACTCCGTGGCTTGGCAGTCGCTGCGGAAGTTCGCGTCGAAGCCGCTTCGCAGCTCCACGTACTTGATGGGCGGCATGAGGATGGCGCAGCCCACCAGCAGGGGGATGAAGAGCTTCCGCACGCGCTGCTTCAGGAAGCCCCAGCTGCCCCTCCGCCGCAGCGAGTGGTACATGCCCCACCCGGCCATCACGAAGAAGAGCGGCATGATCCAGGGCTCGACGAAGGCCAGGAAGATGGTCATCTTCAACGTCACCTTGGCGTTTCGAACGTGGTAGAAGGGGAGTGGGCTGAAGACGATCGCCGCGTGGATCGGGAAGAGCAGGTAGATGCCGATGACGCGAAGCCAGTCCAGGTCATGACGCCGCCGAGAGGCGCTGCCGAATGCTCTAGCCATAGCTGTGATCTACCTGTCCCCCATCATCGCTCTAGATGCCGATGAAGGGCAGGATCTTGGCCCCGTCCGTCTCGTCCGATGGTGCATAGTCCAGCCTCCAGAGGCCGAAGGAGAAGAACGCCGCCGCGAAGAGGAGGAGCACCCCCACCGGCAGCAGCACGTCGGCCAGTGTCCCCTGCCGGAAGACCAGGGCGTTCAGGCCGTCCAGGCACCAGGCCACCGGCGAGACGTGCCCCAGCGCGCGCATCCAGCGCGGCACGAACGCCAGGGGCCACCAACCGCCCCCCAGCGGGACCAGCACCGCGCAGGCGAACGTCGCCAGGGCGCTCGCCTGGCCGGGGGTGCGGGCCAGCGCCGCCAGGGCCAGCGCCATCGCGGTGACGGCCAGCACGTACGCCGTCGCCACCAGCATGGTCGCCCCCGGGGCGCTCCCGAACTCGACCCCCAGCCCCTCCCCGAATGCCAGGAGCACGGCGAACTGGAGCACGCCCATCATGGCGGTCGCCAGCAGCTTTCCCCCCACCAGCTCAGTCCGGCTGACGGGCATCATCCCCACCCGCCGCAGCACGCCCATCATGCGCTCCTCCGCCAGCGATTGCGTCATCCCCAGCACGCTGATCATCACGAACATGGCCGCCATGCTGGGCGTGGACAGCCGGAAGCCGTTCTCCAGCAGCTGCGCCCCCAGGACGTGGAGCTCATCGCCCTGAATCCGCTCCGCGACCACCCGGACCGGTGGCACCGGCCCCCAGGATGCGGCAACGTCTGCCTCCCGCGCCGCGCGGAAGGCTGGCCCCGCTTCGAGCCCCAGGGCGTCCGCCAGCTCCGTGCTCAGCCGCGCGGCCACCACCGGCCCCCCCATGCGGGTCACCACGTTCCGCAGCGCCGCCAGCGCGATCCCCGGGGCGGCCTGGGCCGCCCCAGGCTGGAAGGCGAGCGTGACCTCCTCCCCGCTCTCCAGGGCCGCGGCGAAACCCTCCGGAAGGGTGATGGTGGCGAACGTCACCGCCCCGGCCAGACGCTCTCGGGCCAGATCCGGCGTCAGCGACCCTCCTGCCAGCTCGCAAACGTCCGAGGCGTCGTTGAAGGCCGGACAGATGAGCAGGGTCTCGTTGGCCTCCGCCAGAGCGGCGACCAGGGCCCTGGAGGCGGGGCTGCCATCCTGGTCCACCACATCGATGGGCAGCGAGGACGGGTACTGGCGCGCGATACCCTCCGCCCCCAGGCCCACTAGGTAGATGACCAGGGCCGGGAGCACCAGCAGCAAGACCCAGTAGCGCGCGCTCCGCAGCGTCATTTGGAGATGGTGCTGGGCGACGATCCACGCCTTCCGCATCGCCTATTCCTATCCTTCGTATCTAGACAACGGCCAGCCGCCGCCTCAACAGCGAGCCCCCGATCGCGGCCAGCGCCAACCCCATCGCCCCCAGGATGGCCACGTGGGGCACGACGTCGACGACGCTCCCCCCGCGGGCCAGCTTCAGGTAGCCCCCCATGGCCCAGTAGTGGAAGGTGACGCGCGACAGGGCCTGCATCGGCTTCGGAAACAGATCCACGGGGAAGAAGATCCCTCCCGCCAGGGCCATCACCAGCAGCGCCGCCGCTCCGTAGTTCGCGGCCTGGGTGTACGTCCGGCAGAGCCCGGCCACGGCGACCCCCACGCCCGTCACTGCCGCCACCAGGGCCAGGATCAGCAGCGACAGGCCTATCGGGTCGATCCTTGGAACCTGAGTCGGCCCGCTCTTCAGCGCCCATTCCAGGCCCGCCAGGCCCCCGACCAGCGCGACCATCTGGATCAGCCCCTTCACGTACGTTCCCAGCGTCTTGCCGCCCAGGATGATCCCGGGCGGGGTGGGCGCGGTGAGCATCCGTTGCAGCGTGCCCTCCGCCCGCTCCCGCAGGAGGGAGGCGCTGCCCAGCAGGGCGGTGTAGCCGCTGAAGAAGATGGCGATCGCCGCTGCGAGGTAGTGCGTCAGCTCGATCTCCGTCGACTGCCCCACGCCGGGCAGCACGCGTATCTTGATGGGGTTCGACGCCGGCCTCCCCGCCGCCAGCGCCAGCTCCGCCAGCATCTCGTTCAGCTCGCCGGACCTCAGCTGGGCTTTCACATCCGCGTCGTCCATCAGCCCCTTGGCGGCGGCGCGCACGGTCGCCTCCCAGATGGAGACGGTGCTGGCCACGGTCTCGATCACGCTCTCGAAGGCCTCGCCCCGAAACCTGTAGCGGTCGTTGATGATCGCCCTCAGGGTGGCCCGTTCGCCCTCCAGCGCCCGGGAGAAATCGGGGGGGATGAACAGCGCGGCGACCAGCTCTCTCCTCTCCACCATGCGCCGCGCTTCTGCCTCGCCCTCCATCTCGCGCATGTCGAACAGCTCCGCGCCCAGATCGTCCGGCAGGGCTGATGCCTCGGGCCCTGACGTCATCGCGTACGAGAGCGCGTCGCCGAAGTTGCCCCAGCGCCCGCCCTCGTCCTGGTTGACGACGGCGACCGGAATGCGCGCGCCGGGCAGGCCGCGGCCCAGGACCAGGTTCCCAAAGGCCAGCTCGACCAGGGCCGTGATCGCCAGGGGCATGGCGATGGCCAGCAGCAGCACGGCTGGGTCTGTCAGGCGCAGCGCGACGTCCTTCCAGAGGACCGCCAGAAGTCTCCTCATGGCGCTTCCGTGAGCCGCCGCCCGGTGAGGCGCAGGAAGACGGTCTCCAGGTTCGGCTCCTCCACCGTCAGCGACTGCACGTTGATGCCCGCTGCCTCCACAATGCGCAGGATCTCCGGCAGCACCTCGGCCGCGCGCATCAGGTAGAGCGTGGCGGTCCTCCCGTCGAGCGAGGCCTCCTTGATGCTCCGCACACGCTCCAGGGCCTGGAGCGTCGCGGCGGGCACGTCGGGCGTGTCGAGCTGGAGCCGCAGCGTGTCCTCGGCGTGGATGGTCTGGATCAGCTCGTCGGGGGTGCCCAGCGCGATGATCTTGCCCTTGTGGATGATGCCCACGCGGTCGCTCAGCTCCTGGGCCTCCTCCATGTAGTGGGTGGTGTAGAGGATCGTGGCGCCGTGCTCCCGCTTCAGCTCCAGGACCAGATCCAAGATGCGCCGCCGGCTCTCCGGATCGAGCCCCAGCGTCGGCTCGTCCAGGAAGACGATGCGCGGCTTGTGGAGCAGCCCCACGCCCACGTTCAGCCGTCGCTTCATGCCGCTGGAGTACTGGCCCACCTTGTCCCCCGCGCGGTCGGCCAGCCCAACGGCGTTGAGCACCTCGTCGATGGCCCCGCCGAGCTGCGGCCGGGTCAGGCCGTAGAGGAGGCCGAAGTAGCGCAGGTTCTGGCGGCCCGTGAGCTGCGGGTAGAGCGCCACCTCCTCCGGCACCACCCCGATGATCTGCTTCACCGCCATGGGGTCCCGCGCCACGTCGTGCCCGGCGACGAGGGCCTGGCCGCTGGTGGGGGGGAAGAGGCCGCAGAGCATGGAGATCAGCGTGGTCTTCCCGGCGCCGTTCGGGCCCAGCAGGCTGAAGATCTCCCCCTCGCGGATGTGGAGATCGACGCCGTTGACCGCCACGGGGCCGTCGGGAGGGTTGTACTGCTTGGAAAGCTCGCGGGTGGTGATGATGTCGGCCATGTGCTCACTCCTGGATGGTTCGTTCGACGGTCCGAGCGGAGTATACTGCGACCTGGGGAGGGAGTCAACCTGCTGGGTCGCCCGGCGCTGAACGGTGCCTTGCACTTGCCGTTGGTGCGAGGCACCTGGCCCCATGGGCTGGCTAGGGGCTAAGACGCGGTGGGGGGAGCAGGATTGAGCTGTGAGCCGAGAGCTGACCCTCCCGGCTCACGGTGATTCCAAAGAGCCTGACCCTACGAGCGCCGCCTCCTGACCACCACGACCGCCACCGCCACCAGAGACACCAACGCCCCCAGCCCCACCCACACCGCGGGCCCCGAGAGCACCCGGGCCGCCAGGCTGGCGGGCGCCACGACCCCGCCGACGGCTAAGGGCTGGCCGATCTTCGCCACGAAAGCGTCATTCGAGCCTCCGTGGGCCGCCTGGTAGGGGTTCACCATAGCAAAGTCATCCGACTCCGTCCCGCCCGTCACGTACACGCTCTGGCTCGCATCCAAGGCCAGCGCGAAGCCGGCCTCGTCCTCGCTCCCGCCCAGGAAGGTGCCAAACGTCATCGTGCCCGCGTCGTCGAACTTGGCCACGAAGGCATCTGAGGGGCTGTTGCCCACCAGCCACGTCAGCCAGTGGTTCCCGTCGCCACCTCCGAAGGTACCCTGGATCGGGTTGACCGTCGGGAAATTGCCCGATCCGGTGCCCCCCGCCACGTAGACGTTGCCGAGGGCATCCAGAGCCGCGGCGAAGGCGCCATCCGTGCCGCTGCCCCCAACGTACCGGCTGAAGACGATGCTGGAGTTGTTCGTCCGCAGCTTCACCAGGAACCCGTCCCAGTCCCCGCCACCGTATCCCGGGCCCATAGTGGTGGGGAAGTCAGTCGACTCCGTGGCACCGACCACGTACACGTCTCCGGCCGCGTCCACCGCAACCCCGGCGGCGTTCTCGTCGGCGCTGCCCCCCAGATAGGTGGCAAAGAGCAGCTGAGCGGCGCCGGCCTGTGATGGGTCCAACTTGGCCACGAAACCGTCCCCTATCACCCCTGTTGAGGAGCCTCCGTAGGTCGCCTGGCCCGGGATCGGGTCCTTCAGCGGCAGCGGCGTCCCCGCCTGGTCGTCCGAGCTGGTGAAGCCTGAGAAGGTGATGATGCCGTTCCGGACGTCGATACCGAACCCCTCGTCCCATTCAGAGCCGCCGTAGTAGGTGGAATACAGGAGCGACGCAGCGCCCGTCTTCGACGGGTCGACGGCCGCCACGAAGGCGTCGTCGTTGCCTTGATCGGTCTGGAACGGGTTCTGCGTGGGGAAGTTGTCCGACCCGGTGACGCCCACCAGATACATCGTCCCGTTCTCCTCCACCACCCGGCGCGCCTGGTCGCCCGCGTCTCCACCGAGAAGGGAGGAGAACGCCAGGTTGCCGGCGGCATCCAGCTGAAGCGCGACGGCATCCCTGCTGTTCGCATCCCCCGCGAGCCCGTTCATCACCGGGAAGCTCGAGGGTGTCGCCGGGTCCGAGTAACCCGCGACGTAGGCGTTCCCGTTGGCGTCGACGTCGAGCCCGTAGGCCCAGTCGTCGGCGCCCCCGCCGATGGTCGTCTCATAGACCAGCTGATTGGCCCCCGTCTTGGAGGGATCGAGCTTGGTGACGAAGATGTCGAAACCGCCGCCGTCCCCGTGATCGGCCGGGGGCGTGTTCGAATCCGTCGGCCCCGCGATGTAGACGTGACCGTTGGCGTCCACCGCCACGCCGTAGCTGCCCTCGTCGTCCGCGCCGCCGGCGTACGTGCTGTAATCCAGCGTCGGGTCGATCAGCAGCGGCAGGGAGGCATCGTAGCGCCCCACGTTGAAGCCGATGCTGCCGTCGGCGTGGATGACGTAGCGCACGCGCACGCGCCTCCGTCTCCCATCCACCGTCTGCCAGGCCACCGGCTTGCGCTCCACCAGCAGATCGCCCTCGCCGCTCCCGGCCGTGCGGATCGAGAGCTCGCCCCGCCGCAGCGTCATCTCCGACGCCCCGTCGTAGCGCCAGCGAACGTCGCCGGGCTCCGCCCCGGGCGCGACGGCGTAGGTGCCTTTCAACATACCCTTGCCGCCTTCGTATAGCAGGTCGATGCCGGGGTAGAGATCCTCATAGACGATGGTGGCGTAGGTGGCGATGCCGGTGCGCCAGCCCGTCGGGTCGCTCCCCACGAAGGTGTTCACCACTCCCGGAAGCCGGTCCTCCGCGACCACCCGCGTGTCGGGGTTCGCCCCCTCGAAGCGAAGCAACAGGCTGGCCGGCCCCGCGGGGGCCTGCTCCTCCTGGCCCGTGCCGAAGACCCGGTCGACCAACGTCCTACCCTGCGCCGGGGAGGGGAGGGGGAGCTGGACGTGGTCGCAGGCGAAGAGGAGCGCGCCGGCCGCGCCCACGGTGCGGAACAGCACCGCCGGGTCGCCCTGCGCGGAGGCGCGCACGAAGGCCGCGGATCGCTCGCTCACGGAGACCGCTGATCGCCCGACAGCGGCCGGAGCGAGATTGGGTGCGTATCCCAGCGGCGAGCAGGCGGCCAGCAGCGCTGCGAGCATCAAGGCGGCCAGAGACCTGGCCAGAGCCGGGCGTGATTGGATGGACATGGCAATCCCTCCTTCAATCGATGGTGCGGAGGACGTGGTTTCTCCCGCCTGACCGTCGTCGCTGTGCCGGCTCCGCGGCATGTGCAAGAGCCAGGCCCTTGGTGCAGGACGCGTTCCTGAGCCCTTCTAGCGAAGGCCTCTGGGCGGGAACCTGCGCAACGTTATACAACAGTTCTCATGCGATGTCAAGCTCGCGGGAAGCAGCTACCAGGAGCACGTGTCCTAGACCTTTGGGGTTTTCGCGCGGCGCATCACGCCCCCAAGAACCTCTCCACCGGACACAACATGGCGCGCTGCGAGCTGTCAACTGAAACCCCAAAGGTCTCGGACGTCAAAACCCTTGCTCTTGGCACGAAACGACCATCTGTCACTTGACGGCGACTGCATGCTTTGCTATGATGGCATACGAGTGTTGGCCGTGAGCGACCCGCTATCGTAGGACGAGCGGGCAAAGGAGGAACCGACATGTCCGTCAAATCAGCAAAAGCATATGTTGATAGGTTGCTGACCGATGCCGAGTTCAGCAGGTCAATCAGGAATGCCGCCGATGCTCGCAGTGCGGAAAAGCTACTGAAGTCGGCAGGCTTCGTCTTCACAAGAGCTGACCTTGATAGAGTCGTGTCCGACGTGCCACAGCACCAGGTGCGGAATCTCGGCTAAGCGCAACTCCGCGATAGAAAGGAAAGAGACTATGGCGTACATGATGATGCTAGTTGCCGACGACGTGGAGCAGGTCAACGCGGTATTGAAAGCGTGGGAAGACATCCACGTTGATGACATCGTTCTTATGGACAGTACGTGTTTTCACCGTGGGGCAGAAGAGCGCCCACACATCCCCATGCGATTTATGTTTGAAAGGCTAGCACAAGGACAGCGGCAGTGTTCGGTTACCTTGTTTGGTGTCGTAAGAGATGAGGCGATGGTCCAGCAGTGCATCGTTCAAGCGGAAACCGTCATAGGTGACTTCGATA
>CAYQZG010000149.1:0-10250 GCA_964421785.1 uncultured Anaerolineales bacterium
GCAACGCACCGCTCCTATGCCAGGTGCATCGCACGGCCAACGTGCAACGCACCGCGAAACGGGGGCGTTTGCCTCTCCTCCAAACCCGCTGTACAATGGAGCTGGAGAGCAACAGGCTAACGGAGGAGACGGTATGCCAGAAGCAACGTTCCATTTTCCGCACGATTTCCGCTGGGGTGTCGCCACAGCCGCGCACCAGGTCGAGGGGAGCAACACCAACAACGACTGGTGGAGGTGGGAACAGCAGCTGGGGCACATCGCGCAAGAGGACGCATCGGGCCTGGCCTGCAACTGGTGGGAGGATGCCGAGGCCGACTTCGATCGGGCTGCTGCACTGGGGACGAACGCGCTGCGCCTCTCCGTCGAATGGTCCCGCATCGAGCCAGAGCGCGGGTCCTTCGACGAGCGAGCGCTGGCGCGCTACGTCGAGATGGCGGAGGGGCTGCGAGGACGGGGGATCGAACCGATGGTCACCCTGCACCACTTCACCAATCCGTGCTGGCTGGCAGACGAGGGGGGCTGGGCGGAGGCGACGACGGTCGACCGCTTCGCTCGGTTTGCGGAGCGGGTGGTCGAGGCGCTTGGCTCGGCCTGCGACCTGTGGTGCACCATCAACGAGCCCAACGTCTACGCCTACCAGGGCTACCTGGCCGGCATCTGGCCGCCGGGGAGATCCGATTGGGGGGTGGCGATGGAGGTGATGCGCAACCTGCTGCTGGGACACGCCGCCGCCTACCACGCGATCCACGAGGTTCAGCCGGAGGCCCGGGTCGGCTTCGCGCACAATATGCAGGTCTTCGACCCGGCCAGGCCGCGCTCCCCGCTGGATCGGCTCGTCACGTCGGTCATCGACAGGACCTACAACCGAGCCATCCTCACCTCATTGAAGCGGGGGCTCTGGGCGCCGCCGCTGGGCCTCGGCCTGGCGCTGAAGCTGCGCGACACGCTGGACTGGATAGGCCTCAATTACTATACCCGCGAGATGGTGGCCTTCGACCGCACGCGCTCCAAGGCTTTGTTCAGCCGCCGCTTCCACGCCGAGGACGCTGAGATGCTCGACGGAGGCTATGGGGAGCTCTATCCCGAGGGGATGATGCGCTGCCTGGCGCGGCTGGCGCAACTCGACCTGCCGATCTACATCACCGAGAACGGCATCCCCGACGATGACGACGACCAACGCCCCCGCCACATCCTGACCCATCTGCACCAGGTGTGGCACGCGATTCAGCGCTGCTATCCGGTGATGGGGTACTATCATTGGACGCTGGTCGATAACTTCGAGTGGGCCGAGGGTTGGACGCTACGCTTCGGGGTGATAGCGCTCGATCCGGAGACGCAGATTCGCAGGCCACGGGCCAGCGCCGAGCTGTACGGGAATCTGATGCGGGCTAACGCCATCACGCCGCAGCTGATCGACACCTATGCGCCAGAGCTACGGCCGGAGCTGCTGCCAGGGGGGAACGACTGACGTCGCACCCGAAGATCCTGATGGGTCTCCTGAAAGAAGCTCGCGAGCCCATCCCCAGGTCACGGGTGGGCACCACCTGGGCGATCACCGCCTAGTCGCCCCGAGACGGGGCTCAGAGCACCTTTTTTTCGGTAAAGTCAACTGATGAGCTTTGAAGAGGAAAGAACCTATTGCCCGCGCTGTGGCGCCGAAATGGAGACCGGAGAGGCCGGCGGGCGTCCACGAGAGATCTGCCCCAGCTGTGGCTTCGTCCTCTATCGCAACCCGGTTCCCGGCGTCGGGGTGCTGGTGGAGATAGCGCCGGGGGTGGATTCGGGAACAGATCCCGCGGCGAGTCCGGCTGTGGGATCAGGGCACGGCATCGTCCTGGTCCGGCGGGGTGAGCCCCCGTTTCGGGGACACTGGGCCCTGCCCGCCGGCTACATCGAGGCCGACGAGAGCGTCGAACAGGCGGCGATCCGCGAGTGCCGCGAGGAAACGGGGCTGGAGGTGGAGCTGCTGGAGCTCTTCGGCGTCTATTCCTTCCCGGAAGGGCCGGTGCAGAGCGGCATCATCATCTTCTTCCGCGCTCAGCCCCTGGCGGGGAGACTGCGGGCCGGTGACGACGCCCAGGAAGTGGGCGTCTTTCGCCCTGATGATCTGCCGGAGTACATCGCCTTCCGCACCCATCGTGAGGTGATAGAGCGCTGGGTGCGCAGCCGCTCCCCGGAGTTTCGCACGCAAGTGCCGGGGACCGTGATCCGCGAGGCCCGACCGGAGGATGAAGGGCGCGTGGTAGAGCTCCTGCCGCTGATTCCGGCGAACGAGGCTATGACGCCGATGGAGAGAGAGGCCGCCGCGCAGCGCTTCCGAGAGAGTCTGGCCATCGACGTGCTGGTGGCGGAGGTGGATGGGAGGGTGGTGGGGTTCCTGGTGCTGGCGTTCGTGCCGACGCTCTCCGGGCTACGCGCTCTGATCGACGATCAGGCCGTCGACCCTGACTACCGCCGGCAGGGGCTGGGCGCTGCGCTGGTCGAGGCGGCCATCCAGCGGGCCAGCCGACGTGGGGCGACGCACTTGCTGGTCGACACGTCGCGGGGCGACCCTGCGGTCCAGGACTTCTACGAGGCATGTGGCTTTGAGGCTGAGGGGATCGCCCCGCTGCGCATCCGCTAGTGACATAGCGAAGGGCGTTTTCCTGCATTGAGACATCGTCGAAAAAGGGGCGACCTCTCGATGAGAAGCCGCCCCGACGTGGCGGAGAGGGTGGGATTCGAACCCACGGAGCCCGAAGGCTCACGCGCTCTCCAGGCGCGCGCAGTAAACCAGACTATGCAACCTCTCCGCGACTGGTATCGTGAAGATTATAGCATCCGGTAGCACGGCTGGCAAGTAGGCGACTAACGCTTCAGTCTTGTGAGCAGGCTCGGAGCCCCCGTCCTCGGGGGCGATCTGAGGCATAAACCCGTTTCAAAGGCGATGTCTTGTTGCATAGGCCGCCCACGGGGAGGGAGGCTGAGAGCAGTCGCTCACAAGACTGAACTGATGAGTAGGCGATTTTATTGCAATGTCAGGGCCGAGGTCCAATTTGAAGAGAATGAGACTGCTCATCGCCACGCGGAACTCCGGTAAGAAACGGGAGTATCGAGAGCTTCTCGCCCCATTAGGGGCCGATATTCGCTTCCCGGACGACCTCGATCTTCACCTCGACGTTCGAGAGGACGGAACGACGTATGCGCAGAACGCGCGTAAGAAGGCCAAGGAGCACGCCGATGCTTGCGGGCTGCTCACCATGGCCGACGACTCCGGGCTCGAGGTCGACGCGCTAGGCGGGGCTCCCGGTATTCACTCCGCCCGCTACACCGAGGGAAGCGATGCGGACCGGGTGGAGGCTCTGCTGGACGAGCTGCGCGGCGTGCCAGAAGAGGAGCGCACGGCCCGCTTCCGTTGTGCGCTGGTCATCGTGACCCAGGCCAACAGAATCTACGAGACTGAAGGGGTCTGCGAAGGCGTGATAGCCTTTCGACCGAGGGGAGAGGGAGGGTTTGGGTACGATCCCATCTTCTACCTCCCCGACTATGCATCTACCATGGCCCAACTTTCGAGCGCGGAGAAGAACCGCATCAGCCACCGGGCTCGCGCCGTTCAAGCAGCGCTACCGCTGCTCAAGCGAATTCTGAGGGATCAGGAGCGCAGGTGAGCGGCACCGGGTTTCCCTTCGCGGCGTGGACGCCTACGTTCGAGACCTTGAACGGCGATTTGACCCCCTCAAAATCTGTGCTATAATCCGATGTTGAGGGTAGCGACGCACGTTGCATAGCCTCGGATCATAACTTGATCAAAACCTATGGATAAACCACTGCCGGGACTTGCCGACAGGGAGCGCCATCGGACTGCCACGCCTTCACGCCACCAACCCTTTTTCTCACGTCTAGCTGCGTGGTGTACGACGATGGTCTGGCGCACCTGCGTGGATTGGCGCGACAAGCGCCCTGTTCTCATCCGCGCTACCGCTCATTTTTCTATCGTGGCTCTCGCCTTGGTCGCCGTCGGTCTCAGCGGAGTGAGCATACCGACACCTCGAATCGCCGCCGGCGGTTCGCCCGACGAGAATGCAGCCTCTTCAACCCAGACGAGCAACTCCACGGGAACGGCGACGCCGTCCCCCAGCCCCACCGTCGTGACAGAAGCAGCCTCAGGGGATGCCGGAAGCGCCGACACGATCACACGCCGGGCCGTGCCGCACACAACGTTCCCGGACCGACCGCGCGCCCGGGTGATCACCCACACGGTCGAACAGGATGAGACGCTCTGGACCATCGCCGCCCAATACGACCTGGACCCTGAGACCATCGCCTGGAGCAACCGCGAGGCGATTCAAGACGCACCCTGGCTGATCCAACCGGGGCTGCAGCTCTTCATCCTCCCGGTGGACGGTATCTACCACACGGTGCGCGAAGGAGAGACGCCAAGAGATGTCGCGGACAAGTACGAGGTAGATCCATCGGCTCTGTATAACGAATGGAACGGTCTCGAAGAGGGAGGGATCTTACGCGAGGGGCAGCTTCTCGTCGTGCCGGGCGGTCAGGGTGAGGAGATAGCGTGGGAGCCGCCGCAACCTGAGCCTACTCAGCCTCGATACGACTATCAGTATAGTGCCAGTTCGGCCGCGGCCCCCAGCCCCAACAACTGGTTCATTCTCCCGACCGGAAGCCGTCTCGTCTCGGGATGGTACTTCCACGATCCGCGCAACCCAATGCACATCGGCCTAGACTACAAGTGTAGCCTGGGAGACCCGCTCTACGCCGCCGACAGCGGCGTGGTGACGATTGCCGGTTGGAACGGCGGCTACGGCATCCTGGTCGAGGTCAGCCATGGGAACGGCTTCACGACGCGCTACGGTCACTTCAATCAGCTGACCGTCGGCGCGGGGCAAGTAGTCCACCAGGGCGACCTTCTCGGCTACTGCGGAACCACCGGCTGGTCCACAGGTCCGCATCTCCACTTCGAGATTCGCAAGAACGGCGTGCCGCAGGATCCTATGGCTTACCAGCCGTAGCGCGAAGACTCTCGATATGACTCCCCCAGAGAGGGGTACCCGGGCATCGTCTAACGCACCCGAGCAAGAGGGCCTCCGCCGCAGGTTGGAGGCGGGAATCACACGCGCCCTCGCCCGGCTGGCGGCCTTCGTCTATCGCCTCTCGGGTGATTGGCGCGATTGGGGTCCGATGCTCACGCGGGCCAGCGCTCACGTCGCCATTCTGAGCGTAGCCCTCCTTGGCGCCCTTCTGAGCAACATCGACTGGTCGGCGCAGGCAGCCTCCACGCTGTCCGTCTCCACAGCCTTATCCGCCGTCGGAGGCGATGAACAGGCAGAGAAGGATGAATCACCGGCCGACGTCAGCACGCTGACCACAGATCGGTCCCTGACGGTCAGTGGAAGCGTCGACGGTATCCGCCGGCAGGCAAACCCTCACACAATCATCCCCAAGCGCCCCCGTCTCGAGGTCATCACCTATACCGTCGAGGCCGGCGATACGATTCAGTCGATCGCCAAACAGTTTGGTCTGGAGCCGACCACGATTATGTGGGCCAATCCGGCGATCGAGGATGCCCCAGATCTGCTGCGAATAGGTCAGGAGGTCGTCATCCTGCCCATCAACGGCGTCTACCACCAGGTCGAAGAGGGAGATACGCTGGGGTCAATTGCCGAGGCGTATGATGTCGAATCCGACGCGATCGTCGATTGCACGTATAACGACCTGGGACGGTCAGGCCAGGGCATTGAGCCAGGCACGCAGCTCATCGTGCCCGGAGGGGAGAAGCCGTACGAGCCGAAGAAGGTCACCGCCTACGCCGGGTCCGTGCCAGAGGGGGCCAGAGGCACGGGGCGCTTCCAATGGCCGGTGATAGGGACGATCACGCAGGGCTACTGGTATGGCCACCGGGCCATCGACATAGGTGCCCCCGCGGGAAGCGCCGTGCTGGCGACCGACGGTGGTTTTGTCAGTTTCGCAGGCTGGACCGACGTGGGATACGGTTATCTCATCGTCGTCGATCACGCCAACGGATTCGCCACCTACTACGCCCACCTGAGCAACATCTACGCCGCCGAAGGCCAGGTGGTGGAGCGTGGTCAGGTTATTGGCGCCGTGGGCAACACAGGCAATTCCACCGGACCACATCTCCATTTCGAGGTACGCCGCTACAACGCGCAGCATAATCCGAGGGCGTACCTGCCGTAAGAGCTACCTGGCGTACTGCTCGGCCCGCACCTCGCGAATCACGGTGACCTTGATCTGTCCGGGGTACTCCATGCTCCCCTCCAGCCGACCCGCGATATCCTTGGAAAGCCGGATCGCGGCCAGGTCGTCGATCCTGTCCGGCTTGACCATGACCCGAATCTCACGACCGGCCTGCAGGGCATAGGCCTCTTTGACGCCACTGAAGGATGTGGCGATCTCCTCCATCGTGCGCACGCGTTTGAGATAGAACTCCAGGCTCTCACGTCGCGCCCCCGGCCTGGCACCAGATATGGCGTCGGCAGCCTCGACGATCACGGCCTCGACGGAATTCTGCTTCACCTCGTTATGGTGAGCCTCGACGCAGTGCACGACCTCGTCGCGAATGCCGTGCCGGCGACAGACCTCCGCGCCGATCTGCACGTGCGTGCCCTCATTCTCGAAGTCGACGGCCTTCCCGATATCGTGCAACAGGCCACCGGCGCGAGCGATGCTCGCATCCGCACCCAGCTCCTCCGCGATCATTCCCGCCAGCTTCGACGTTTCGATGGCGTGGGCATACTGGTTCTGCCCGTAGCTGGTGCGGAACTTGAGACGCCCGAGAAGATCTGTGATCTTCGAAGGAAGGCCATGCACGCCGGCCTCGTAGGCGGCCTGTTTGCCCTCCTCCCGAATGAACGTCTTGAGCTCCTGCCCGCTCTCCTTGACAAAGCGCTCGATATTCGTGGGGTGAATGCGGCCGTCCAGCACGAGGCGCTCCATAGCCCGACGAGCGACCTCACGGCGCACCGGATCGAAGCAGGAGATGGTGACGGCTTCGGGGGTGTCGTCCACCACGACGTCGACGCCAGCAGCCTTCTCAAAGGATCGAATGTTGCGCCCTCCGCGGCCGATGATGCGCCCTTTCATGTCATCCGAGGGCAGTGAAACTGTGGAGACCGTCACCTCGGCCACGTGCTCGCTGGCGATGCGCTGGATCGCGGTGGTGATGACCTTGCGAGCGCGCTTCTCGGCCTCCTCGTGCGCCTCGGCCTCGACCTCACGGATCACGCGCGCCATATCCTGCCGCGCCTCCTGCTCGGCAGCGACCAGGACCTCCTCGCGGGCCTCCTCGCGGGTGAGTCCAGCCACCTGCTGCAACTTCTCCTCCTGCTCTCTGACGAGCTCATCCACGCGATTGCGCTGTTTGTCCAGAGCGCTCTGGCGCCGGTTAAGGGACTGCTCGCGGCGTTCCAGACGATCTTGGCGGCCATCCAGTTTCTCCCGCCAACTCTGCAGGCGCTCTTCCGCTCGACGGACGCCCTCGCGCCGCCGCTCCAGCTCCCGCTCAGCTTCCTCACGCTTCCTGAGCGTCTCGTCCTTGGCGCTGAGCACGACCTCGTGAGCCTGTTTCTTGGCCTCCTCCAGGCGTTGTTCAGCCTCCTCCTCCAGTTCCTTCAAACCCGCTTGAACGACGTAAGCCCGAATCAAGAATCCCAGGCCAAAGCCAACGGCCAGCGCCAGGACTCCTGCTATCAACATAAGTATCCATTCAGTCATTCTCTTCCCTCGCTCTCCATATTACCCTCAGCACACTTTTCCTCAAGTTTCTCCTCAACCAAGGGCTTAATCAGGGCGTAAGAGAAGCCCCTACGTGCCATGTAAGCCTTCAGCTTGCGGCGGAAGTCACGTGGGGCTTCCCGAGACAGCCGGCGGGCGCCAGCGTCCGCCACCTTGCGAGCCGCCGCTTTCGCATCGAAGGAGGTCAAAGCGTCGTCGATGATATCGCTAGAGACTCCCTTTCGCCGCAACTCGTAGCTTAATCCTCGACGTCCACGAGGATTGAAGCGCGCTCTATTGTCCACCCAGTATCGTGCAAACTCGCGATCATCCAGCAGGCTGGCACGCGTCAGACGTCCGATGACTAGATCGATGACCCGATCCTCCACGTCTTTCTGACGCAGGTTGCGACGTACTTCAGCTTCGCTGCGAGGACGGTACGAAAGATAATTGAGGGCGCGTTCATACGCGCGTTCAACGTGGTCCTTCATCTGGAGTTCGGCGATCTCATCAGCGGTCAGCGACTGGCCTACGCGAAGGTGTACCGCTTCGACGGCAGCCAACCCGAAGGCGAACGCTCCGTCAAGGTAGACGTTGACGCGATCCTTGTTACGCTTCTGAAACTCGAGTGCCGTAATCTCTCTGGTCATCGTGGCACAAAAAAGCAAAGCCGTGGCTTACAAGCCACGGCCAATGACGTGCGGTCATCGCTATTGATCTCAAGTCCAGCTATGGTTTCCTCCTGCTGATGTGAGGAGGAAAGCGTCCTTCTCGGTCTGCAGCCAGCTCGGTGGGCAGTCTCGACACCACCGGTCGCAGTCTAAGCGGCGTCTTTACGCTTTGAAACTCAACTCCTGTCTTGAAAAGCCCTTACATATCCACTATGTTGTTCCATCAATCAGCCGCTCTTCATATCACTTATCAGATGCTCCCTGCTTCTCGGGCAGGCCATAGACAAAAGTGTGCTCAGAGAAGGATACCACAAAAACTGACGCTTGCCGTAAAGTGCCGGCAGCTAGCGAGATCAACCCGTGGCTGTTCCTCGTAGGCTAGAGATA
The DNA here is from genome assembly GCA_964421785.1 of uncultured Anaerolineales bacterium. Classification (GTDB taxonomy): domain Bacteria; phylum Chloroflexota; class Anaerolineae; order B4-G1; family B4-G1; genus SKLM01. The sequence continues at coordinate 8,787 of CAYQZG010000149.1, forward strand.
AGTATTTAACCCTCGTCTTCCTCTTCAGTATCCGATTCAACGTCTGATGTGGAGGCGGAAGGGGTCATCGTCCCTTCCTCCACCATCTCCTCTCGGACAGCGGCTTCGATCGAGCTGGCGACGTCAGGGTGGTCACGCAGGTACTCCTTGGTGTTCTCACGCCCTTGCGCCAGGTAGTCATCGCTATCGTAATAGTAGTACGACCCGCGCTTCTCCATCACGCCCAGGTCGATCGCCACGTCCAACAGGTCGCCTTCCGTGCTGATTCCCTTAGAATACATCAAGTCGAACTCCGCCACCCTGAAAGGCGGCGCCACCTTGTTCTTCGTCACGCGCACCCGGGTGCGGGTCCCGATCAACTCGCCCCGATCCTTGATGGACGTAATGCGCCGAATGTCCAACCGCACCGTCGCGTAGAACTTCAGCGCCCTTCCGCCCGACGTGGTCTCTGGATTGCCGAACATGACGCCGATTTTCTCTCGAAGCTGATTGGTGAAGATCAGGGCTGCATTCGACTGCTTGATCGCGCCGCTTAGCTTGCGAAGCGCCTGGCTCATCAAGCGCGCCTGGAGCCCTGGGTGCGAATCTCCCATCTCTCCTTCAATCTCGGCACGGGGCACCAGAGCAGCGACGGAATCGACCACGATCACGTCCACAGCGCCCGAACGAATCAGCGTCTCGGCGATCTCAAGCGCCTGCTCGCCGGTATCGGGCTGCGAGATGAGAAGCTCATCGACATTCACGCCAAGATTCCGTGCGTAGGCAGGATCGAGGGCATGCTCCATGTCGATGAAGGCAGCGGTGCCACCCCGCTTCTGCGCCTCGGCTACGATATGTTGGGCCAGGGTACTCTTGCCCGCGCCATCGGGGCCATAGATCTCGGTGACACGTCCCCGAGGAACCCCTCCGACGCCGAGGGCTCGGTCGAGGGCCAATGAACCGGTGGGAATGACCTCGACATCAAGGTGAGAGACCTCACCCATACGCATCACGGCACCCTCCCCAAAACGTTTCTTCAAGTTGTCCAACGCTCTGTTCAGTGCTTGTTCTCGGCCTGCTTGAGCCATGTTGTCATCCACCACTCGCTAAGGCGCGGACGAGTCCGTCCCGGTCGCCCACGCGGATTAGATAGATACGAATTAAGTGTACATCAAATGGCATGAAATGGCAAATGGGACTTGGCCTCGGGCAACCGTTGTGGTGGAAGGGCTGAGAGAGACCCATCTAGGAGCGGCCCGCCATCGACGCGCTCATCAAGACAGCACGCTTCACATCACCGGCACTGTGGCAATGGGCGACACGCCTTCCTCCAGGACTGACGGAGACGCTCGACCGCGTCTCCATGCTTCTCCTAGTGCCATTTCACACATCTAGCCTGAGCTTTTTCATTAGCTCTGAGCCCCCGTCTCGGGGGCGGAGGTTTCAGAGTAGGCTTGGTAACACGCGTTAGTCGCCCCCGAGACG
>CAYQZG010000150.1:0-10170 GCA_964421785.1 uncultured Anaerolineales bacterium
TCGGGACGACGGCGCTCCAGTCGGGACGACGGCGCTCCAATCGGGACGACGGCGCTCCAGTCGGGACGACGGCGCTCCATCGGCATCGCCTTTGTCTCAATGGCTCGACCGGCCTTTGCGCTCAGATCGAAACCGATCCCTAGTGGGGCGAGAAGCGATGGTTGAGGTGGCGGGTGGATACTGAATCGGAGCTGGAAGATAGATCGTAGGAGGTGGAGAGATGGAAAATGACAGGAAGGAGCTGGAGCAAGCGCGGGAGCGATGGGAGGAGACGACACTCCAGAAGACGCTAAGCCGGTATCCGGAGCGGGCCGATACCTTCATCACATCCTCGGGCGAGCCCGTGAAGCGGCTATACACACCCCTAGATGTAGGCGCAGCGACATCCAAGGTCGAGGATGGGTATGAAGAGAGGCTCGGCTTCCCTGGCGAGTACCCTTTTACCCGCGGGGTTCACGCCACGATGCACCGTGGACGGCTCTGGACGATGCGCATGTTCGCCGGTTTCGGTACCGCAGAGGAGACGAATGAGCGCTTCAGATATTTGCTCGATCAGGGCCAGACCGGCCTCTCGGTGGCTTTTGACCTGCCGACGCTGATGGGCTACGACAGCGATGCCCCTGAAGCCGAGGGAGAGTTTGGGAAGTGCGGTGTGGCCGTATCCTCGCTTCGCGACATGGAGGTGCTCTTCGATGGCATTCCCCTGGATAAGGTGACCACCTCGATGACGATCAACAGCCCGGCGGCTGTGATCTGGGCGATGTATATCGCCGCTGCCGAGAAGCAGGGCGTGCCGATGGAGAAGCTGGGCGGCACCATTCAGAACGACATCCTCAAGGAGTATATTGCGCAGAAGGAGTACGTCTTCCCGCCGGAGCCTTCAATGCGCCTGGTCACGGACACGATCGAATTTGGGAGCGAAAACCTGCCCCTTTGGAACACCGTCTCTATTTCGGGGTATCACATCCGCGAAGCTGGATCGACGGCGGCGCAGGAACTGGCTTTCACCCTCGTGGATGGGATGGAGTACGTCCGCTGGGCGCTCGATCGCGGGCTCGACGTGGATGCCTTCGCGCCGCGGCTTTCCTTCTTCTTCAACTGCCACAACGATTTCTTGGAGGAGATCGCCAAGTTCCGAGCTTCGCGCCGGATCTGGGCGCGAGAGATGCGCCAGACCTTTGGCGCGAAGAACGAGCGCTCTTGGTGGATGCGCTTTCACACCCAGACGGCGGGCTGCTCGCTCACGGCGCAACAGCCGGAGATCAACATCGTGCGTGTGGCGATTCAGGCGCTGGCGGCGGTGCTGGGTGGCACTCAGTCGCTGCACACTAACAGCATGGACGAGGCACTGGCGCTTCCCAGCGCGCATGCGGTCACCGTGGCGCTGCGCACGCAACAAATCATCGCTCACGAGAGCGGCGTCGCCAACACGGTAGATCCACTGGGAGGCTCCTATGCTGTGGAGGCGCTCACCGATCGAATCGAGGCGCAGGTGTATGACTACTTCGAGAGGGTTGATGCGCTGGGCGGCGTGATCCCTGCCATTGAGCGGGGCTTCTTTCAGCAGGAGATCGCCGACGCGGCTTACCGCTACCAGCGGGAGATCGATGAGGGGAAGCGGACAGTCGTTGGGGTCAACGCATACGAAGAGGAACAACCTCCCCAGATTCCAATCTTGCGGATGGACCCCGAGGGATACGAGAGGCAGTCCGCTCGGCTGAAGAGCGTGCGCCGAGAGCGGGACAACGGCGCGGTGGGGCAGGCATTGGACCGTCTTCGCATTGCGGCCAACGGCACCGAGAACACGATGCCGTACATTCTAGACGCTGTGCGCGCCTACGCCACGCTACAGGAGATTATGGACGTCTTCCGCGATGTCTTCAAGCTCTACCGGGAGCCAATGATCATCTAGCCGCCTTGTAGGTGCGACTACATCGACCCGCTTTGGGATGCCGTCGCCTAGATGTAAGCGCAGCGACCTCGTTTATTGGTCCATAATCGTTGACAGCTCGTATAGATCCTTGTCGAGCTCCTTCTGATAGGCCACGGCTTCCTCCAGAGGTGTGAGATGGAAGTCGCTATCGAGCCAGCCGATCATGTGGCCGGAGTTGCCGTTGATCAGTTGCTCGACGGCCTTGGCCCCCAGCCGGGTGGCTAGAATGCGGTCGAATGCACTCGGCGAACCGCCTCGTTGAACGTGGCCCAGCCGGGTGACGCGGACCGAGAATCCCAGCTCCTCCTTCCGTTCGCGCAATCTTCTAGCTATGTGCTCCGTGCCCGGTTTCCACCCTTCGGCCACGACGATGATGGCGTGCGCCTTGCCGCGGATGTAGGAGTTCTCGACCGTCCGGGCGACCTCCTCCAGCGTGGTCTCTATCTCTGGACAGAGCACCAACTCGGCTCCGCCGGCCAGCCCACTTGCCAGCGCTAGATAGCCTGAGTTTCGGCCCATCGTCTCGATCAGGAAGGCGCGGTTGTGGGAGGATGCCGTGTCCTTGATCTTGTCGATGGCGCTAAGGATGGTGTTCAGAGCCGTGTCGACGCCGATGGAGATATCAGTGCCGTTGATGTCGTTGTCGATGGTGCTGGGAATGCCTATGGTGGGGAAATCCAAACGGTGAAGCTCCAGGGCACCGGTCAGAGAGCCATTGCCTCCGATGACGACTAAGCCGTCGATGTCGAAGCGATTGAGAGTCCGCAATGCCCTTCGTCGCCCCTGGGGCTCCATGAATTCGGGAGCCCGCGCGGTGCCCAAGATGGTGCCCCCGCGACCGAGAATTCCCCCTACCGATCTGGCATCCATCTCGTCGATCTCTCCTCCAATCAGGCCAGCGTAGCCGCGATAGATGCCCATAATCTTCAGGCCCTGGTGGAGCCCCATGCGCACCACAGCGCGGATGCAGGGGTTGAGGCCCGGATTGTCTCCGCCACTGGTGAGAACGCCTATTCGATCCATTGTCGCCTCCTACATCAGAAGGACTGAAGTCCTTACTACGTGATTCTCTGTGAGATAACGTGTCCGGTTCGTCCGCTTACCCGAAGGCGTTTGGCTTCAGGTAGGTTACGTGTCATAACGATTCACCTCAGATGTAAGCGCAGCGGCGTACGAGCGCAGCGGCGTGCACCTGCCCGCAAGGGGCTCGTTTCGCGCCATCTGGCTGGAGCATGGATGACCATAGGGTGAGTTGTTGCCATCTGTCTGTAAGAATACGTTAGAAAGGACGCGGCTCAAGGCCAAGGAGATATCCGAATTGAGCTTTGAACTCGTCAAAGGACAGCTTGGTGTTTTCTGCCATCCGCGTGAGAAGCTCATCATTTTCGGCATCTTCCGGCTTCAGGCGGATCATAAGCTTGTAAGCTGAGCGATAGATGAAGGAGTCGAGATTGACCTTTCTTACTTCCGTGCGCCCGGTCTCTGGATCCACCATCTCGCTGAAGGGCATAGGCACCACGCGCGTTCCCTGCACCGTTACTGTCGCGTTGGTGCCCCCTTCCAACAGGAAGGCCGCTGCTGCCTCGCCGAGGCTGCGTGTGTAGTCGATGTCGAAGGCGATAGGATCCTTGCAGCGGAGCTCGTAGCCGAGATCCTTGCTGGTGATGCGCGTTGAGATACCCAGTTTCTCCAGCTCGCTGTCCAGCTCATGTTTCAGGATGTCGGAGAAGTTGATCTCGGAGAGATGGACATTGCCAAAAGCGTCGCGTTCCACGTAGTCGAGTTCTCGCAGGTCCTGGTGGGACATATGTTCCATGACCCCCTCTGAGACGAGGGCCACGCCATAGGGTTTGTTGTCGGCCATTCGTTTGAGGATGGACGTGACGAGAATATCGACGACCTCCTGCATACGGATCGTACGCCCCTCCCACTCTTCGGGGATGAGGGTGAGCGTCGCACCCGAGCTTTTCCCGATGCCCAGGGCCAAGTGACCGGTCTTGCGGCCCATTGTCACCACCACGAACCAGCGGAACCCGGTCAGGGCTTCCTCCATCAGGCTCATAGTGATCTGCGTGCCGGTTTCGCGTGCTGTTTCGTAGCCGAAGGTGTTGATTTCCTCGGGGAGAGGTAGGTCGTTGTCGATGGTCTTCGGGGCGTGCGCGACATGAATGTCCACGCCCATATGTTCCTGAGCATAGCGCGCCACGCGGTAGGCGGCGTATGCTGTGTCATCGCCACCGATGACCAGGAGATAGCCGACGCCGGCGTCCATGAGCACCTCGCCACACAGTCTTAACAGGTCCTCCTCCTGCGTAGGATTGGACCGCGACGTGCGCAGGATGGACCCGCCTTTGAGGTAGATGCGGCTCACGTCATCAATGCTGAGTTGTGTGGCGACCAGTTCTCCCTCCATCAGATGCTTGAATCCATCATAGAAGCCGATAACGTCATGGCCACGCGTACGAGCCTCGATGGTGGCTGAATGAATCACGCCGTTGATCCCGGGAGCCGGGCCGCCGCTGACGATGATTCCGAGTTTCTTCTTAGGGGTGTCGTTTACCCCTTGGATGTCTTTCTTCCTTTGCGGCTTGGTGGTCATGGTCTCCTCCTTATGGATTGCTCGTGAGGTACCGGGCATTTGCTTCCAGTCTCCCGATGTCAAGTAGCCAGCAGGATGCTGGCGCTCCACCTTGTTGGATGATCTAGTGCGGGTGTCGGGCGGATGCCGCCTATGCGCTTACGACGGTCACCGAGTCGACGCGGTCACGCTTGAGGGCTGCTTCCATATACTTGCTCCCTCACACGTTCTCCTCTACCCGCAATCCTTGTTTCCCGACGAGTGCTTCAAGATGTTGGCGTAACTCGGGACAGCATGAGGTGGATTGATTTGGAAATCGGAGTTCTAAACCACCCCCGGAGCCGTCGGCCAGATGGATGATAAATCGATCTTGGCCCTCGGGCGTTGAACGCCCGTAGCCGACCAGAAGGTCATAGATCTCACGTAATTTCCTTTTGTCTTGGGTCTGCTCGTTTGTGCGTACAAATGTGACGCGAACCGTTCGGGGTCTGCTTGCCGACGGCTGTGGGGAGTGGGATGAGCCTCGCGACGCCGCCCGTGGCTCGACCGGCGATTCCTGAGGCGGCCTCGACGGCGGAGCCTCCCCGACCTGCGAGGTGCCCGAGACCTCCTTGCCTCCTGCCTCTTGCCTCTTGCCTCCTGCCTCTTGCCTCTTGCCTCCCGCCTCTTGCCTCCTGCCTCCTGCCTGCTTGCGCATAGCGGATGTGATATCTTGGGGGTGCTTGACCCAGCTACAGAGCAGGCTGGGCTCGTCACGTCGGCTCGCATCGACCTTGCCATTGACGACTACGATCTGCTCTGGCTGCCACACGTTCTTGGTCTCGTTCCAGACGCTGGGAAAGACGACCACGTCACAACTGCCTTGCATATCCTCGAGCGTCACAAAGGCCATCTCGTTGCCCTTCTTGGTGATGTGGCGGTAGATCCGTTGTACCATCCCGGCGACGGTCACCTGTTGCCCGCTTCTCTCCTCTCCCAGTGTGCCCACGGAACCTGAGAGAAGGTCGTCCAGACGATTCATCACCCGCGTGAGAGGGTGTTCGGAGACATAGATGCCGACCAGATCTCTCTCCCAGGCGAGAATCTCCTTTCTTGGGATGTCGGGCACCTGGTCGGCCGGGGGCAGGATCGTCTCATCGGCGGCGAGATGCACCCCGGTGGTGTCGCCGAACATGCTCAGCTGGCCTGCGTCCTGAGCTTGATGGTAGCTGGCACTCAGCCCGATGATGCGGTCGATGATAGGGAGCAGCTGCGCGCGCTTCCCGAAGGACTGCAGCGTGCCGACTTGGGTCAGGCTCTCCAGGGCCCGCCGATTGACTTGCCGCAAGTCGACGCGGTGGCAGAAATCGTCCAGATTCTTGAAAGGCCCCCCGCTCTGGCGGGCCTTGAGAATAGCCTCGACGGGGCCCTCCCCCACGTTCTTCACCGCCCCCATGCCGAAGCGGATCGCGGGCGAGCCATCGTTCTTTTCCCCTTCCTCAATGGTGAACCCTAGGCCGGAGATATTGACGTCAGGGGGAAGCACCTCGATACCCATGCGCCTACATTCATCGATGAAGCGGCTCACCTTGTCGGTGTTGTTCCGCTCGACAGTCAGTAGGGCGGTCATATACTCGACCGGATACCTGGCTTTGAGGTAGGCGGTCTGGCACGTGAGGACGGCGTAGTCGGCGGCGTGGCTCTTGTTGAAGCCATAGCGGGCGAAATACTCGATGTCATCAAAGATGGCCTCAGCCGTCTCCCGAGGCACACCGGAGCGCTCTATCGCCCCCTCGATGAACGTGGCGCGGTGCTTGAGCAGGGCTTTCTTCTTCTTCTTGCCCACGGCCCTGCGGACGAGATCGGCCTCGCCAGCCGTGTACCCTGCGATGTCCGTCAGGATGCGGATAATCTGCTCCTGGTAGACAATGATGCCGAACGTCTCGTCGAGGATCGGCTCCAGGCTTGGGTGCCGGTATTCCACCGCTTTCTTGCCGTGCAAGCGGTCGATGTAGTCATCGATGTACTCCATCGGGCCGGGTCGGTAGAGGCTGATGGCCGCGATGACGTGCTCGAACTTCCTGGGCTGCATCTTCATCAGCGTTCGCCGCATACCCTGTCCCTCGACCTGGAAGACGCCCATCACGTCGCCTTGAGAGAGATGGTCGTAGATGATGGGGTCGTCTCGGGGGATGCTGAGCAGGTCCAGATCCACGCCGTGTCGTTCTTCGATCAGTTCACAAGCGACGCGCATCACGGTGAGGGTGGCAAGGCCCAGAAAGTCGACCTTGAGCAACCCCAATGCCTCCGCTTCCGACATAGTATACTGCGTTACGGTCCCAATCTGGTCGTCACTGCTGCCGCTCGTGGGGCGTCGTAGTGGTGTATAGTTGACCAGAGGTTTGTCGGATACGATGACGCCCGCGGCGTGGGTGCTGGCGTGACGAATATTGCCCTCCACCCCCCGTGCAGTGTCGATTAGTCTCTGGATGTGCTCCTGCTCCCGGTATTGGCTTCGCAGATCTGGAACGTCCTGAAGCGCCTGATCGAGCTTCACGCCAGGGCCGCCCGGCACCAGCCGGGCGACGCGATCCACCTCTGAAAGGGGGTAGTCGAGCGCTCGCCCGGCGTCACGAATGGCGGCCTTGGCTCCCATGGTCCCAAAGGTGATGATCTGTGCCACCTGTTCCTGTCCGTACTTGTCTATGGTGTAACGGATCAGATGGTTGCGCTGGTCATCGGGGTAGTCGAGATCGATGTCCGGCATCGTCACGCGGCCCTCATTCAGGAAGCGCTCGAAGATCAGATTCTGGTGTAGGGGCTCCAGGTTGGTGACGTAGAGGCTGTAGGCGACGATGGAGCTGGCGCCCGAGCCGCGCACGTTCCACCAGATATTCTGTTCGCGGGAGAAGCGGCAGAGATCCCAGACGATGAGAAAATAGGTGTCGAAGCCCATGCGATGGATCACGTCGAGTTCGTAGTCGAGCCTCTCCTGGATCCTTGGCGTGATCTGATCGTAGCGCTCCCGCAGACCCTCTTGGCATAGGTGCCGCAGGTAGGACTGCGCGTCGTGGCCTTCTGGGACCTCGAAGACGGGCAGGTGGTAGTTGCCGAACGTCAGCTGGACGTTACAACGCTCCGCGATCTCCAAGGTGTTCTCGATAGCCTGCGGTGCCAGAGGAAAGAGTGTGGCCATCTCATCAACGCTTTTCAGGTAGTAGCTCTCACCGTCCATGCGCATACGGTTCGGCTCGGTGACGGTCTTGCCGGTCTGGATGCAGAGCAAGACATCGTGGATGGATGCCTGATCGCGGCGGGCATAGTGCACGTCGTTCGTGGCTACCAACGGCACGTTCAACTGATCGCTGAGCTCTATCAACTGGCGATTGACCTGGGCCAGCTCGGCGATGTCGTGATCCTGCAGCTCGAGGTAGTAGCGGCCCTCGAAGGTGTCTCGATACCAGGCGACAACCTGGCGGGCCCTATCGAGTTGCCCCTTCTTGATGCAGCGGGCAAGCTCGGAGGAGCCGCACCCGGAGAGGGCAATCAGGCCCTGGTTGTGCGCCTGCAGTGTCTCTCGGTCGACCCGGGGTTTGTAGTAGAAGCCCTCCAGCTGGGCTATGGTGGCGAGTCGCATCAGATTATGGTAGCCGGTCTTGTCCTGGGCCAATAGGACCAGGTGGTAGGGGCTGCGATCGCGCTGGGGATCGCGGTCCTGGCGGCCTCGCGGGGCCACATAGGCTTCCATGCCAATGATGGGCTTGACGTCCGCAGCCCTGCAGGCCTTGTAGAACTGTACAGCGCCGTACATGGCGCCGTGGTCGGTCAGGGCTAGAGCGGGCATATCCAACTCGGCGGCGCGCTCGGCAAGCTCCCGGCAGCTGCTGAGGCCGTCTAGAAGGGAGTATTCGCTGTGGACGTGGAGGTGGACGAATTCACTCATCGAACACGTATTATACCATATCGGTTGGAGATTTGTAGTTGATGCCTTGCCTGAGAGGGCAGCTCGAGGACGGGCGAATAGCTCTTCGGGGGCGGATATTTTCCAATTCACTCACTTGTAGTACCATGGGATGAATTCACTGAAAGAAGCTTGCGCACCCGGGGACGGACCTCGGGTCGAGGGGCGATATCGCCCAGGCACCTACACACAAAGGGAGACTTGCAGTGGACATACGCGGCACGGAGCATTACATTAGGCTGGAGGATCAGTACAATGCGCGCAACTACAAACCCCTCGACGTGATTATCGAGAGGGCTAAGGGACCCTGGGTCTGGGACGTCGAGGGAGAGAGATACTTGGATTGTCTGTCTGCCTATTCGGCAGTCAATCAAGGCCATTGTCATCCGCGCATCGTGCAGGCTATGGTGGATCAAGCTCAGAAACTGGCGCTGACGTCGCGCGCTTTTCGTAACGATCAACTGCCGCTTCTGGCAAGGGAAGTGTGCGAGTTGATCGGGTACGAGATGATGCTGCCGATGAACACGGGCACTGAAGCGGTGGAGACGGCGTTGAAGGCGGCGCGGAAGTGGGGCTACTACGTGAAAGGGGTGCCGGACGGTCGGGCCGAGATCCTTGCGTGCAGCGGCAATTTCCATGGCCGCACCATCAGCGTGATCAGCGTCTCGCCGAATGAACAGTATCGTGATGGATTTGGTCCCTTTACGCCGGGCTTCAGACTGGTTCCGTACGGCGATCCTGAGGCGCTGGAGCGGGCGATCACGCCCCATACGGTCGCTTTCCTTTTCGAGCCGGTTCAAGGTGAGGGGGGCGTGGTGGTGCCGCCCAGGGGGTACGTTCGACATGCGCGGGAGATCTGCTCGCGCCATAACGTGTTGATGGTCGCTGACGAGATCCAGAGTGGGTTGGGACGCACCGGAAAGCTCCTGGCATGTGAGCACGAGGGGGTGAAGCCCGACGTGGTTATGCTGGGCAAAGCGCTATCCGGGGGGATGTACCCGGTCTCGGCGGTGCTCTCCTCTCGCGAGGTGCTGGGCGTCTTCGAGCCGGGCGATCACGGCTCGACGTTCGGAGGGAATCCACTGGCCTGCGCGGTAGCGCGGGAGGCGTTGAACGTCATCGTGGATGAGGATCTGTGCCGGCGCTCGGCCGAGCTAGGAGCCTACTTGATCAGGCGTCTGAGAGCGATCGACAGCCCCCACGTGCGGCTCTACCGCGGCAAAGGACTCTTCGTGGGGATTGTGCTCAAGCCGGAAGCGGGGGGAGCGCGGCGCTTCTGCGAGGCCCTCAAGGAGCGCGGCGTGCTGGCCAAGGACACGCACGGTAACGTGATCCGGCTGGCGCCACCGCTGGTGATAACCAGGGACGAACTCGATTGGGTGTTGGAGCGGGTGGAGGATGTGTTGATGATGGCTTAAGCTCGCGGCGTTGCCAGGGCAACTATCCTCCGTTGCGCAGCATAAGTCCTTCGACAGGTGCAACGCACGAATGGCAGGTGTGTTGCACCGAGTAGCTATCCTTGGGTGATGATATGCCTGTTGTCGCCTCTGAATTAGAACCTGTAAGGGCCTCTGGCGCTCATCAGTTGCGCAGAACGAGAGGCAGGTAGATGGTCCACCTCTCCTCCGCCGCTTCCTCCACGTGAATGTGGCGGGGCGCACTGACGAACTCGCTGCACTCGTTCGCTGCCGTCACGGTGACGTCCTTGGTGCCGCTGAT
>CAYQZG010000151.1:0-9929 GCA_964421785.1 uncultured Anaerolineales bacterium
CCGCCCCATGGCCAGGTAGACGCCGCGGGAAGGCCGTCGAGACGACGGCGCTCCAGCCTCCGCCAGCAGCTCCCGCATCTGCCTGATGCCGATGTAGCCCACGGGCAGATCCGTCATGTCGACGTCGCTGTAGTCGTCCTTCTCGGCCAGCACGGCCCAGCCTGTGGCCCCTCCATCGTCGCTCGTCTGGCGAGCGGGGCTCGCGCCCTGGGCGTCATCATCCGCGTAGACCCAATCCTGGGTCTCCTGAAAGAAGCTCGCGAGCCCGTCCCCGGGTCGGCGGGCGGTCACCGCCTAGTCGCCCCGAGACGGGGCTCAGAGCACCTTTTTTCAGTAGAGCCAATCCTGGAACAGCTCGGTCAGGTCGCATTGGCAATGCTCCTCGGCCAACGCTCGGAACGTCGGTCCGGTGCCGATCTGCCACGCGTGCGACTGATAGTAGTCGCGCAGGAATCCGTCGAACCTCTCCTGTCCCATCTCCTTGGCCAGCGCCTCAAGGAACAGCGGGCCGCGGCCGTAGACGATGGCGCCGTACGCGCCGTCCTCGTACGCCGCCACCGGCAGGCCGATGGGAATCTCGGCCCGGTCGACCCGCTCCCAGCGATCAAGCCACGATCCTCGCCATCCTTGGTAGCCCCCCTCGCCGTAGCTGTCGAGATAGTAGAGCCCGGTGGCGTATTGGACCACCGCCTCGTCGAGCCACGGCTCATCGACCTGATCGTTCCCCACCACGTTGTAGAACCACTGGTGCGCTACTTCGTGGCCCACCGTGCCCTCCATCATGATCGGCGCCGGCACCCCGCGCACGTCATCATCCGGATCGTAGACCTCGAGCGTGATGGCCGTGATGCCCGGGTACTCCATGCCCAGCGCCATCATGGGTGTGCTCACTACGTCGAACTCCGTGTACGGGTAGGTGCCGAACCGCTCGTTGTAGCTCTCCAGGGCACCCTTCGCGAATCCCAGCGCGAGATCGGCGCCCTCTTCCCACCCGGCCAGGGCGTAGCTGTTGACCGTCGTCTCTCCCACCGTATCGCTCGTCACGGCGTAGTCCGCGCTGGCGGCCGCGTAGAAGCCACGGGCCGGGCCGGCGACGAAGGTGAGCGCCTGTCTCTCGCCTTCCTCCTCGCGCGCCACCTCCACGCCGGAGGCCACCACCACCAGCTCGGTCGGCGCGGTCAACCGCACCCGGTAGAAGCTGGCGTCGTAGTAGGTGATGTCCCCCTGGGGCGACGGCAACTCCACGTTCCATCCCTCGTCGTCATAGACGGGGATCACGGGATAGACCTCGTGCAGGGTCAGGACGCCGTCGAAGAGGCCGAACAGGCCGTAGTTGCGCCCCATCTCCTGGGCCACGTCCACCTCGAAATCCATCTCGATGCCCACGCTCTCTCCCGGCTGGAGGGCCTCCCCCAGCGGGACCCGCAGGGCGCTGTCCGCCAGCTCGTAGGTTGGCTCGACTTCCTGACTGTCCAAGAGGACACCGTCCACCGTCGCCGCGCCCCCCAGCAGATTGGAGAAGAGCCGGAAATAGACCTCGTCCAGCGGCTCGTCCTCGCGGTTCGTGTAGCACACAACCTGGTGGCCGTCTAGGGAGAGCAGGTCGTCCGCGATCTCCAGGTCGATCTCGTACACGGTGGCCCCGGGCAGGTCATTGAGCACCTCCCGGGCCGGTCCGATCAGGCCCTGTTGGAAGAGATCGCCGCGTCTGGCATCGCAGGGGGAGGGTGCGACGGCCTCGTCTCCCTCGTCGTCCCCGGCCGGTTCGGGCTGTTGGGTCGGCGGGGGCGTGGGCGTGCGGGAGGGCTCTTCGCTCGCTGGGGCCGCTTCGACTGCCGAATCCGTGGCCTCAACGCCGGGCGTTGCCGTGGGCTTGCCTGGTCGGCAGGCGGAGAGCGAAGCGATGATCAGCAGCATCGCCAAAGCTGTGAGACGCCTATGTGTCGTGGAATCCATCGTGATAACTCCTTTATCAATGAGCTCATCTTCGCTGGGCTGCCTAAGTACCGACAATGTGACTTCTGTGCTGTTAGACTTCCGAAGTCTTCGATGGTGACCGCGTCGACCCGCTATTCGCCAGACTTCGGAAGTCTTGTGGTACTAGACGGCTCATCCTCGGGCGGTCAGGGCGGGCAGTAGGGGATCTCCCGGGCGCCAAGCTCCCTCATCAGCGACCGCACCGGTGCGTCCATCTCCGGAGGGTATACCGGGATGAGGGCGCCGCGGTTCGACAGGCGGGCGAAGGCATCGTAGGCGAGGCGGTAGCCAGGCTCCCGCTCGTCAGCAGGATCATGGCCGACCCCAGCGGGTCGAAATCGGCGGAGAGAGCCTGGGCCAGGCTGTAGCTCAGCCGAGTGCCGTCGCGGAGCAACTCAGATCACGTAGTTTCCCAAGGATCATCTGGCAGTCGAACGGCAAAAAGGCGGAACTCGGGTACGCAAGACGTGCCACTCCGCGGCAGCTCTTCTCCACGCTAGTTGTATGTCCTCTACGACAAATGGTGTAGCTAGTGCCACAGGCGCGCGTGGCATGCGGACGCCCCCGGGACGGGGGCTGAGAGCACTGTTAGTGCCACAGGCGCGCGTGGCATGCGAGCGCCCCCGGGACGGGGGCTGGGAGCAGGGGGCTAGTGCCACAGGCGCGCGTGGCATGCGAAAGTCTGACCATCTGACTTGACAGCTGAGAGATAGGGGCTACACTACCCAGAAACGGAACAGGAGAGAGCGCGTGATCAACTGGGATGAACGGACCGATGTCGTCGTGGTGGGCAGCGGAGCCGCTGGCCTCTCGGCAGCTATCGAGGCCAGGCAGGCTGGGGCCTCGGTCCTCGTCTTTGAAAAGATGAGGGCGGCGGGCGGGAACACACGCATCAGCGATGGCAGCCTGGCGGCACCGAGCACCGACCTGCAGAGGAAGCGGGGTGTCGAGGACTCACCCGACCTGTTCTACGAGGACATGATGTGCGCCGGGCTGGGTTTGAATCACCCTCACTTGACCCGGGTCGTGGCGGAACGGGCCGCCGACGCCATCGCGTGGACCCAGGATGTCCTGGGCGTGCGATATCTCGACCGCCTGGATCGCTTCGGCGGCCATTCGGCCGCGCGCTGTCTCACCACCTCCAACCACGTTGGTGCTGACATCACCCGCGCGCAGAGAGCCAGACTGCGTCAGATGGGCGTGGAGATACGCACCCGTTGCCTGATGACGCGCCTCCATAGACACACGAGCGGTGCGGTTAGCGGCGTTCAAATCCGGGATGGGTATGCCTTTGGTCAGGAGGATAGCGGGACCATCAAGAACGTGGAGGCCCAGCGTGCCGTGGTTCTGGCCACCGGAGGGTTCGGAAGCGACGACCTATTCCGTGCGCTGCAGAACCCGGGCCTGGATGCGTCCATTGAAACGACCAACCATCGTGGAGCGACGGCCGAGGGGCTGCAGGCCGCCCTAAGCATCGGGGCCCTCCCGGTGCACCTCTCCTGGATTCAGACCGGGCCGTGGGGCTGCCCCGACGAGACTGGCTACGGGGGCGGGGCAAGCTTCGCCTCCTACGCCGTCTACCCGGCCGGTATCCTCGTCGATCCCGCCACGGGCCTGCGCATCGTCAACGAGTGGGCTGATCGGCGGCAACGCTCCGCGGCCATGTTCAAGGTTGGACACGTATGCCTGGGGCTCGTCGACGCCCAGGGGGCTGAGCGGGCGGCGGATGCCGGGCGGATGCCGCCTATGCGCTGCCTGAAGAGAGGCACGGTGGAGGCCTTCGACGACCTGGCCGACCTGGCTGCTGCCTACGAGGTGCCGCGTGTCCCGCTGGAGGCCACGGTCCATCGCTACAACCAGCGGGTCCGGCGACGGGAGTCGGATCCGTTCGGCAAGCCACTCCATCGGGGCGACGCCTACCCGCTCGAAACGCCGCCGTTCTACGCCATCCGGCAATGGCCCAAGGTGCACTACACCCCCGGGGGCGTGGGCATCGACCCTCACGCGCGGGTCGTCGATCTCTATGGTCGCACCATCCCGCGTCTCTTCGCCGCCGGTGAGGTCTGCGGCGGGGTTCACGGCGCAGGTCGACTGGGGAGCTGCGCGCTCACCGAGTGCATCGTCTTCGGGAGGATCGCCGGTCGTCAGGCTGCCTCGCTGTGCGGGCGGTGGGACGCATCGTCAGCTTCGCAGGTCGAGTCGTCAGCCTTCCGTGGCTGACGAGGTTCTTGCCGAGGCAGACGGCTTGTCTGGTGCAATCCGAGGGCTGATCCAGTGCTCGAAGTCCCCATCCCGGGAGCCCCGTGGGACGCGGCAGGCCGTGTGGTTAAGCACATCGCGCCCGAGCGCCCCCGAGACGGGGGCCAAGAGCACAACAAAGAAGTGGTTGTGCACATTGTACTCCATATCCCCAGCGCTGTCATCAGATGAAAGGACGGCCTGTCATACGCAGAAAGGACCGTAATAAGAAGCTGGTTCTCCACATTGGTCGTAAGCTGCGTACGAGTAATGTTGTAGCCGGACCGACGAATCCAGCAGATGTCGCAAGATGCGCCTCTAGACAGACGCGGGGGGCCCGATGAGCGGGTCTAGCATGTGAGCGCACGCCATTCGCTTCCCACAGGGTGAGATGACCTGCTTTCCTGGATCGGTTTTTCTTTCAAGTGCCGGGGAGCGTCATGGCCGCGCCAGCGTACTAAGCACACCGGTGAGCTTCCTATCCGTGGTCACCTAGCCTTCCTGGCGATCGCTCCATCAGCCAGGAGCGCAGTGGTTCTTGGACCTCGATCTCGCCCCAGGGGAAGCTGTCCTCGTAGACGGCGCTGACCAGACTGTTGAGCGTCGGCGGGCGCAGGTTTGCGGGCATCTCGTCCAGCAGATTCAAGGGGTAGTTGTACTCGGGCGGCAGCAACCGCACCCTACGCCACGTCAGCTCACGGGCCACCAGCGTGCTGAGGATCGCCTGGTGGAGAAAGATCTTGTGTAGCGCGTCGCTGCAGGGACCAGTCTGGAACGCCTCGTCGGCGATCGTGGCCCGGAAGTGAGCCCACCAGGTCTGGGCCAGGCCCACCTCCGGATTGAAGGCGAAGCAGTGGGTGTTGAAGTAGGGGCGCAGCGTCTCTCCATCCAAGAAGGATTCGACCGTGTAGGCTATCTCGTCGATCCTCAATGGCCGGTAGACCCCCTGCCAGAACTCATCGAGGGGCCCATTGGCCAGGGAGCCGATGTTGCGATGGTGGACGGGTCGGAAGGCAACGTCGGCCTCCGCTACGTCCGGCGCCGGGCTGAGGTCGAACAGCAGCGGCGGATTTACGATCAGGCAGTCGAGGCTCAGCCAGACTAGCGAGCGGATCTCCGGCCCGGTCATCGCCTCGGCCATGGCGCAGGCATAGACCTTCTCCACGAAGGGGTAGGGCGGGCAGCCCTCTGGTAGGGCCAGGGGCAGGCGCCTCACTCCCCCCATCCCAGGCAGGGCCCGCGACACCCGATCCGTGTCAAGTGCGAAGACCCACACGGCGCAGTCGCGCAGTGGTCCACCGAACGTACGGAGGCCGTCGATGACGACCCGCGCCAATTGCTCCCCCTGCTCGGACCGGACCATCATCACGAAACACGTCTTGCCCTCACTACTTGGTGTCCGCCTCTTTCCCATCTGCCTCTCCTCCTCTGACCGTTTGTGCCATCGAGCTGGCTGAAGACGTCCATTATAGCAGAGATCGCACACCGGGGAACCCTAGGCCCTTGAGCGGAGGGCCTCCAGAGCCGCCTAGGCTCCCCGCGCGGTTTCTGTGCGTCGGAGCCGTAGATCGGGCAGCCACCAGCCGCCCTCACCGGCCACGCGGATGTCGCGCCGCTCGAAGCGCCACCAGGCCAGCAGAGCCAGCGCGCCTGTGGCCGCCAGCAGCCCCAGGAACGGGGGCCAGTCCAGGCCGCCCAGCGCGTCGCCACCCTGGAAGTAGTCGTAGGGCAGGAATTGGGCCACCGCCGCCAGGCTCTCGTTCAGACCCGCCAGCGACGACAGGAAGTAGCTGGCCACCATCACCGCGCCGGCCACGGCCGCCGCCAGACGGCGGGCCGGCAGCAGCATGCTCAGCAGCAGCGCCAGGGCGCCGTAGAGCAGCGTCTGGGCCAGCAGGGGTAGGAAGGGCAGCGCCATCTGTCCCCATCCCACGTCCAGGCTGGAGCCGCCGAGGAGGACGACGAAGCCCAGCCAGCCCAGCACCATGATGCCCAGGCTCGCCGCCACGAAGGCCGTGGCGCGCCCCCAGAAGAGCGCGGCCCGGCTCACGGGATGGGCCACGATCAGGTCCAACTGACCGCTCTCCTCGTCGCTGGCCAGCAAGCCGCTGCCGACGATGACGGCGAAGATGCCGACGAGCACGGGCAGCATGGAGAAGGCGTACATGCTCAGGTACCCCTCCGTCGTGGCCAGGCTGGCCGCGTCGCCGCCGAAGAAGGCCAGGAACTCCGGCGGGTAGCTCTCGATCATCTCCATCAGGTCCGCCTGCTCTGTCATGAAGACGTCATAGAAGGGGATCAGAATCAGGCCCAGCGCCGCGATGCCCAGACCCCAACCGATGATCTGCCCCCGCAGCGCGGACAACGTGTAGCGCACTGTGGTCCCCATGTCAACCCCTCCTTTCGTAGTAGCGCAAGAACACCTCTTCCAGCGAGGGCTTCCTCGTCTCCAGATCCCGCACCGGAAGGCCGCTCAGCGCGTCGATCAGTCCGTCCATGTCCCCCTCGACCTGCAGGCTGAGGTGCGTGCTATCCGCCCGGGCCAGGACGGTCACCCCTGGCACGTCGGCCAGGGCGTCGGCGCTCACCGCCCGCTTGAAGGCGACGGTGACGTGGCGCAGGGCGCGGTCGATCAGCGACTGCGTGTCGGCCACCTCGACGATCTCCCCCTGGCGCAGCATCGCCACCCGGTCGGCCACCGCCTGCACCTCGCTCATGACGTGCGAGCTGAAGAAGACGGTCGCCCCGTCGGCCCGGGCTTGTTCGATCAGCCCTAGCGCCTCCTGCTGCATCAGCGGATCGAGGCCGGCCGTCGGCTCGTCCAGCATGAGCAGCTCCGGGCGGTGCATCAGCGCCTGCACCACGCCGATCTTCTGCTTGTTCCCCTTCGATAGGTTCTTGATCGGTCGATCCATGGCCAGGTCCAACTGCTTAGCCAGCTGCCGGGCGAAGCCCCAGTCCGCATGGCCGCCCCGCATATCGCTGAAGAAGCGCAGCTGGCGCTCGGCGGTCAGGTTGTCGTTCAGCCGCAGCTCTCCGGGCAGGTAGCCGCTGCGCGCCTGGACCGCCACCGGGTCGGCCTGCGGATCGATGCCCAGGACGCGGGCCGTGCCCCTGTCCGGTCGG
Organism: uncultured Anaerolineales bacterium; assembly: GCA_964421785.1. GTDB lineage: Bacteria > Chloroflexota > Anaerolineae > B4-G1 > B4-G1 > SKLM01. The sequence continues at coordinate 7,342 of CAYQZG010000151.1, forward strand.
ATCAGGTCCAGCAGGCAGCGGATGGTGGTCGTCTTCCCCGCGCCGTTGGGGCCGAGGAAGCCAAAGATCTCGCCCTGGCGTACCATGAGATCGACCCCGCGCAGAGCCCGCACGGAGCCGTAGGATTTGCGAAGCCCCCTGGTCAGCACGACCAAGTGCTCCTGGCCCGCAATGCTCGTCATGGCTCGTTCCTCCTCTCACCGACCCTTAGAGCTCCTTGGTCAGGAAGTATCGCTGATGGCCGGTGGGGAAATCGGGCAGCTCGCCGAAAACCTCATAGCCGCGGTGCAAGTAGAAGTCGGGTGCCTGGAAGCTAAAGGTGTCCAGATAGGCGTGCCGTGCGCCCCGCCTGCGCGCTTCATCTTCAGCGCGCGCCAGAAGGCGATGCCCGTACCCCCGCCCGCGAAGCTCCTCCTTGACCCACATCAGGTCGAGGTGAAGCCAATTCCAGTAGGTCGCCCCTATCACACCGCCCACGATCTCTTGATCGGGCGCGCGAAGGACGAAGCAGAGGCTCTGAGCGTTGTCCTCACCCGCTTCTGCTGTGTTGTGATCGTTGATGCCTTGCCCGATGATGCCCCATTCGGGCTTGTCAACGCGAACGATCGTCAGTTCCTCATCCACCATGGTACCTAGCTCCTCTCATATGGCGTTCGGTGCCTGTCCTCTGATACCCACTATATGGCGAAGCCTCAGCCTTGTCATCGAAGAAAAGTCGGAGCTGTCGTACGAAGAAAGGACCACTCCTGTGGCGGGCCGTCTCCACGTGTATCGTATGTGCGCCCCCGGGGACGGGGGCTGAGAGCACGTTGCTACCCCCACGTTCTTGAAGGGGTTGCGACGCCCCCGGGGACGGGGGCTGAGAGCACGTTGCTACCCCCACGTTCTTGAAGGGGTTGCGACGCCCCCGGGGACGGGGGCTGAGAGCAAACTGTCGGAAGTCCTCCATGGCTAGACGCTCCTTGTCTCTGATCAGTGGTTCCTTAGACCCTGTGACCCGCTGCTTGCGGATGTCATAGCTCTCTCCGCTCCCGGCCCTTGATGCGCACCCGTGCTCGAAGCCCGGCACCCTTGTACAGCCTGCTGGCGCCGAGCGACTCGCCCCAAGCTCACCGCGCTGGTGCCTCGGACAGTCCACGCGGTGGGGCTGCCCGCCACAGGAGCGCGATGGCGACGACCTCCAGCGGGATGCTGAACCACAGGACGCGGCTGTAGGCCAGCACGTCGGGCTCCACCACCGGCTGCGCCAGGCCCTGCAGCGCCACGACCGTGTTGACCGCGACGTGAAGCATCACGGCCGGCCAGATACTGCCGCCGACGAGGACCAGGGTCCCCCACCACGTGGCGATGACGAACGTCTCCAGCGTCAGAAGCGAGGCCGCGGTAAGTGACGCGCCGTGGGTGAACACGCTGGTCAGATGGAGCACGGCGAAGAGGGCTGACGAAAGCGCGACGCTCCCGATCCTGCCTCGCGGCGAGTCTCCCCAAGCGCGGGCCAGTGTGTAGAGCGCCAGGCCGCGGAACAAGGTTTCCTCGCTCAGGCCGACGGCCAGGTGCGTCACGATCGTCATCCATGCGTCGGGGGCCGCGAACAGCGTCGCTAGGTCCAAGCCGGCCTGGCCATAGAAGGCCCAGAGACTCGCGCTGCCGAAGACGAGCAACCCACCCAAGGCCAGCGCCCAGACCTGCCAGCGACCTAGACGGCTCACGCCGGCTGCCGCCAGCCAATCCAGCCGCCACAGCACGAACAGGACGCAGGCCGTCACGGTCAGGCGCCCCACGGTGCCACTGACCGCGTCGCCGTACGGTCTCTGTAGGGCTCCCGAGGCGATGCCTGTGAAGACCAGCGACAACGCGAACCAGGCCAGCGTCGCGGCGAGCGCGAACCAGACCGGGTGCTTCCTCGCGGCAGATCTCAGGGCTTTCATACGCTTCGCCTCCCAGGCCTACTTGATCGAAAGCTCCAGACCGTACGGGTCCACGTCGAACGAGATGCTCTCCCTGAAGCTGCTCCCGTCTCGGACGTAGGCCAGGTACGCCCGGAGCTCGTCCGCGAAGGGTGGGGCGGTTGTGTCGTGGGCTAGCATGCGCCAGCCTGCCGACGTTGGCCCGCGCCCGATCCGTGGCCTGCGCATCGATGTCGATCCCCAGCACCCTGTGGGCCTCGTAGGCGCGTCCTTGGCCGCAGCTCGTGCCCACGGCCCAGATCAGCGCGTAGCCGTAGTACGTCCCCAGCCCGATGACCCGCTGCGGCTGTCTCACCGAGGACAGGACGTAGAGCAAGCGCTCCATGACGGGCGTGATGGAGCTGCGCGGCATCCCGAACGCCTTCTTCACCTCGACCCTGAAGGCATCGAAGGCGCGCTCGTCAAAGGCTGCATCCTGAGGCGCGATGCCCGCCTGCTTCAGCCACGTCAGGATGGACCGGATGGTCTCGGCCTCCGCGACGCGGCACAGACGGGTCAGGAAGTCGAAATCCCGGTAGGCGACCTCGCGCCGCAGGCCATCGGGCGCGGCGTCGTTGAACCAGGCGTCCTGGGCCACAAGGCCATCCTCCCTCAGTCTCTCCAGGGCCATCTGGATGACCT
>CAYQZG010000152.1:0-9686 GCA_964421785.1 uncultured Anaerolineales bacterium
TTCGGTTCGACGCGTTGTCTATGCGAGTTTGTGTGTCGATGTAGCTTTCGGGAAGGTGGGGGCAAGAACCTTCCCGAAAGCTTCGAGATGCGACGAGTCTGGTCAGGGGTTCGGTTCGACGCGTTGTCTATGCGAGTTTGTGTGTCGTTGTAGCTTTCGGGAAGGTGGAGATCCAAGGCGCGTGGTGGTGCTGCGGTGATTGCATAGATCGCCGAATCGCTTATGATATAGGGAGGGTTCACGACGTTGGGTGGATGGGCGAGGAGGGCTTGATTGTCTGGTGTAGATGGGTCGGAAGGGGCGTTGACGTTCGAGCACCGGTCGCTGGACGAGGTCTATGGAGAGGTGCGGCGCATCTATCGGGACTTCCCGCATCCATGGGTGATCGGGTACAGCGGGGGTAAGGACTCGACGGCGACCCTGCAGATGATCTGGTACGCCTTGGCCGAGCTGCCGGCCGAGCAGCGGGACAAGCGCGTCTACGTCATCTCATCGGACACGCTCGTCGAGCCGCCAGTGATTGCCGACCACAGGGACGCGATGCTGCGCTTGATCAACGAGAGGGCCAGCGCCCAGGGCATGCCGTTCGAAGCGCATAAGCTGACCCCTGACCTGGATGATACCTTCTGGGTGAATCTGATCGGGCGTGGCTATCCCGCTCCCAACAGTATCTTCCGCTGGTGCACAAGACGGTTGAAGATCAGGGCCTCTAACCGTTTCATCCTGGAGAAGGTGGCGGAGCACGGCGAGGTGATTCTGGCCCTCGGCATGCGCAGCGGGGAGAGTATCGGACGCGATCAGGTCATCGACAGGCATCGCTTCAAAGGGCACGTGTTATCTAGGCACGGTCAACTGCCCGGGGCCTGGGTCTACATGCCGATCGAGCATCTCTCGACGGACGACGTTTGGAGCTACCTGCTCGGCGTCCCTTCGCCCTGGGGAGGGGACAATGGGCGTCTGCGCGCTCTCTATCAGTCGGCCAACGACGAAGAGTGCCCCATGGTGGTTGACGATACGACGCCACCCTGTGGCAACAGCCGCTTCGGCTGTTGGGTGTGCACGGTCGTCGGTCGGGACGCGTCGATGGAGGCGATGATCGATGCCGGCGACGAGTGGATGGCTCCACTGCTCGCGTTCAGAGATTGGCTGGCCTCCACGCAGGATCCCAGCGTCAAACCGCAACAGCGGGAGTACAAGGGCCGGGACGGGCGGGTGAGGATTACAGACAGGGGGTTGCTGTGGCGCACGTACACGCTTGCGTTCTCGAAGAGGATCCTCAGGCGTCTGCTCGAGACGGAGCGCGAGGTCCAGGCGTTCGACCCGCAGCTTGAGCTGATAAGCGAGAGAGAGCTGAGAGAGATTCGGTGTCTGTGGTTGACCGAGCGCCAGGACTGGGAGGATTCACTGCCCGATATCGTCAGCGCGGTCACGGGGCGCACGATGACGTGGGAGCTGAACGATGTGAGCAGGCCGGGACCGTTGGAGCTCGACCTTTTGAGGCGCGTGACGAAGAAGCACGACGTTCCGGTGAGGCTGCCTCAGAAGCTCCTGGACGCGGAGTGGCAGTGTTACGGCATGCGGCGGCGGGCATCGATTCACAAGACGATCGAACAGATCATCGACGAGGATTGGCGCTCCCTGGAGGAGGTGCAGGCGGAGGTGGATAGTCGCCGGCAAGGTGGCGATGATGGGATGGAGGCTCCATGATCATTCATCGGCTCGAGCTGTTCAATTTCGCCGTCTATGGCGACCAGGAGTTCGACCTGACCCCGCATCCCAGCGAGGGGTTCAACCGGCCCATCGTTCTGATCCGAGGGAAGAACGGCACGGGCAAGACCACGATCATCGAGGCGATTCGTCTGTGCTTGCACGGCTCCCTGGCGTTGGGGGAGCGGGTGAGCCGCTCCGCCTATGAGGATCACCTCGCAAAGCGCGTCCACGTGACGCCGGGCTCGGACGACGATCCTTCTCTGACCAGGGTGCGGCTTTCGTTCGACTACGTCAGCGAGGGGCGGAAGAGGCGTTATGAGGTCGCCCGCGAGTGGCGCGTCGTCCGAGGGAGGTTGAGAGAGCGCGTCCAGATTCGAGAGGATGGCGAGGCGCTGGACGAGCTGGAGACCCGCGATCAGAAGGATAGCTTCTTGCGGGACCTGGTCCCGGCCGGCCTGGCGGACGTGTTCTTCTTCGACGGCGAGAGGCTTTACACGCTGGCCGAGAACGGGGCGGGCGATGAGCTGTTGGCGGGGACGTTGAAGAGGCTGTTTGGGCTCCACCTGGTGGAGCGGCTGCAGGACGATCTGGACATCTACCTTTCGCGTCAGCGATCCGACGGGCATCAAGGGATCCTTCAGGATCAGCTGTACGACCTGTCCGAGGGGATGGCCACCTTGCAGTCCAAGCGGGATGGGCTGCGAGCTGACCTTCGTGCTGAAGAGGAGGCCATGGATCAGCTGCGACGAAGGATCGGGCGGCTGGAACAGCGGATAGCGAACGAGGGCGGCTGGTTTGCCGAGCGTCTGGAGGATCTGAAGCTGAAGCGGGAGCGGCTTGAGGCGAGGATCGAGATGCAGCGCCGTCGAGCCCAGGAGCTGGCTAGCGGGCTGATGCCGTTCGCGGTCGCGCCCGAGATGTGCCGGCGCGTCGCCGAGCGCTTGCGCCTTGAGGCGGCTTACGAGCGCAGGCGCGCGGCTCGCCGGGTTCTCGACGATCAGATCGCGCGCATCTCGGATGATCTGACATCATCGAGTTTCTGGGATGGCACGGGGGTGCGCGACGAGAGCGTCCGCCGGAGCATTCTGACCAGGTTGATCTCCGCTCTGGAGCGGGCGATCCCGCTCCCGGACGTCGGGGAGGACGACGTGATCTTGCACGTCTCTGAGAGGGAGCGCCAGACGCTATTGAACTGGATCGAGCAGTCCATGACCCAGGTCCCCCAAGCGTTCTGCCAGACCATCGGCGTCTTGGATGACCTGGAGCAGGAGATGGAGCGGGTGGATGAGGCGATGCAGATGGTGCCTGCCGACGAGACGCTGGAGCCTCTGATGGAGGAGCTTCTGCGGTGCAATCAGAGGGTGGGCGTGCTGCGGAAGACGATCGAGAACCTCAAGGAAGCGATGGAGAGCGTGAGCTTCCAGCTCGAACAGATGGGCTATCAGCGGGAGCGGCTGCGGGAGCGGATTGTGGAGCGGGAGCGCAAAAATCGGCGGATCCGGCTGGCCGGCAGGACGCAGCTCGCACTCACCGAGTACGCAAGGGTTCTGCGTCGGGAGAAGGTGAGGTTACTGGAGAAGCAAATGGTCAGCTGCTTTAACAAGCTGTGTCGTAAACGAGGCCTGGTGGAGGCGGTGGAGATAGACTCCGAGACCTTCACGATGACGCTCTATCGTCAGGGGCGGTCGTTCGACTATGAACAGCTTTCGGCCGGTGAGAGACAGCTCCTGGCGATGGCGACGATGTGGGCGCTGAGGGAGGTCTCGGGCGTGCCCATGCCGGTGGTCATCGACACGCCGTTAGGACGGTTGGACGGCGACCATCGCCTCAGCGTGGCCCAGCATTACTTCCCACAGGCCGGTCACCAGGCTATCCTGCTGGCGACGGAGGTGGAGGTCGACGATCAGATGCTGGCCTGGCTGGCGCCGGCGATCTCTCGGGCTTACTACCTGGCGTACGACGCGACTCGAGGAGAGACAGTCGTCCACCGGGATGCCGGCGTGGGCGTGGGGGTTGAGGGTGGGGAGGCGGGGTGATGGATCTCAATCGCTTGCGACTAAGTGGAGAGGTGTCTCATAGGCTGAGCATCTTGAAGGGCCGGACGGGGCTGACGCCTAACATCTTATGCCGCATCGGGTTCTGCCTCTCCCTGAACGACCCGACGGTTCCCGACCCCGAGGACTACCCGGACGACATGGAGAAGGAGATCAATCGCCACACGCTTACCGGGCCGTGGGATGCTCTGTTTGTGGCGCTGATCAAGGAGCGCTGTCATCGGGATGATCTCCCTCTGGATGATGACGCTCTGGCGGATCACTTCCGTGCGCACGTGAACCGGGGGGTGCTGCTGCTCTACAAGCGGGTTCGCTCGTTGAATGACCTGGCGCAGTTGGTGCCTAGGGATGGCGTCTATCCCCGGGATGGGGGCTAGTACACCCCGGCGGAAATCCCGGCTGCTGCTATGCGGTTTGTCCGCTTTGAGCGGATGGACTATGCAGAAGGAAAGAGTGTTAAGTGTCCGGGGAGGCGACTTGTCCCAGCAGGTACTCGTATATCTCGGTGGGGCTCTTCCCCTCGGTCTGGCGACGTATGTCGGCCATGCCGGCGCTGGCGTAGGAGGATAAGACGTTCACCACCTCGACGTTGGACCGATCCTCGGCGTCCTTGGCCTGGAGCGCTGCAATGAGCGTGTCGAGCATGGGCCGGTCCAGGTGGACGAGGTCAGACCCCATCTGGGAGCCGCCGTCCTCCGCGGGCTCCAGGTCTTTTCCTAGAGCGTACGCCGCGCAGTAGGCCCATACGTCGAGCTTCTTGTCGAAGATGCCCATATCGTACAGTCGATCCAGATAGTCCTGGTTCGTGATCGAGGGGCGGAGTGTTTCCAGGGTAGCCATAGTCACCTCAGTCGGAGGGTTTGATGTGTGACCTCTCCTTGAGCTCGTCGCGGACGATGTCGAAGCGACCGCCAAGGCAGTAGGCCAGGTTGGACAGCTCGCTTTCCGGCAGGTCGCGATCGGTGGCCAGTAAGATCACCTGACAGGGTAGCTTGGGCAGGGCGTCAAGCAATCCGTCCCGGTGCCTCGTGTCGAGATGACCAAAGGGGGTATCCATGACGAGGGGGGCGTTTGTCTCGATGGCCTGGTTGAGGCCGGCGATGAAGGAGAAAGCGACCACCTCCTTCTCCCCGGCGCTCAGCTCCTCCCGTTTCATGGCCTCCCCACTTCGCGTCACCACACGAGGGGCGAAGTCGTCGGAGAGCTCGATCCCATCATACTCCTGCTTCTTGTTGGTGACCATGCGAAACACGTTCGTCATCTGCCTCTCGATCCTGTCCTGGTGCAGTTGGAGCATGCGCTCGACGAGCTCCTGGGCAGCCCGGCGGGCGGACAGGGTCATCTCCAGGACATCGACCACGCGCTGCTTGTCGTCCACCGCCTGAGCCGCCTGATTCAGGGCTTTCTGTCTCTCGGCGAGGATCCGCCGGGCGGCCTTGACGTCCTCCTCCGCTTTTCTGATTTGACCGTCCAGTTTCGCAAGATCGCTTCTCTTCTCCCCGAGCGTCGAGAAGACCTGTGCGACGTCGGTGTCCTCATCCCTCTTCAGCCTCTTCTCGCGCGCCAGGATCTCCTGTTCCACCTCCTCGCGCTTGACCTGAAGGTCGTACTTCATGAGGAGAGCGCCCTGGATCTGCTCCGGACCCGGCAGTTGTTCGATGCGGCGAATGTGGCCCTCCAGCGATGAAAGCTCCCTGGTGACGCCCGTGAAGCTGCCGATCCTCTTCTGGATGCGCCGGGAGCTGGTCAGCTGGTCCTGTAGATCCGCCAGGCGCTGTCTGAGGAAGGCGCGCGCTTCGCCGTCCAGCTCGCGACCACAGACACAGACCGTGTTATCCATGAGATCCTCGATCAGTCGGGTCTGGGCCTGGGCCTGCGTCAGCCGTTCACTTGCGCGCTCGGCCTTGTTCACTTTGGTGCTCAGCTGGACGACGCGCTCCCTGAGCAGCGGCAACACGAGCCGCTGCGCCGCCACATTCAGGTAACCGCGCAGTTCGTCTTCGTAGTTGTCTAGCCTCTCCTTGAGCTCTTCCCGGCGTCGACGAAGATCTCTCAGGACGTTGAGCTCGTCCTGCACGCGCTCCAGCTCGTGGGTCCTCTCCTGTAGGCTGGCTATCTGGTGACGGAGGTTGTCGCGCTTGCTTCTCAGGTTCCTCAGGGTATCCCTGGAGGCCTCCACCTCCATCTCGGCCTCTTCCTTCTGCTCTTTGAGCTCGTCATAGGCGGACTTATCCTTCAGCAATTGGTCGCGCTCTCTCTCCAGCTCCTTGCTCAGCTTCCCCAGATCCTCCTCCAGATTTCGGACCTCGGGAATGCCGAGGACCGTCTCTATCGCCTGTCGGGTCTCCTTGGAATGGACGTCGGTGGCGTATCTCTCAATCTCCAGGCCGTCGAAGAAGAAGAACTGCTGGCACTCCCGCGGCAGCATCTGGTCGATCTTGTCAGCGATGCCGGCCTCTTGCTGTACGTGGTGATCGATCACCAGCTCCACCGTGCGTTTGGGGTAGTTCACGACCTGGCCATCCTTCACCTGCGCCTCGGCCCGCCGTATGAGGCGGTAGTGACGGCCCTGGTAGCTGAACTGGGCGGAGACACTGAGCTCGTTCCGGCCCGCGCGCAGGGCGTTGTGGTTGAAGCAGTCCTTGACGTGCCGGTCCGGCATCTGGTCGTGGAAGAGCCACTGGATAGCGCGGAGGAGGGACGTCTTGCCGTACCCGTTCAGACCATAGATGACCCAGATATTGCGCCCCTCTTGAGGAGGGTCGAAGTCGATGGTGACGGCACCCTCGTAGACCAGCCAGTCCTGCAGCGTCAGGCGTAGAAAGTTGAAGCTCATGCCCCGACTCCCAATGATTTCTCGATCATCAAGCGGAGCCGTTCGGTGACCCCGCGTCGCATCTTGAGGTGGCGAATGCTCCGCTCCTCCTTGAGCATCTCCTCCATCAACGCGGCGGGTACGTTGTGTCTCTCACACACTTCTTCGAGGATCTGATTGACCTCATTGTCCTGCATGCCGGACTCCTAGGGTACGCTCAATGGGGATGCCGAATCTGGACAACTCTTCGTGCAGGCGGTTCTCCGCTTGGAAGCGGTTGTGCGCTGCCCGAGCGAGACGTCTGGCGCGTCTCAGCTCGTTGAGAAGCAATCTCGGTGGCTGGTCGTGGTAGCGCCTGGGAGGCACGGTGAAGACGTCGACGAGATGAGCATACGCCTTGTCCTCGGCCTGGCGCAAGATCCGCCCGCGGCGCTGCACGAACTGCCGTTCGCTGGTGCTGCTCGCCAGCAGGATCGCCTGGTGCACCTGGGGTACGTCGATCCCCTCGTCCAGACACTTGATGGCGACCACGGCCTGGATCTCGTCTCGGCGCAGCTGGCGCAGGGCCGCCCGTCGAGCGTGGGAGCTTTGTCGGGAGGTGTAGGGGAGATGGAGGACGCCCGCGGCGCTCAACACGCTCTGAGCGGCGCGAACCTGTTCCAGGTCGGCGCAGTAGACCAAGCACTTGCTGATGGGCAGCTGGCGCGCCAGCTGCCCCAGCAACTCGAGCTTCGCGCGCGCCAGCTTCACGATGCGGGCGCGGCGGAGGAGCAGATTGGTCAGCAGATCGGAGTCGCCCAGTGGCGGCTTCTCCGTCTCCTCTCCCTCTCCGATCAGGCAGGCGATGCGGAAGGAGAGGCGCCGGTAGTCCTTGAATTCGTCCTCGTCTAGCTCGGCGAAATGGACGTCGTACCTGTAGTTGCAGAGAACGTTTCCGACGACGTCCTCGATCCTTAGCTCGTAGACCGTGCCACCAAAATAGGCCTCGACAGTCTGGGTTCCCTGGGGATCGTAGGATCGTTCGAGGGTGGCCGTCAGGCCGAGCCGAAAGCTGAAGTGGGGCTGAAGGAGTCGCCGATAGGTGGGAGCTCCAAGGTGGTGGGCCTCGTCGCCGATCAGAAGCCCGCGCCCCTCCGCGGGAGGCACGCGGTCGAGAATCGAGCGGAAGCGCGCGCCGGACAAGGAGGCATACGTTCCGACGAACACGAAGGGACGGTCGCGGTGGTCGTCGGCAGCCGCGGCCAGCCTGAGGCGGGGCAGGAGCTTCTCAGACCATCCGCGGTTCCTGCCGGATATCTCCACGGGAGGATGGATGCCCTCAAGTTTCCTGAGCTCCTCCAGCCATTGGGTGACGAGGGCGTTGGTGGGCACCCCGATCACGACGAATCCCGCGTCGGAACAGCGCGCGAGCGCCTCCAGGGCGACGATGGTCTTACCGGTTCCGGTGGCCATATCGAGGACACCTCGACGGCCATTTCTCCACCAGGCCTCGATAGCTTCCTGTTGATAGTCGCGCGGAAAGATGCCGGGCAGGTGGACAGTCGACGTAGACCGAGACGCGGCCTTCGGTCTCGGATATGCTCGTGGGCCTTGCTCAGGGTCGACGGGCCAGTCTGAAGCGTCGTTCACTTTTCTCTCTCACTCACGCCAAGGGGGCCATCCGGAGGCAAGTATAACACGTCCGCCGGATGCTGGCAAAGATCGGACGAGAGTGGTCATCTCCGGCAGGGACGCCGCCGGGCTTACGGGTGACTGCGGTAAGCGGAGCGACAGCCGTGATTCCCTTGGAGCGATTGTCGGGCTACCGAGTCTTCCCCTTTGGGAAAGGTGATGGGTTAAGTTGGGATATTGGGATATCTCCCTCTTGACGCAGCCGTCCGATTTTGATATGATAGCACTGCAGTAGAACGTATGTTCTACTGCCCTTGTAGGGACAATGGTGAGGTCCGGATTGTCGCATGGTGCTGTTCTAGGAGCTTGAGGCGATGGTGGATAAAGAGAAGGAGAAGGCGCTCGATAGAGCGTTGGCGAGTTTGACCAAGCGTTTTGGGGATGGAGCGATTATGTGCCTGGGGGAGGCCTCCCACCTGGACGTCGACGTGATCCCCACCGGTTCGCTGTCCCTCGATCTCGCCCTCGGCGTAGGCGGCGTGCCGCGGGGGCGGGTCACCGAGATCTACGGGCCGGAGGGGTCGGGGAAGACTACGCTCGCCCAGCACGTGGTCGCCGAAGCGCAGGAGGTGGGCGGCGTCGCCGCCTTCATCGATATGGAGCACGCCCTCGACCCGGCCTACGCGCGGAGGTGCGGTGTGGACACCGACGCGCTCCTCATCTCCCAGCCGGACACCGGGGAGCAGGCGCTGGAGATCGCCGAGGCGTTGATTCGCTCCGGCGCCGTCGACGTCATCGTCGTGGACTCCGTGGCTGCGTTGGTGCCCCGTGCCGAGATCGAGGGGGAGATGGGCGACTCGCATCCAGGGCTTCAGGCCCGCTTGATGAGCCAGGCGCTTCGTAAGCTGAGTGGTGTTATCAAGCAGTCGAACACCGCGCTGATCTTCACCAATCAGCTTCGTGAGAAGATCGGTGTGATGTTCGGCAACCCGGAGACCACCTCCGGCGGCCGGGCGCTCAAGTTCTACGCCTCGGTTCGCCTCGATATTCGACGCGTGACCTCGATCAAGGAGCGGGGGGAGCTGATCGGCACGCGCACTCGGGTGCGCGTGACCAAGAACAAGGTCGCTCCCCCGTTCAGAGTGGCGGAGTTCGATCTGATGTATGCCGAGGGCATCAGCCGGGAGGGGGATCTGCTGGACGTGGCCGTGGACCTGGGCATCGTTGAGAAGCGGGGCTCCTATTACTACTACGGGGATGAGGATGATTATCTGGCGCAGGGGCGGGAGAACACCAAGGAGGTCCTGCGTGAGCGTTCGGACCTCGCCGCCGAGGTGGAGGCTGAGGTGCGCAGCAGGCTGGCCCCCGATGAGGTGGTGGATGCCGAGGAGGAGTCGGCCGTTGTCAGCCGTTAGCGTCGAAGGGCTTTGATATGCGTGATAAACTGGAGTTTCAGGCGGATCGCATCGAGATGGTGCTGGACATGCACAAGGTCC
>CAYQZG010000153.1:0-9659 GCA_964421785.1 uncultured Anaerolineales bacterium
GTCCACCGTCCATCGTCCACCGTCCATCGTCCACCGTCCATCGTCCACCGTCCATCGTCCACCGCCCGTCGTCGGCCGTCCATCGTCCGCCGTCCGCCGCCCCACGTTGCCCCCGAAATCGGCCTTCTAGTGGGCATGGCACTCCAAAAACAGCCTCTCTTCACCCCCATCGCCCCACTGCACCCCCAGACCCTCCAAAACAAACATCCCCCCCTAACTTGTCAATACACCCCCCTTCTGGTAGGATGAAGCCTTGTATCCTTGAGGAGGATTGACTACTATGACACCCAAAGGGACAATCCGTTACATCGCTCTCCGCCGTCATCAGCGCCGCCGCATGCAGGAGCGGACAGGGGTGAGCCAGATACTCCGCGTTATGGGCGTCATCCTGCTCGCCGTGCTCATCGTGATCGCCGCGTCTGTGGTGAGCGGGATCAGTGCTGTTGCAGGAGCGTATTCCTATTTCACTCAGGACCTACCCGAACCTCAGCAGATCGAGGCCGCCGAGGAAGACTTCGAGACAACCAACATCTACGACCGTACCGGACAGCAGGTGATCGCCAGAGTCATCGACCCCACCGGCGGCGAACGGACCTGGGTTTCGCTGGACCAGCTTCCCCAGCACCTCATCGACGCCACCGTGGCCAGCGAGGACCGCTCCTTCTGGGAAAACCCCGGCTTCAACCCCCGAGGCATCGCCCGCGCCTTCTGGGCGGACATCCGCGGCCAGGAGATCCAGGGCGGCTCCTCAATCACTCAGCAGCTGATCAAGAACATCGTCATCAAGGAGGACCTGCGCTACGTCAGCCCGGAAGGCCCGGAGTGGGAGGACTACGAACGTAAGATCACCGAGATTCTGCTCTCACACCGCATCACTCAGAAATACAGCAAAGAGCAGATCCTCGAATGGTATATGAACACGAACTTCTACGGCAACCTGGCCTACGGCATTGAGGCAGCAGCTCAGGTCTACTTCGACAAAAACGCCAGCGACCTAACGTTGTCCGAGGCCGCCACCCTGGTCGCCGTGCCCCAGTACCCACGTATGAACCCGTTCGACAACCCAGAGATGGCCCGCAAACGCCAGGGGCTCGTGCTTGATTCGATGCTGCGAGACGACTATACCACACCAGAGAAAGCTGCTGAGGCCAAGGAGGAACCCTGGGACCTGGCCAGAGAGCAATCCACCGAACGGTTTGACATGAAGGCCCCGCACTTTGCTGTCTACGTGCGCGACCAGCTGGAAAGGATGCCTGAGGTAGGCCCAGAGGCCCTCTACCGCGGTGGCCTGAAGGTCTACACCACGGTGGACATGGACCTGCAGCGGCAGGCCCAGTGTACGGCCAAGGCTCAGATCCGCCGCCTCTCTGGCGAGGACGAGACCAAGGTGATCCAGGAGGCAGTCGAGAACGGCTGTCAGGCAGCCCAGTTTTTGCCGCCGCTCCGCTCTTACCAAGTGGGAAAAGATCACGACGTAAGCAACGCTTCGGTCGTGGCTATCCGTCCCGCCACCGGTGAAATCCTAGCCATGGTCGGCAGCCTCAACTACTGGGACGACGCCATCGATGGTCAGTTCAACGTCGCAGCCGACGGCCAGGGACGTCAACCTGGATCGTCCTTCAAGCCGTTCACCTACGTGACGTTGCTCTCCCAGGGCCACAACGCCGCTCACATGTTCCTCGACGTACGCCAGGCCTTCCGCCAGCCCGGCGGCAAGCCTTACGTGCCGGAGAACTACGATCGGAAATACCACGGCCCACAACGGTTGCGGCTGGCCCTGGCCCGCTCCTACAACATCCCGGCCGTCGCAGCATTGGAGATCGCGGGCGTTGATAACGTCATCCGCACCGCCCATCGTATGGGCATCAATACCCTGGATCGAGGACTCGATTACTACGGCCTGAGCCTCACCCTTGGCGGAGGCGAGGTGCATCTGCTCGACATGGTATATGCCTTCACAGTCTTCGCCAACAACGGTCGTATGATGGGCGCCCCTGTGCCTCAGGAGCGGCTGCGGGAGGGGTATCGACAACTCGACCCCGTCGCTATCCTGCGGGTCGAGGACAGCAATGGGAACGTGCTCTACAGATACGACAAACCCGAAAGTGACGCCATCCTCTCGCCCCAGTTGGCCTATCTGATGAACGACATCCTCTCCGACCGACAGTCCCGCTGGGCCGCTATGGGACACCCGAACCCTCTGGAGCTCTCAGGAGAACGGCCGGCTGCCGCTAAGACGGGCACGACGAATGACTTCCGCGACGCTTGGACCATCGGCTACACGCCGCAGCTGGCGGCGGGCGCGTGGGTGGGGAACACAGACAACAGCATGATGGACAACCTGCCCGGATTGCGAGGTGCAGCGCCTATCTGGCACGCCGTGATGGACTACGCACTCCAGGACGAACCGGCAGCTCCCTTCCCCCGCCCCGAAGGATTAGTCCATAAGCAGGTATGCGCTCTCTCTGGCGACCTACCCACGGAGGATTGCCCCACAGTAACAGAGCTATTTATCCCTGGCACAGAGCCCACGGAAACGTGCGACATCCACCAGACCTTCCATGTCAATCGCGAGACCGGGCGCCTATGCACCGTCCACACGCCGCCCGAGCTCTGCGAAGAGAAGGTCTACGAGGTCTATCCACCCGAGGCCGATAGCTGGATCAGCAGTCTGCCAGAGGAGAAGCGCCCGGAGACCCCGCCCACCCAGTACGACACCGTCTACGGCCCTTCGCGCAGCGACGCCGAGGTGGCTATCACGTCGCCGGAATCGTACGCTTACGTGAGCGGTCTCGTGCCCATCGAGGGCAACGCCAGAGGCGGCGACTTCAACTTCTATCGACTGGTCTTCGGCAAGGGGCTCAACCCCACCGAATGGATCCAGATCGGGCCTGATCACGGTGAGCAGATCGACCACGGCTTGCTGGAGAACTGGGATACAAGCGAGCTGGACGGGCTGTACAGTCTACGGCTGCAGGTCGTCGAGCACTCGGCGAACCTGCGAGAGACCACCGTACAGGTGACGGTCGACAACATCTCACCAACGCTCGATCTGAACTACCCAGAAGAAGGATCTGAGTATGAGCTCGGGTATCACGAGTGGGTCAATATCAACGCCGAGGTGAAAGACTACTCGATCGACCGCGTTGAGTTCTACACGTACGCCGGGGGCAAAAACGCGGAACCAGAGAATCTTCAGCCCTTCGCCGTACGACAGGTGGCACCCTTCAACGTCAACTGGACGCTCAACAGTTCCACCGCCCTCGGATCCCATACGTTCTACGTCATCGCCTTCGACGCTGCAGGCAACAAGGCCAAGAGCAACCTGGTCACGGTCCAAGTCGTACCGAGGGAAGAAGAATAGAGGCCTGTGAGAAGCCCGATGAACAAAGACCCGCTACCCCGCCTTGACAAACATCCAGAATTGAAGGAAGGCCTGCTGCCATATTGCCGTCTCTCTCCCGGCGACATTTGGACAGATCCTCGAGGACGCCATCGAGTAGGCTGCCTGGATGCTGCAAACGAGGATGACGTCCAAGCCCTAATGGATGGCAAGAAGGCATCTCTCGCTAACCAGGATCCGCCCTACAACCTAGTAGCCTTTGAGGAAATACCCACTGCTGAGTACGTCGCGTGGTGCAGGAAGTGGGTCAAGAACACTCTATGGGCATTGCAGAACGATAGCGCCCTGTACGTCTGGCTGGGCGCCGACCAGAACAACCACTTCCAACCGCTGCCCGAGTTCATGATGATGATGAGAGAGTTCCCAGTCACGTCCCGCAGTTTCATTACGTTGAGAAATCAAAGAGGATACGGGACACAGAAGAACTGGATGGCAGTCAGACAAGAGCTGCTGTACTACGTCAAGGGTGACCCTCCCTTTGAGGTCCAGTACACAGACATTCCGAGAATCCTCCGAGGCTACTACAAGGAAGTAGGTGGCGTCGTTCAAGAGAACCAGGAACGCAGTCGCTCCAAGACTATCAGAACCAGCAATGTGTGGGTAGATGTTCAGCAGGTATTCTATCGGATGGAAGAAAACATCTCTGGCTGTTACACCCAGAAGCCCCTGAAAGCCATCGAAAGAGTCATCCAAGCAAGCTCCCGGCCTGACGACCTGGTAGCCGATTTCTTCGCTCATTCGGGCACGACCCTTCTAGCAGCAGAGATGCACGGGAGACGTTGCCATACCATGGACATAGAGCCGGTGTTCTGCGAGATAGCGATACGTCGTCTAGAGAGATACCGCCTATATGGCAAGACCGGCTGGCAGCACAGTAACCCCTTTGAGCACGAGGTGGAGGTAAGGAGCCAGGATCAACTCGAGCTGATAGAGAGAGACGAGCCCGCAAGAGTGGAACAACCTCAACTCGCTCTGTTCACTTGAAGGACGACGCGATTCACATGGAGAAACTACGCCGCGCACTGAACGAGCTGATTGGTAGGCTAGAAGATGCCGAGGATTTCCGGACAAGATTGGAGGACTTGGTCTCTGTCTACCCCTTCAACGAGTACGAATACATCATCTCCACATTGCTCGGCCGTCACAAGCTGACTCTGGACGAATACACTGAACTGAGAGACGCCTACATCAATCGCAATCTCTACCTGTACATCTTCGAGATCTCCGCACCTCGCGGATTCGGTGACCGATGGACCTTTGGGCACCTGAAGCAGCTAGTGCCAGCACTCGAGAGACCATCAAGGGAGCTGGACTCAGGATACTCAGGCGAGTACGATCTCTGGCTGGATCCCGGTATCAAGATAGAGGTGAAATCATCGCGCGCCGTGGACTTCAAGAGTGATGAACCGCTCTACGTCAAAGCGCTATCATCAGATTCAGACCGACCTTTCGATATGAACTTTCAGCAGCTCAAGCCGTACTGCTGCGACGTGTTCTTGTGGATCGCCGTCTGGCGCGACAAGATCACATACTGGGTCATGAGTGCCACAGAGGTCGAGGAGAATAGGCACGACTCATCCAGTCAGCATCGAGGTAGCGAAGGCCAGGGGCAACTTCACATCAATCAAGACAACATCTCTGAGTTTGAGATGTACCAAGTATCCTCTCAGGAGATTGAGGCAGCAATACGGCAGGCCTACAATAGATCGCGTCAATAGGCAGAGACTGTGCAACAACGCCCCCACCTTCTCATCACCAACGACGACGGCATAAGAGCACCAGGGCTCCTGGCGCTGAAAGACGCCTGCGCCGACGTAGGGGACGTCACTGTCCTCGCACCCAATCACAACTGGTCCGCTTCGGGGCACGTCAAGACCATGCACAAACCGCTCCGGGTGAGCGATGTAACGCTTGCCGACGGCACGTCGGCCCTTTCCACCACAGGTGCACCCTCTGACGCTGTCGCCCTGGCCTTCCTCGGCCTCGTCGAGGAGCCGATCGACCTGGTCGTCTCCGGCGTCAACCACGGCGCCAACCTGGGCCATGACGTCACCTATTCCGGCACCGTCACCGCCGCCATGGAGGCAGCCATCTCCAATGTGCCTGCCATCGCCGTCTCACTCAACACCCGGGAGCATGCCAGCTTCGAGGTGGCCGCCCGTTTTGCGGCCTCCCTGGCTCAGAAAACCCTGCAACACGGCCTACCGGAGGGCGTATTGCTCAACGTCAACGTCCCGCCCCTCCCCGCTGACGAGATAGCAGGCGTAAAAGTAACGCGTATGGGGCTGCGCATCTACCGCGACGAGTTGATCCACCGCGTCGATCCGCGCGGTAGACCCTACTACTGGATCGGAGGTCCGGCCCCCACCGGCGTCGAGGAAGAGGGCACCGATATCTGGGCCGTCGCTAACGGATACATCTCCGTCACACCGATTCAACTCGACCTCACGGCCCACAATCTGTTGTCGGCTCTACAAGGGTGGGTCCTTGAGCCATAGCGGCCCCGCCTGCTGAGCGGCGAAAGGAGCGTGAACGATGAGCACACACCTGAACTGGGAGCTACTCTCCACCGCCCGCATCAACCGTCAGCTGATCCCCGCCATTCGCGCCGCCGAACGGGCCGAACTGGTTGCCGTCGCCAGCCGCAGCAAAGCTAAGGCCACTGAATACGCCGCTGAATGGGAGATCCCGCGTGCCTACGGCAGCTACCAGGCGCTGCTGGACGATCCCGACATCCACGCCGTCTATATCTCGTTGCCGAACAGCCTGCACGCTGAATGGTGGGACAGGTTTCGTCGTCATGACCACCGTGCGACTTCGACCAGCCACGCCTGATGACAACGACTTCGCCCATTGCTTTCACGGCGCGGCGATAGGGCAACCCGGCGCGAGCCGTATGCGAGTCTTGTGTAACCTGTTGAACCAACGGGCGACTTTTTCACTACTACCTGTGAGTCTACTTAACTGAGATTGGGCTTGCTACCCGACACAGGAAATGCTGCCCAACCCAGGTCGGATTTTTAACCGGATACCATACGCTTTACATAAAGAGGAACCAATGTCCACCAAAGACAAACGCACCATCCAGGCCGAGGACCTGTACCGCTTCCGACTGGTGACAGACTGCGAGCTATCACCCGACGGCCAGCACGTCGTCTTCTGCGTCCAACGCGTGGACGAGGAGACGGAGAAAAAATACACCAACCTGTGGATCGCGCCCACCGATGATGGCGACCCATGGCAGTTCACCCATGGGGACCAAACGGACAGCAAGCCCACCTGGGCGCCCGACGGCACCACGCTCGCCTTCCTCTCCAACCGTGACGACGAGGATCAACCCCAGATCTACGTCATCCCTTTTGAGGGGGGCGAGGCACGCCGCCTGACCGATATGCAGGGGGAGTTCGATAGCTTTGAGTGGTCACCCAGTGGAGGGCGGCTCGTCTGCCAGTTCCGGAAGAAGGATCAAAATGCCATCGAGCGCGAGGAGGACGAACAGAAGAAGGAGCTGGGCGTCGTCTCCCGCCGCGTCGAGAGGGTCTTCTACAAGCTCGACGGAAAGGGCTTCCTGCCCAACGAGCGCTGGCACATCTGGACCATCGACGCCGAGAGCGGTGAGCCCGTTCAGCTGACCGACGGCGAGGTATACGATGAGCTCGACCCCCGCTGGTCCTTGGACGGCGAACAGATCGTCTTCTGCTCCAACCACGCCGACGATCCCGACCTGGACCCCGATGCCGTCGACATCTTCGTCATGCCGGCCGACGGCGGAGAGCCCAAGAGGCTTGAGACCCCCATGGGTCCCAAGCAGAAACCGGTCTTCTCACCGGATGGCGCCTGGATCGCCTACCTGGGAAAGGAGGGACGCGGGGAGTGGTGGAAGAACACCCGCCTGTGGGTGGTACCCGTCAACGGTAGCGATGAGGCCAGGAACCTCACCAGACGCTTCGACATCCACGTCGGCAGCGCCACCATCAACGACCTGCCGGGCCACCTGCCCCTGTCACCGCCCACCTGGTCGAGGGACGGGGGGCACATCTACGTCGAGGTCTCCGCGCACGGGGACACAGTCCTCAAGTCCGTCCCCCTCGACGCCGACGAAGGGAACAGCCCAGAGCACCTGCCAACGGCGGTAGGGGAGCAGGGTGTCGTCGGGGCGTTCTCTCTAGACGATGAGCAGTCGACTATCGCCTATCTCCACGCCGATATGACAGAGCCGGCCGAGGTCTGGATCCACGACCTGAGCGCGGGAACGTCCCGCCAGCTCACGCATGTCAACCAGCCGCTGCTGGACGAGATCGACCTCGGCCAGGTGGAGGAGGTCTGGTTCAAGGGCGCCGTGGGGAACGATCTACAAGGCTGGATCCTCACGCCGCCCGGCTTCGATCCCGCTCGACAGTATCCGGCCATCATAGAGATCCACGGCGGGCCGCGAGTCCAGTACGGCAACTTCTTCATGCACGAGTTCTTCTTCCTGGCTGCACAGGGCTACGTCGTCGCCTTCTGCAACCCCCGCGGCGGGCGCGGATACGGCGAGGTGCACGCCAAGGTGATCTGGAACAGCTGGGGCACCGCCGACTACGACGACCTCATGGCCTGGGCCGACTATGTGGAGCAGAGGCCCTACGTCGATCCCCAACGCATGGGCGTCACCGGCGGCAGCTACGGCGGCTACATGACCAACTGGATCATCGGACACACCAACCGCTTCCGAGCTGCCGTCACCCAGCGCAGCGTTAGCAACCTGATCAGCATGTACGGCTCCAGCGACTTCAACTGGAGCTTCCAGCAGGAGTTCGGCGACCAGCCGCCCTGGGAGGCCTTCGAGAGCTACTGGGAGCAATCACCTATCAGCCATATCGACGGCGCCACCACGCCGACCCTCATCATCCACAGCGAGAAAGACCTCCGCTGCCCCATCGAGCAGGGGGAGCAGGTCTTCGTGGCGCTGAAGAAGCTGGGCGTCGAGACGGAGATGATCCGCTTCCCCGACGAGCCGCACGGGCTCTCCCGCGGCGGTCGGACTGACCGGCGCATTGAGCGGCTGGAGCACATGCTCCGCTGGTTCGACCGCGCCTTGAAGGAGGGAGAAACCTAGTCCTCTGGACGGGCTGGCTCGCCTTATCGCTCACTCGCTTTGTCGCCGACTCGCTTGGCTGCCCGAGACCCTGGAGGTCTGACGCTCTCGTTGACATATGCGCAGTTCTCCATTAGAATCACTATGTAGCAGTGAATCTTTCTGAGGTGGTTGCGACGTTCTGCCGGGCTAAGGAGGGGAGCCATGTCCACCTTGCGGATCTACGCTCTGGGACAGCCACGTGTGCTATGCGACCAGGAAACGATCCACTTCCCCACGCGGAAGACAGAGAACCTGCTCTATCTCCTGCTCCTACACGTCGGCGAGACCCTAGAGCGCGACCTGATTGCCGAACAGCTTTGGCCCATGCGTCCGTCTGGGAAAGCGAGACGATGCCTCTCCACAACCCTGTGGCGGCTGCGGCAGACGCTAGAATGCTGGTCCTCACCCCACCAACTCCTTCTGTCGACCAGCCGGAGCACGCTGGCATTCAATGGAAGGACAGCGTACTGGTTCGACGTGCAGGCTTTTGAGCAACAGGCGGCCCTTGGCCTGGCAGGTTCCTTGCCCTGTACCAGTGCGTGTCGTCAAGCACTGGAGAAGGCTCTGGACCTATACCGAGGTGACCTGCTTGAGGGCTGCAGCGAGCACTGGTGCCTGGTCGACCGAGAACGGTTGCGAGTGCTCCACCTGAGAGTGCTCAGGCGCGTGCAGCGTGATTCTCGGCTGCGGGGCGACTTCGAGGCCGCCATCTCCTTAGGGCATCAACTGCTCAATCTAGATCCGCTTCAGGAAGATGTGCACCGCGAATTGATGCGTTGCCACGTGGAAGCCGGACAGCGCCCTTTGGCGGTGAAGCAATTCCAACGCTGCCGGGAAACACTGCATCGCGAACTCCAGATCGGGCCTATGACAGAGACAAGGGAGCTCTACCAGCGGATCCGCGCCGATGCAGAGGACACCAGACTTCCAATGAATCATGAAGTGGTGCCCCCCAATCTACAGAAGACGCTGAAGGAATTCAGCAATGCCCTTGATGCCCTGAAGCGGATCGAACAGACCTTGCAGACCTCTGCTTTCGAGCTTGAAGAGGCGATCGAAGCTGTGCAGGATGGGTCGGCTTCCGGCGATCGCGACCGGGCATAGCCTTGGCTTTCGACGTTGCCGAAGGTCTTAGGC
>CAYQZG010000154.1:0-9404 GCA_964421785.1 uncultured Anaerolineales bacterium
CCACATCCATTGAAACCAGCCGAACGGATGTGCTAAACTACTCCCGATCGTTTGGTCAGGAAAGGGAGAAGGCAAAAATGCAGCGCCCGTGCGCGGTCGCGCCGAGGAGCTGCTGCTCGTCGCTGGCGTCGCGCGGCATCCAGTCGGTGGGCGTGCGCGTCACGTCGTGACCCTGCTCCACCAGCGCCGCGTGGAGCGCCTTGCTGGAAGCGTCTGCGTCGAGGTGCAGCTGCGGCTCAGGCATGCGAAGCCTTGATATGCGCGGCTTCCAGCGTCTCTTCAGCCTCTAGCGCGGCATCGACCTCGGCCTGGTGGGCTTCGTAGAAAGCCAGCGCCTCCTCCACCTGGGATTCGGTCAGGTCATATTCGGCGGCAACCTCTTCTATCGTGAACTCCCACTGTTGAACGGCCACCACGATCGTCTGTACCCGAATCCCGGTACCACGCAACACGGGGGTGGGAACCGCCGCCGCGCCTCGTCGATACGTGATCTGAGGGAAGTCAGGATCGTTGAGATCCTGGCGCAGCGCGCCGACCTTCTCCGCCACCGACCACATGATGAACTGGTTGAGCGAGACCCCTTGCGAAGCAGCCCATCGTTCCGCCTCTTTCTTCAACTGAACCGGCAAGTTCAACGGATAGCGCGCCATTGAGACCTCCTTCTTGCTTGGTGTATCACATAGGACATCACATGCGATATGTCGCACCGTGTCAAGTAGGCAGGCCGGGTCTTGCAGGGCTATCGCATTTGGGCTCAAAGCTCTCGTCCTCGAGGGCGTCGCAGGCGAGGGAGCAGAGCTGTGTAAGCGAAGGAAGCGCAGCGGCTGAAGCGGCATTCACGCCGAAGGAGGACGGGCGGAGGCCGCCTACGAGACGGGGTCTAGGAGCGCGCGATGTCCATATTCGATTGCCCTGCCGGGTCTTGCCCCAGTCGGTCGCGAGCTACGTCTCATGATCTGCCTGCTCGCGCCACGTCTCCCCATGGACGATGAACCCGGTGGCGAAGATGTCCTCCCCCTCGCGGAAGTGGGCCGCCCACCCCCGTCCGCATCCAAGAGAACAGCTCGGATCACGCCGACGAACCGGTGGAAGGTGGGCCGCTTGGTCCGCCTTCCCCGGCGATCCAGCCCCTGGAACATCGCGCGGCGCAGGCCCCTGGTGAGCTCCAGCTGCACCCCCTGGCCGGTGGATGCCCTGTTGCACGTGTTCAAGGGGCTGATGCCGGCATGTCGGCCCCGGCTCTCTCGCGTCTCGAACCCGGCCCGGCCTAGCGCCTCCCCAAGCCTCGTCTTGAGCCCTTCGTCGAGACCGCCGACGTAGATCACCTCGTCCTCCCCCTGCAGCCCGTGAATGGCGACCACCACCCTGCTTCGTCTGACCAGCTCAAGGCCCTCGGGCTCATCGAAGCGCGTGCTGGTGATGTGAAGCCTCCGGTTGGCCGTCCTCTTCATCCCGTTGAAGCAGTAGAGGGACAGCTCCTCACCGGCCACGGCTCGGGCGATCTCCGAGGTCCCCTGCTCTATCCCTCCTCCGTGAGGAGCGACCACTACGATGTCGGAACCTCGATCCACCAGCTCGCGGCTGTAGTCGCGGCCCTCCTGCTCGGAGGCCGCCAGATCGGAGAAGCTCTCGTACTGAGTGATCGGCTGCATCGCGTGACGTCCTAAGTCGTCCCGGGAGCCAGGCCCCAGCGTCCGACACACCTACGTCTATGCGTCACGCCATAGCTCGTGCTCCGTGAGATCTCCGTTTGTTGGTCGTGTCGCCCATAGGCTATCCCTCTCGGTGGACGGCGGCGGTCAGAAGCGACTGGGAGCTCAGTCGGTCACGGTGATCGTCGAAAGGGTTTTAGCGCCTGAGACCTGTCGGGTTTTGGCTGACAGCTTGCAGCACGTCATTGTGATCCTGCGGAAGCTTTTTTGAGTAGGTTGCTACGCTGCACAGAAACCCGACAGGTCTAAAATACGTGCTCCTGCGCGATCAGTCACGAGGCCTGGACGCGTTCCCGGGAGGCCGCGGGATCAGCACCGGGGTCCGTTCTTTGTAGGCCTCGTAGTCCTCCTGTCCACCCCAGCGCTCGTCGGCCCGCCTCTCCAGGATAGGGATCCCGCTCACCAGGACCAGCTGCAGGGTGACGTACAGCGGCGAGATCAAGGCCACGAACTGCCAGCCGCGCAGCACGGGCAGGGCGATGATGGCGACGCCGATCCACAGCACGATCTCGCCGAAGTAGTTCGGATGGCGCGACCAGGACCAGAGGCCGGTGTCGATGAAGTCGCCCCGGTTCTCGGGATCCGCCTTGAACGCGCTCTTCTGCGTATCCGCCAGGACCTCAAAGCCGAAACCGAAGGCCCAGACCAGGAAGCCGATCAGCGCCGGCCATCCCAATGGCCTGCGCGTGGTCGTGGTTATGGCCGCGAGGGCGGCGGCCGCTGTGAATGATACCCACAGCCCCTGCACGGTCCACGTGAGCAGGAAGCGGAGGAAGGAGACCTTGATCTCGTCGAACCGTGCGTCCTTGCCCGACTTCATGATGCGACCGAAGAGGAACGTGCCCAGGCGGGTTGCCCAGATCAAGACCGGCGCCAACAGAAGAACCGACCGGTCGTCGATGGTCGGGCTCAGGAGCACCGCCAGGGTGGTGATGGAGATGTAGGTGAAGCTGCCGGTGAGGTCGTAGAACATCTCGGTCTGCAGCACGTAGGCTGCGATGAAGCCCAGCCACTGGATCACGAAGGCCAGCGCAACGGCGAGGGCGAAGATGGGGATACCGAGGGCCGAGCCGCCCCCCTGGCTGCCGGCCCAAGCGAGCCCGACGGCGACGAGGACGACGACGGGCAGCGCGATGAGTGAGTTGCGATTCTCTTTCTCCATGGTGGTCTCTCCTTTCCACCCCGGTTTGTCAGCGAGGCGGTCTACTGCGTGGCTCTCTGGACACGTCTATGGCTCTTTGCCTGGACAAACAGGATACTCCATGCGCCTTTATTCGTCAAGTGGTGAGGGTGACCAATCAGGAGCAAGGGTTTCAGCGTCTGAGACTTTCAGGGGTTCAGTGCGCGCGGCACCAGGCCTCGAAGGCGTCTCGCCAGCCCCGCTTGCGCAGCTTCGTGCCGTCCGGCAGCGTCGCGCCGGCCAGCGAGGCCGCCCGGCGCAGCTGGCCCTCGTCCACCAGCGCGTCCTCCAGGAGCGCGTCGCGCAGGTCGGCTCCCTCCAGGTTGGCGCCGCGTGCGTCAGCCCCCGTCAGCTCCGCGCCGCGCAGATTGGCGTGGGCCAGATCGGCGTCGAGCAGCCCGGCCTCGTCCAACTCGGCGCGCATCAGGGTCGCCCCGCGCAGCGCAGCGCCTCGCAGCACCGCGCCCTGCAGCTGCGCCCCCTGCAGGTCGGCGTAGCGGAGATCGGCCTCTTCGAGGATCGCGTAGGCCAGGTCGATGCCGCGCAGATCCGCCTCACGCAAGCTCTCGCCGGCAGCGAGCTTCTGGAGCACCTGATGTTGGGTCAGAGCGGCCATGGTATGCACCTCGCTTCCCTCTCCACCCCCTCCACGCGCCGCTTGATGCCCAGCAGCGTCCTGCGCTCCATGACGAAGCTGCCCGGCTCCATGATGCCGTGGGTCATCAGCGCGTTCGCCAGGCTGGGGCTATACCCCACCCGAATGCGGACGATCAAGCGCGTCGCGTTCTCACCGCGCTCCTCCAGGAACCACGTCCAGCTGGAGGTGAAGTAGGTATCGGGAGGCTCCCCGGCGGGATCGAAGGGCTCAAAGGTCTCGGTCTCGACGGCGATGTGGAGCACCAGGGCCCGGCCGGGGTCGATCTGCACCACGTCGTAGCCCATGTCCGGAGCGATCTCCACCACGTCGCCGACCTGCAGATCCTGCAGCTGGGGGAGGACGTGCTCCGCCGAGCGGCGCTCGTGCTCCAAGGAGCCGGCGATGCCCATCAGGCGATGGAGCCAGTCGTAGCTGTACCAGCCGGCGCGTTGGTGCCCGATCTGGATCAGCCAGGGCCAGACCTGGTCGGCGGGCCGGTTGATGGTGATGGCGTGTGTGGCCTCCATCTTCGCGTTGCGCACTAGGTCATCCCCGGGCAGCGACCGCTCGACCTCCTCCTTGGTCGCGCCCCAGGTGAGGATGCGGGGTCGGATGGCGAGGACGTAGCCGGCCACAAGACCAACGCCGGCGATGGCGCCCCCGATCAGCTTTGAGAATCGGCTCTTATCCGCCATAGCTGCCTCCTAGAACAGGCCGCGTAGAATGAGCAGCATCCCCAGAATGATCAAGGGGATGCCTACCACGGCCCCGATCACCGTCAGGCTGACGACCAGGCCCAGGATAAGCAGCACCAGGCCGAGAACCACGCCGATGATCCGCCCGGTGATCTCCAGAATGAAGGCCACCAGGCGCCAGATGGCGTAGAAGGGCCAGAGCAGCAAGGGTACTTTCTTCTCTTTCTCGTCTTTCACGATTCCTCCTTGCAAAGATATGTCTATCGCTTCGCCTCGATGAGGGGCCGGCGGCCCCTATCACTGTTAGTACGCAGGAACAGCCGGGCGGTTGCACGCGACGACTGAAGCTGAGATGTGGACCGCGGTCCGAGGTAGCACCGTGAGGCAGTCGCCCCCGGGACGGGGGCTCGGAGCGAGGGAGGGCGGGACGGGGGCTCTGAGCGAGGGAGGGCGGGATGGGGGCTACCCTGTGGCGATCACTCGCTCGTAGACGGCCTCCGTCTCGGCGGCCACACGATCCCACGAGAACCGCGCCGCCCGCTCCACGCCCCGCTGCGCCAGCTCACGCTGCAGGCCGGTATGGCCCAACAGGCGACGGAGCGCCGCTATGATGGCCTCCTCGTCGATGGGGTCGAAGGTGAGGGCCGCATCGCCCACCACCTCGGGAAGCGAGGATGTCCCGCTGCAGGCCACCGGCGTGCCCGACGCCATCGCCTCCAGGGCGGGCAGGCCGAAGCCTTCGTAGAGGCTGGGAAAGGCCAGGGCCTGGGCGCCGGCGTAGATCGCCGGAAGATCCTCGTCCGGGACGTACCCCGGAAGGATCACGCCCTCCCTCGCGGGCGAGCGATCCAGCTCGGCGAAGAAATCGCCGTAAAGCCAACCGCGCTTCCCCACGATCACCAGGCCGTCGCTCAACCTCTCCCTCTTTAGAACCTCGAAGGCGTGGAGCAGACGGGTCAGGTTCTTGCGCGGCTCGATGGTGCCAACGAAAAGGAGGTACCGCTCGGGCAGCCCGTAGCGTCGGCGCACTTCGGCCACCCGATCGGGCGTCTGAGGCGCGAAGCGCGGGTCGGCGGCCTCGTGGATGACGCTGATCTTCTCGGGGGGCACGTCGTAGGCCGCGGTTAGATCCTGCCGCGTGCACTCGGAGATGGCGATGACGTGCGTCGCGCGCCGGCAGTAGAGGGGTAGGGTCCAGTTGAGATACCAGCGGTTGAGCGGCTTGTGGTGCTCCGGGAGATGGCGGAAGATCAGGTCGTGAACCGTGAGCACGGTCGGAAGCGAGCGGAGGGGCAGCAGCAGGTGCTCGGTGGCGTGAAAGAGGGTCCCGTCGGGCAGGAGCCGGTCGAACCCCATCCGCGCCAGCTGTCCGAGCCAGACCAGCATGCGCCAGGGCTTGTAGCCCAGCGCGACGGTGCTGGCAGGAAGGTGCTCCAGTCCGGCAAGGGGCTCGATGCCGCGCTCGCGGTTGTAGAAGAGGGCGTAGGGCTGACCATCCCCCCGCCGGCCCGCCGTGGGCGCGCCGGGGCGGACGAGGGCCTGGATCAGACTCGCGGCATAGCGCCCCAGCCCGGCGCGACGATGGACGGCGGCGGACACGTCAACGTAGATCATAGGGGCCGTCCGAAGAGCTCACGTCGTCGTGACCGCTTCAGCGCTTCGGAGGGGGTAGGCGCGGCCCTAGCCGCCGAAGGCCCAGACGACGACCGCCGGCGTGACGTGGACCTCGACAACGGCAGCGAGCGCCAAGATGGGTAAAACGAGAGCGATGAAGACCGTGACGAACTCGGCCAGGGCTCGCAGCCATCCCTCGCCAACCGTCATGCCCTCCGGAGGGGACATGAAGGCCGCCCCCAGGCGCACGGCGAGGGCCGTGGCGATGATGGCAGCCGGCAGCTCCAGCACCCCGTGAGGCAGCACGAAGGCGCTGAAGAAGAGCAGCGGGCTGTATCCAGACTGCGCAACCTGCAGGACGGAGAAGAAGATAATGGCCATCGGCGCCATCAGCAGCGCAATGGCCAGCGTGCCGAAGGAGAAGATAGCCAGCAACGTGGCCCCCACCAGGGCGCGAACGTTGTTCGTCAGCACGCCCCAGACGGTGAAGGAGGGGAGCCAATCGATGGCGGGCAACTCGGAGAACATCTCAGGCGAGACCCGATCAAGCTGCAGCACCTGAGCCGGAAGCGGGTAGCGGGCGGCAAAGTTGAAACCGACCAGGGCGGATAGTCCCAGCCCGACCACGACCGCCACCACCGCCAGCCAGGAGCGACGTAGAATGGCCGGGACACGATAGCGATAGAGGCCACCTATCGCGCCTATCCAGCGCAGCCAGGGTGGCAGCTTCTCATCGTCGAGGCCAAAGGGCCACGCTCGCCACCGCATGTGGCTCCAGAAAGTGCGCCAGAGGTAGGGAACGTTCAGTTCATCGATCTCTCGCCCCAGCAGAGACTCGCGATTGAACATGTGTATCCCCATGCGGATCAGGACGGCATCGACCACGACCAGGAAGAGCACAATCCACCAGAGCACGCCATAGTTGGCGTAGAACATGATCACGGCCTCGCCCTGCATGAGGAAGGCCATGGGGACGATGATGAAGCTGGCCAGCAGATTGGCGGCCCGCACGGACGTGGTCTGGCTGGAGACGACCACGGCACCCGAGACCATGACCAGACCCTCGGCTGTAGTGAGAAGCAGAATCAGAGCCAGAAGCGACAGCGAGGGCAGCCACCCCTCAAAGAAGTACAATCCAACCAGGTAGACCGCGATGCCCAGATAGGCTGCCAGCAGGGGCGGGATCATCGCCGCCAGCGTCTTCCCCAGGTAGAGCTGCGCATCGGAGAGAGGCGTGGCCAGGAGCGGCTCGAGGCTGTTGCGCTCCTTCTCCCCCACGAACGTCTCCAGCGCGATGACCAGCGAGAATGAGATGGGGAAGAAGCCCACCACCATCAGGAGGAAGGGCATCAGGCGGTCGCCCACGATGGATGCGCCGTACTTGGTGACCCAATTCAGCGCCGTATCGGCCACGAAGCTCATCAACGCCGGAAAGAGCAGCGTGAGGACCAGGATGGGGATCACCATCCGCCAGTCACGCAGCGTGTCGCGGATCTCGCGCCGCACCAGGGTCAGCACCAGCCGAACCGGCTTTCTTACCGCCGCGCGCCTGCAGTCGGGCGCCCTCTCACCGGCAGCTACCGTCACGACGTCTCAACCACCTTTCCGTCTACCACGTGCGTGCTAAGGCGCCCTCGCCCACCCTCATCAGACCCACGGACCGCGCTCAGGTAGACGTCCTCCAGGCTGCGCGGCACCTTGCTCAAGGTGACCACGCGAACGTTCTGCTCCGCCAGGGCGCGGAGGATCAGCGGGTTGGTCCTCTGGGGATCGGATGTCGAATAGCGGAGCCAGTCCTCACCCTGGTCCTCAATTTGAACCAGATGCGAGATCGAATCGGGCCGGCCGTTGATCGCCTGACCAAGACGCAGCTCCATCAGCGGTGGGCCGAGCAGGCGTCTCCTCAGCTCCGAGAGGGTCCCCTGAGCGATGATGCGCCCCCGCTGGATGATGGCGACGCGATCGGCCAGGGCCTCGGCGACGGCCAGGTTGTGGGTGCAGATGACAATTGCCCGCTGGTGATGGCGCAGGCCCAGGATCGCATCCCGAACCAGCTTGGCGCTGTGCGGATCCATCGCCGAGGTCGGCTCATCCAGGAGCAGGACCATGGGATCGTGCAGCATGGCGCGGGCCAGGGCCATCTTCTGACGCATGCCCTTAGAGTAAGTGCCGATGCGGCGTTCCGCCGCGCCCAGCATCCCGAACTGATCCAACAAGGCGTTGGCCCGTCCCCGCCGCTCATCGCGAGAGAGGCCCATCAAGCGTCCGAAGAAGTCGAGGTAGTTGTCACCGCGCATCCGCAGGTAGAGCCCGGGATGCTCCGTCAATAGGCCCACGCGACGGCGGACCGCACGAGGCGCTTCAACCACGCTGCAGCCATCGATGAAGGCGTGACCGGAGGTCGGGGCGAGGATGGCCGCCAGCATGCGGACCGTGGTCGTCTTGCCGGCGCCGTTTGGACCCAGGAGCGCCAGGATCTCACCCGACGCCACCGAGAGGGTGACGTCTTCGACAGCCGTGAAGCCGTCGAACTGTTTCGTGAGGCCCCTCAGCTCAATCATCGCGCCGGTGACGGGCTGTGCCGGTTCCGACAGTGTGTTCATGATTATCATGGATTATACCAATATCACAGCCGAATGGCAATGAGTATTCAGTACTACACGGTGGCAGTCGCATCCAGGCTCACAGCCAGGACACTCGCCTTTGCGCTCACTGCCCTCGTCCTCGAGGGCGTCGCAGCCGTAGGCTACTCCCCACGCGAGCAGACCACGTAGACGTGCACCACGCGCTGGAGGAAAGTGACCACTGAGAGGACGGCGAGGATCCAGGCCAGCATCGTCGTCAATCCAAGGGCTGCCAGCAGAGCGATCAGCAAGACGCGCTCAAGACGTGTCAGCAGACCCATGCTGCAGCAAGCGCCCAGGGCTTCAGCCCGTGCGCGCGTGTAGCTCACCATAAGCGCGGCCACGAGGGCCACCAGGAGCAGCGCCATCTGGAGAGGCGCCCGCTGCTGGAACTGGTACGCCGCCAGGCCCAGGATGAGGGCAGCGTCAGAAAGCCGGTCGAGCGTGGAGTCCAGGAAGGCACCGAACAGGCCATCCGAGCCGGTCGCCCGGGCCACGGCGCCATCCAGCGCGTCCAGCGGCGCGACGACGAGGAGCAACACGCCCCCCAGGCGCACACGGCCCATGAGGAACAATGCGCCGATGCCCACCTGCAGGAGGAATCCCACCACGGTGATGGTGTTGGGCCGGACGCCGAGGCGGCCCAGCCACCGCGCGACCGGGTTGAGGACTACCGCGGCCCGCGCGCGGACCCAGTCGGTGAACGTGCTTCGCGCCGTTCGTTGCCCGGCCTCACGATCTCGAAGGCTTCTCACGATCTATCGCAATCCTTTTCCCGTAACCATTCAGCTTGTGGTCTCTCACGCTCCAGCCGGACCGCGGGTCTGGCGGTTCCGCCTCCAACACCGCGGATCACGGATCCGCTGGGAGCAGGAGGTGAATGACTACCGTAACCATTCAGCTTGTGGTCTCTCACGCTCCAGCCGGACCGCGGGTCTGGCG
>CAYQZG010000155.1:0-3566 GCA_964421785.1 uncultured Anaerolineales bacterium
CCCACGTGGACGGATGCCTCGACGACGCCGGACAACTGCCCCAGCTCGCGCGCGGCGGCCTGCAACACGGTGTTGAAGTCGAGAGAGCTCGTGAAGCGAGCGCTCATCTCACTCAACATGCGCTCACGTCTGGCGCGGCGCTGGCTCTCCTCCAGTAGACGGGCATTCTCCAGCGCCAGAGCAACCTGGGTACTCACCTGCTCCATCAAGGCAACCTCCTCCGGCGACCAAGGCTCCTCTTCAGGATCCTGCCGCAGGACGATAGAGCCGATCTCCTGCCCGCGCAGCCGGATAGGGGCAGCCAACTGGCGTGCTCCATCCCCACCCTGAAGAATCGGCCGGCGGTCGGATGACGGAATCTTCAATCTCGGCATCGAGTCAGGGGGTGCCTCCTCAACACTCACGCCGCTATACCGGTAGGCAGCCGGCCGGCGGGCTGTTCGCTCTCGCCAGGCCTCGCGCGCTTGTCGCTCGTAAAGCGTCTCCAGCTCTCGCAAAGCGAGCTGACTCTCCTCCAACAGCCGGGCGTTCTCGATAGCTACGGCCACCTGGTCAGCCAAGGTCTGCAGCACCCCTACATCCTCGTCAGTGAACGCGCTACCCTCTGTGGACTGTACGTCCAACACGCCCACGATCCCACCCCTAACCTCCAGCGGCAGCGCCATCTCCGAGCGTGTATTGGGTAGATCCGGGTTCTCGAAGAATACAGCGTCCTCGCCCACGTCCAGCGCGATGCGTGGCTCTCCAGTATCAGCAACGTAGCCGACGATGCCTATCCGGCCCACCTCCAACGCATGCTCTCGCTCCAGCATCCGTTGTCCGCCCTCCGACGAAGCTGCCTCTAGCACCGCGTACCGTCCCGCCTCGTCCAGCAGAAAGATCCCCGCGTGGTAGAAGCCAAACTCCTCAGAGATAAGATGGACGGTCTCGTCGAGCAGTTGCTCCATATCGCGGATCGTAGCAGCGTCGCGGGCCACCTTGGCCGCAGCCTCCAACTGTCCGGCACGGCGCTCGAGATCGCGGGTTCGCTCCGCCACGCGCTGCTCGAGCTCCCCGATTAAGCCACGCAGCTGTGCCGTCATACTATTGAAAGCCTGGGCCAGGATGCCAATCTCATTCGTCCGATGCACAGGAGCCTTAAGCGAAGCGGCACGCTCCAGATCGCCAGCAGCAATCTCGGTCGCTGCCTCCGTCAGATCAACGATGGGATTCACGATGCGCCGCGTCAGGATCAAGGCAGCTCCGGAAGCCAGAACGGCAGCCACGATGGTCACCCCTGCTATCGTCAACACTGTAGCACGACCAGCCTCCACCACTCTGGACCAGTCGCGCTCTGCGAGTAGGGCCACCCGCAACTCCGGCAACCATTGGTATGCCCCCAAGACATCCTGATCACGATAGCTCTCGTACCGTTCTACCCCTTGCTCGCCCTTCAGGGCGGCCCTGATGCCTTTGCTTTCTATCGCCCCTCTAGGTGCAGCCTCAGCGCCCTCATCACCAGCGAGATAACGACGCTCCTTGCT
Organism: uncultured Anaerolineales bacterium; assembly: GCA_964421785.1. Classification (GTDB taxonomy): domain Bacteria; phylum Chloroflexota; class Anaerolineae; order B4-G1; family B4-G1; genus SKLM01. The sequence continues at coordinate 1,524 of CAYQZG010000155.1, forward strand.
GACCAGGTAGACCTGCTCCGTGCCAGATTGGAGCAACGCACCCAACCTGCCTAGATCGGCACGTCCAACGAGGACAGCCATCAGTTCTCCTCCAGGGCCCGCCACCGGCCTGGCGATCAACATGGTGGGGGCCTTGACCGTCAGATCATAGACAGGTGGCTGCAAATAGACTCTTTCGCGCCCCTCGCGGAAGTACGTGGACAGGTAATAGCTCTCTCCCTCGTGTCCCACATCCGTCGAGACTTCAACCTCGCTGGTCCCAGGATGCATCAGGTACAGCTCTATGAAGGCGACCTTCTTGCGCAGAAAGCTGTTCAGACGGACAGCGACGTCGGAATAAGCCGCTAGCCGCTCAGAACTACCTTCCGGACTTTCGTGCATCTTCTGCACAGACTGCTGCAACCCGCCCTCAGTAGCAAGGACAGCCAGATCCGCCTCTCGTTCAACCAGCCATTGTTCAATCTCTTTTTGCTTGAACTCGGCAATACCCGAGATCTGATCTCGTGCGCTCTGCAGGTTGGAGCGATAGCTCACTGTCGCCCCCAACGCAGCGGCAAACAGCGCCGGCAGGAGAACCAGAGCCAAGCTGAAAACCAGCAGAGTACGCCGAAGGCCAGAACGTCGTCTGCTTGACATGACAGATTTACTCATACGTGCTACCTCCTAACACGAAGGGCAAGAAGGGTACTAATGTACAGGAAGTGAATCGCACCACATAGGTGCCTGGGCGAAGGTGCCTGGGCGAAGGTGCCTGGGCGATATCGCCCGTCGACCCATCGCCCGTCGACCCAGCATCGCAGACCTCTGCCGCAGATGTCGGGGCCTTTCGTGACCTTCGTGTTCAGGCTTTCCTCACGGCTGGTAGCGGACAAAGTCCCCCTCCTTGTCGACGAGGTAAGCAACGTGGACGGTGCCCTGGCGATCACCGGCCTGATTGAACCCCTCAATGGTACCCGTGACGCCTGCCAATCCCTGCATGTCGCGGATATGGCCGGCCAGGACGTCGGATTCGGTGGACCCGGTCTCTTCAATAGCGGTCACGATCACCCGGAAAGCATCCGCTGCCATCAGGGTCCAGATGCTGGTCGGTGGCTCACCGTACAGCTCCCGGTAATCGGCTATGAACTGCTGGGCTTTCTCAGATTCCATGTCCTGCGGTAGGGGCTCGGTGGTGATCATGGAGCCAGCCGCCGCTTCCTTGCCTGCGATCTCGACGAATTCAGGGTTGTTGGTCGCATTCCCTGCAATGAACTGTACATCCAGCCCTCTTTCCGCCAACTGTTTCACCAGTAAGCCACCCTCAGGATAGTACCCTGTGAAGTAGAGGGCATCCGCCAAGGCCGAATCCGGTCCATCTCCCTCCAGTTTGTCCAAGAGAGGATTGAAGTCACGCTGACCAGGGCTGATCACCTCGTAGAGGACCACCTCAGCCCCTTCTTCCTCAAGGTAGCGTCGTGTCCAGTCCGCCAGGCCCTCGGCATACGCCGAACCGTCGTGCACCAAAGCCACGCGGCTGTATCCCAATGTGTTGACCATGAAGTCAGCTGCAAAGAGACCCTGTCGATCATCAAGGAAACAGACCCGGAAGAAGTGCTGGTACCCCTTCTCCGTCAGCCGCGTGGCTGTGGAAGAAGGCGTGATCTGCAACAAGCCTGCCTCGTCGTATACCTCTGCGGCTGCCTCAGTCGCATCGGAGTTGTAGCCGCCGACTACAGCGACAACGCCTTGCTCGATCAGACGTTCGGCGACGCGACGCGCCTCGTCAGGATCGCCCCGGTCGTCCTCCACGACGATTTCTATCGAGCGCCCATCAAGTAATCCGCCCGCCTCGTTCAGCTGATCGGCCAGGAGTTGTACTGCCTGGCGGAAGCCCTCGCCCTCATAAGCCCACTGACCCGTCATCGGCCCCTCAACACCTATCTTGATCGGTTGTTTCTCGACCGGACCGCACGCCGATGTGATCAGGCTGCAGAGTACCATCACTGCTATAGGGACTAGAAGTATTCTCAAACACGATAGGTGCCTGGGCGATATCGGCCGTCG
>CAYQZG010000155.1:3666-9395 GCA_964421785.1 uncultured Anaerolineales bacterium
CTATTCATCTTCAGCTACTCCTCCCATTCCCATCCCCAACCTCCAGCTCGATCCAGGCATCTGAGGCTCGCAGCGATCTCCCCAACTCACGAACTGCCGTGCGCAAGATGGTATCGACATCCGTAGAGCTCCACACCCGGGAACTGATCTCAGCACTCAATCTTTCCTGCTCTGCACGGCGTTGCGTCTCTTCAAGAAGCCGCATGCCTTCCAGGGCGACGGCTGCCTGGTCGGCCAAGGTTTCGTAGAGACGGATTTCACGCTCATCAAAGTCATAAGGCTCACCCAAAGATTGAATGAGCAGCAAGCCCAAACACCGCTCACCGGCAAAAAGGGAAATAGCAGCTGCTGCTTGAATGCCCAGCTCCTCCTTCAAGGTATGGCGAGAGACATCATCCAACTCCGTCGACGTCGCCACATCGGAGAAGACATATTGAGATATCCGATCAAACTCATTGTTCGGTGTCGTGAGTATGTCATCAAGGATCGGCATCTGCAGCACACGGGGATAGACGCCATCCCCGCCGCTGGAGCGCCGTCGTCCCGACGGCAGCAATGGAGGTCCGCCCCCCGGCCGCGCAGCGGCGCGACCCGCGCTCCAACGGTCACCCCTACCAGTTGGTTCATCTATCCCGGGTTCCCAGGCGGCCTCAACCACCAGAACGGGCTCATCTGACGGACTTGCCGGGTCCACCAAGGCCAAGTCACAGCGATCAATCTGTGGTGCGAGCACGTGGTCAGTGATAGCGCGCAGGATCCCATAGGGCGATTCCGCAGCACCGATGGCCTCACTGGCACGGTAAAGCACCTCCGTCTCACTCAGCGCTCTCTGCGTCTGTTGGAAGAGCCGTGCACTCTCGAGCGCTTGACTCGCCCGATCCGCGACCTCGCGAATCAGCGCCTCTTCCTCTGCAGTGGGCGAACGGTCTCCTAGCTTGAGCCTGAGCTTACCAATGGGAAGACCACGGACCTGAAGCGGAACAGCCAAGGAATGACGTCTATTCCCCTGAGCATCCTCATCAGAAAGATTTAGCGAAGCGGCATCCTCATCAGAAAGAGTAAGCGGCCCGGGGACGGGCTTGGCGGCATCCTCCTCTATGGCAGACAGCCGGCCCTCATCTTCCGTCCGAGCCAATACTCTCGCGCCGTCGTACTCGTAGCCCCACCGAGAGCGCGCTCCCGCAATCTGCTCCCAGCCCTCCTGGCTCTCACGGCGCAGCAGGGCCTGAATCTCCTGAACCCGTTCCTCCGCCTCGCTCAATAGACGGGCATTATCAATAGCAAGCGCCACCTGATCCGCCATAGTCTGCAGAACCGCTACGTCCTCATCGCCAAATGCTGCCGCCTCGACGGACTGGACGTCCAGTACGCCGATGAGCTCGCCTCGAGCCTGAAGCGGCAGCGCCATCTCCGAGCGTGTGCGCGGCAGATCCGGGTTGTCGAAGAAAACAGCGTCTTCACCTACGTCCAACGCGATTCGGGGCTCCATCATGTCAGCGACATAGCCCACAATACCCACCTCGCCTACCCTCAAACGATGCTGTCTGGCCAACATCCGCTGCCCACCCTCTGACGAAGCAGCCTTCAGCACAGCATGATCTCGGTTCTCATCCACGAGGAAAATGCCAGCGTGATAGAATCCGAACCGATCGGAGATGAGGTGCACCGTCTCGCTGAGCAGCTGGTCTATGTCCTGAATAGCCGCGGCTTCTCGAGCCACCCGGGCAGATGTCTCAAGCTGTAGTGCTCTCTCGCGCAGATCACGCGTCTGAACAGCGACCTTATCCTCCAACTCACCGTACAGATCGCGCAGCTGGTCAGTCATCTGCTCGAAGGCGTCGGCCAATACCCCCACCTCGTCATTCCTCGTGTGAGGCAGCTTAACATCCCACTGACCAGCACCAATCCGCTGAACCGCTGCTGCCATCTCCTGGATCGGGTGGGTCAAACGACGGCCGATCAGCAAGCCGACTGCAGCGACAACGACCAGAATAGCTGCCCCCAAAGGCAGAAATCGAGTTAGGACCAATGAACGGGTCGAGCGTTCCAAGTCTGTCTCCAATGATGCGAGAGCTTGAAGCACAGCATCCGTCTCCACGACATTCGCAAGACTCCACCCGGTCGTCTCAAGCGGGGCGTAGGCGACAAATAGCTCCTTCTCAGGGATGCCGTCTATCCCCGCGATCTTCAGGGTATCGAAACCCTCCGAACCGGCCATCATGTCAAACAGCGTTGGTGCAAACTTCGTGTCGCTTTCACTCAGATCGGCACCCACCTCATCCGGTTCCGGATCTCGCCCGAGAATATCCCGGTATCCCTCCTCTGGAAGGGCGATGGCAAGGCCTTGATCGTCGATCAAGAAGCCGTAGCCGCTGCCGAGCAGTCGTGTTTCCTCGACGCTGGCGCTGATGTCCTCCAGGGTAACGTCAATACCAACGCCACCCATGAACTCATCTCTGGCGTAGACGGGAGCGGCCGCCGTTACCAACAGCCCCTTGCCGGTGGCATCAACATAGACGGAAGACCAGACTACTTCTCGCTCAGGGTTGTTCTCTGGAGCAACGCTGACGTACCAAGGACGCTCCGTCACTTTGAAGTCTGCAGGAACCACATTCCCTAGGCCAATATTCGGGTGGTATAGAGTCGCTTCTCGCTCGGTCGACAAGTAGATGGCTACCGTGTTGGGATTGCTGTCGTGCGTTGGAGCGAAGATCAAATCCAAATGGGCACCGAGTTCCAGAGCTCTCCGCATCTCTTCGTCTATAGTCACGAAGTTTGGAACAAAGACACTGCTTGTATCCTCTTCACCATTCATGTACTGTCCATCTGATCCGATGAACATATGATCCTCAGCCCGCCAGTATGCTCCGCCAGCGAAACGATCCGGGGTCCCGAAGAGTCTTCCTGCATACTGAGCCACCTTCATCGCGTCTTTCCCCACACCAGCCAGCATCAGATCGTTCTTCTGGACATCGCTCCTGGTCACCTGACGGAGGTACTCCTCCGCTTGAGATCGCAAAGCCTCGGTGCTGGTCCGACGCGCGCTTTTCCCAATGCGCTGCACTGAAGTCACACCCAGGTAACCGACCGCCAGCACAGCAACGGTCGTCAAGCCCAACAGCAACAACAGAAGTCGTGACTGAATGCTCTGCCGCCCACCAGACACCATAGCCTATCCCTCCCTCCTGCCAGCAGACCGACCTCGGTCTGGCGAAACTCCTCCGTCCCCGCCGTCCAAAGACGGGGCCATCTCGACACTCGCCAGCTCCGCGTCTAGAACACGGCCAATCTCGCGCACGGTCGTCCTAAGAATCGTGTCTGGATCGAGCGAAGCCCGCAGCCGAGTGGTGATATCGGCAACCAGCTGCTCGCGGGCGGCGCGGTTCCGAGTCTCCTGATAGAGGCGAGCACTCTCCAGAGAGACAGCCATCTGCTCGACCAGGGATTCTAGCGTCTCGACCTCCTCATCAGTCCATGGCCCTGCCTCTGCCGGCTTATGTGTGTCCAGGACACCTATCACCTTGTCGCCCACCTTGATCGGCACGGCCAAAGGCTGCGCACCCGCCCCACCATCGCCAGATACCCGTTCTCCTCCGCGCAGAACGGTCTTCCCCGCACGGAAGGCCTCCTCCATCTCGGGCCGCCACGCAGTCTCGGTATGAACCAAGCCTCGCTCATCGCTATGATAGCGCAGCTTGGGCTGGGATCGCAGCAACTCCGCCCATGCCTCGCGGCTCAGCTCGGTCGACGCGCGGCGAGCAGCCTGGACGGACTCCTCAGCTTCAGCAAAGAGATAAGCGTTATCGAGCGCCACAGCCACCTGATCGGCCATCGTCTGCAGCACGATGACCGTGTCCTCATCGAAGGCAGCGGGCTTCTCGCTCTGAACCGTTATAGCACCGAATACGCGCCCCCGCGACTGAAGAGGAAGAGCAACCTCGGAGCGAGTCTTCGGCAAAAGCGGATTGTCAAAGCGGGTGGCCTCCTCACCAACGTCCAAGGCGATACGGGCATCACGACGGGCTACACACTGTCCGATCATGGATTCTCCGCCCACCAGGAGTCTGTGTCCTTGTGCCAACAGCTGCTGCCCCGCCTCCCCGGTGCCGGCGCGAAGCCCTACCCACTCCCCCATCTCATCAAGGAGGAACAGTCCTACGTAGTAGAGATCAAACCTATCGCGGACCAAATCGACCACTGCCTGGATGAGATCCTCAGCGTCGAGCATACTCGACGCCGCGTGCCCCACCTCAGCCGAAGCCTCGAGGTAGGCCGAACGGGTCTCCAGCTCACGGGTGCGCTCCGCCACACGTCGCTCCAGCTGGCCGATCAGGCCGCGCAGCTGAGATGTCATCGTATTGAAAGCTTCGGCCAACGTGCCAATCTCGTCCTGCCGTTCAACCTGAGCCGTACGCTCCAGATCTCCAGCCGCGATATCGGACGCCACCTCGGCCAGATTCCTCAAAGGGTCGCCAATGCTGCGCGCGACCGATATTGACACCGCCCCGGCAATCAAGACAGCCACCAGAACGATAGCAGCGCTATGCCTCACCGTCGTGTTGACCGCCCTGAAGGCCTCGGCTCGGCTCTGCTCGGCGAGAAGAGCGACCTGCAGATCAGGCAGCCAGCGATAGACACCAATGACCGATCTGCCCTGATAGTTGAGGTACGTACCAGATCCTTCCTGTTCCCCAAGCGCTGCCTGCGCGCCTTCCGTCTGCACGACCTTCCCCACCTCGCCCGAGCGAGACATGGTCACCATTCGTTGATCCTCATCGACCAAGTATGTCTCTCCGGTCTCACCCAAGGTCGCTTGCTCGCCTAAGCGCATAAGCGTGTCCAGTGTCGAGGGATTGACATGCCCAGCCACAACCCCAAGGAGCCGGCCGTATTCGCCAAGGATGGGGCGAGACACAACGATCGTAGCACGTCCCAGGGGATCACTGTACTCAAGGGGTGCGAGGAAGGGTCTCCGAGTCCCTTCCGTGAAGTAGGGCTTCTCAATCATAACCTGGCCCTTCATGGCAGGATCACTGGAGACCAGCACCTCTCCATCGCGATCCATAAAGAAGACGCCGTCGAACGCCGGTTCCCGCTCAAGCCACTGATCGAATCTGTCTAGGAGAGAAGATGCAGCCTCCTCGTACGCCTTCGAATCCGCCGGCGTGTCGATAAGGGTCGTCATGATCGCCGCTACTTCAGACTCAACAAAACGATGTTCCGGCGCCTGGCCCACAGAACCCGCCAGCGTGCCCTTCATATCGGACGCCCATCCGTCGATCTCGATCTCGCGAAGCAAGCTAACGAGCTCCAAGCGATCAATAGCCTGCTCACGCCCACTCCGAAAACCGACAATGATCGTTCCAACGCTGACAGCGACAGCGGTTAACAGGACCGCGCCAATGGAGACGACAAGCAGTCTAGTGCGAATCGTTCCACGCCGTTTTTTTGGGCTCAAGGCTGATTCTCCTCTCATTCCTTCCAACCTTCCTCCCCCACCAGCTGCACGGTCACCGCTGGCAAACCCATAGCCTCCCGGATCCCCTCAGCTCCCGCCCTCAGGACGGCGGTCATATCCATGGACTCGCGCATTTGAGCAGCCACCTCGCCGATCAATCGCTCACGGGCCGCACGACGCTGGGTATCCTGATAGAGCCGGGCACTCTCAAGCGCCACGCCGAGCTGTTCGCCCAGGGACTCCAGAAGCGCAACAAGCTCATCGCCCGTCC
>CAYQZG010000156.1:0-5207 GCA_964421785.1 uncultured Anaerolineales bacterium
CGGTGGCCGCCTTCCTGATCGTGATGGTCTTCTTCGCCCTGCTGCACTGGGCCCAAGGCTTCTGGCCCATGGTCTACACGATGGTGGCGCACGCTATCTTTGCAGGGCTGGTGCTCTGGCGCCGCAACCTGTACGCCGCGTGGGTGACCCACCTGCTGTTCAACGGGTTGGAGCTGGTATTGCTCCTCCTGTAGAGACAATGCCTTCATCCCGCTTTTCCTCTTGGGCACCATCAGCCACAGCGTGGCCTACGGCGATATCCGTCTGACCACGACCTCCGTGCTGCCGGCGTGGCTCGTGCACACCACTGGCAACGCCATCGGCAACGCGCGCTTGCTCAGCGGCCTGCTGCAACGCGAGCCGGGACGGGAGCTCTTGTTCTCCCCGGGCGTGGAGAGCGTGGTCAGCATCGTGCTGATGGCCGCCCTGGGGTACTGGGTGCGCCGGCGACGGACACGTGGGCGAACGGCTTCGTTTACCCCGTCGCCGGCCAACTGGCGTGAATGCCCGTTTGGGGCTATACTCCATGGAGACGGTTGAGATCCTGGGGGCGCCTTGTCCTTTGCTGGTGCCGGCGCCCCGGATAGTCCTGTTCTGTCCCACCAAGGAGTTCTTATGAGCGCCATCGACATCCGCCCCATCCGCACGCCCAGAGAGCGACGCACGTTCCTCACCTTTCCCTGGCGCGTCTACCGCGACGACCCGCTCTGGGTGCCCCCACTGCTTCCCCAGCGGGCCAGAGACATCGATCCCGAGCGCGGCGCCTTCTTCGAGCGTGGCGAGGCGGAGTTCTTCATCGCCTGGCGGGACGGCGAGCCGGTAGGCACGATCTGCGCCGCGGAGGACGCGTTCGCCAACGAGAGGCGGAACAAGCGCGAGTGCGTGTTTGGATTCTTCGAATATGTCGCGGACTACGAGGTGGCCGAGGCGCTGCTCGACCGCGCGGCCGAGTTCGCCCGGGCGCGCGACCTCAACGCCCTCTTGGGCCCCTTCAACCTCAACTACGAGGATAGCTACGGCGTCTTGCTTGAGGGGCGAGACCGTCCTCCGGCGTTCCTTTGTGGACATACGCCGCCCTACTATCAGGATTGTATGGATCGGTACGGTTTTCAGCCCGCCCGCGGGGACAATATCGCCTTCGCCCTCAATCTGGACCCCGAGTCGCCCCAGCTGCAGCGGCTCTCCCGCCTGGCCCAGAGGATGCGCGAGCGACGGGACGTCACCGTTCGTCATGTGGATCTGACGCACTGGGACGAGGAGCTAGACCGCATCCATGTCCTGTTGAACGCTGCCTTGTCGTATCTTCCCGACCACATCGGTTGGCATCGGGGCGCTCTGGAGGCTATGCTGGCCCCGTTTCGCGAGATCGCCGACCCCGAGCTGATCCTGTTCGCGGACGTGGACGGGGAGACCGTGGCCTGGCTGCCTGGCATCAAGAACCTGAACGAGATTCTCATCCACGTCAACGGCCTCCGCTATCCTTGGGACTACCTCAGACTCTGGTGGCATATGCGCCGCCAACCCGAGTGCCTGAGCATCAAGAGCGCCGTGGCGTTGCCCGAGTACTGGGGTTCCGGCGTGGTCGTGCCACTCTTCGACACGATGGCTAAACGGGCCATGGCGAAAGGGTACAGCTGGGTAGACCTATCGCTTACCTCCGCCGAGAATCCGAACACCCCCCACCTCGCCAAGCGTATGGGCGCGGAGATCTACAAGCGGTACCGCGTCTACCGGCTCTACCTCTAGCTCGCGCTGATGGCCGTTAGAGCAGCCATCTGACGTCGACGTCTCGTCATCCTCCAGCGCTAGTGCCATGTCACACATCTGACCTAGACCTCTCAACAGCTCAGAGCAGCTCTGAGCCCCGTCTCGGGGCGGCTAGCGCGAGCTACCAAGCGTTGTTTTGGGCCAACCGCCCCCGAGACGGGCGCTAGGAGCTAGGGAAAAGCCAAGGTCTGTCATATGAAAGAGCGCTAGAGGCCAAGGTCATCGGCTACCCAGCCGATTCCCAGTTCCTCAAGCTTGGCCCGCGTGGGGCGACCGTCCTCGTCCCATCCGGTCATCTGGTAGTAGAGACGCTTCGCCTCCTCCACCTCCTCCGCCGTGACGGCTACGCCGTCGCTGGCCCCGCCCTCCAGTGGGATCAGCAGCTTAGGCGGTACCTGGTCCGCCTCCGACCCGATGCCCTCGCGGGCGTTGAAGGCTCGCAGGAGGTTCAGCCGCCGCTCCCCCACCTTCATTAGCTCCCATAGGCTGACGTTCCAGCCGGAGGCTGCACGCACCGCCTCCACCAGCTGGCTCGGCCCGTAGAGGTGCCAGGCGGGGCCGAAGACGAAGTGGCACAGGGGCACGGTGTCCAGCAAGCTGTAGAACCACTCCGTGTAGAGCGAGAAGCGCACTTTCTCCGCGTTGAGCAGGTCGAAGGGCTGGGGATCGAGGAGATCCAGCTCTGCCATCCGTTCCGGGTAGAATTTGTAGGCGGGATCGTGTTCGTGGGACTCGTGGTCGGCGCCGAAGGGATTGACGGCGTAGATCAGAGCCAGGCTGCGCTTGACCTGGGGCATGTGGGCGGGAAGCTCGTGGTGCTTCACCGCCACCATCAGATCCTGGCCTACTCCCAACCTCTCGGCCGCGCGAGTGGACCCCTGGCCCAGCGCCCGCCCGAAGCCCTCCCGCTCGCCGATGCGCTCCACCAAGGTCACCATTGCCTCTGCGTTCCCGAAGTGGAGATCGATCCCGTCCGTGTCCTCGTTGGTCAGCAGGCCGCGCTCGAAGCAGTCCATGGCCCAGGCGATGGTCGCCCCGCACGCGATGGTGTCCATGCCGTACATGTTGCACAGTTGATTCGCGCGCGAGATGGCGTTGGGGTCATCAATGCCGCAGTAGGAGCCCAGGGTGCCCAACGTCTCGTACTCGGGGCCGCCGTAGCGGGGGTCGGCGAGGAACGGCCCCTCGGTAACCTCTACCTCGCGCTTGCAGCGCACCACGCAGGCGAAGCACGTGTCGCGTCTTTTCAGGATCGTCTCGCTCATCGTCTGCCCAGTGATCGCCTCGGCACCCTCGAAGGTGCCGCTCGACCAGTTGCGGGTGGGCAGCCCTCCGGACCGATCCTGGGCGATCAGGCCATTGGCGGTGCCGTGCAGCCCCAGGCCGTAGATGCCGGAATCCTCGAAGTTCTCGGCGCCCCAGCGGGCCAGGGCCTTCATGCGCTGCGGATCAGCGAGCTCCGGCGTGCTGTGTCCGCGCACTGCGATCGCCTTCAAGTTTTTGGAGGCCATGACGGCGCCCATGCCCGTGCGTCCAGCGGCCCGGTTGGCGTTGCTGATCAGGGCGCTGAAGAGGACGCCACGCTCGGCGGCCGGGCCGCACTGGATCACCCGGATCCGCTCGTCGCCCAATTCCTCCCGGATGACGTCCTCGACCTCGGCAGTGAACTTACCCCACAGATGCCCGGCGTCACGCAGCTCAGCATCGCCGTCACGCACCCAGAGGTAGACCGGTTCCTTCGCCTCGCCATGCACCACGATGCCGTCGAAGCCGGCGAACTTGAGCTCCGCCGGCCAGAACCCACCCGACTGCGAATCTCCGACCAGACCGGTCTCCGGTGACTTGGCGGTGACGGCCATGCGCGACTGTCCGGACACGGGCGCACCGGTCACCGGTCCGATCATCAGGGACAGGGTATTATCCGGCCCGAGCGGGTCGGCGCCGGGGGGCGTGTTCTTGGGCATGCGACTTATGTCACAGACAAGCCGCCCGAGTTTTGCTAAGATTGTGCCGGGAAAGAAGAAAGGTGGTATCTTGTATGGCAACCGAATGGGCTCTACCGCAAATCGATTTGAGCCGCTGCGACCGCTGTGGCAGATGCGTGGAGCAGTGTCCCGCTGAGGCCGTTGAGATGGGCGCAGCCGGGCCCTTCATCGCCCGCCCCGAGGATTGTACCTATTGCACCGATTGTGAGGCTTTCTGTCCCCAAGGCGCGATCACGTGCCCTTATGAGATCGTCTGGGGTCCGGAGGCTGTCGAACGTTCAGATCAGCAGGCACAAAGATAGAGGAAAGGAGCATAAAGAGATGAGCGAGGGACAAATGACATTGAGAGAGAAAGTGGAAGAGACGCTGGCGCTCGTCAGGCCACAGCTAGAGGCGGATGGGGGCGGCGTCGATCTTGTGGACGTTGACGAGGATGGGGTCGTCTCCGTGCGGCTCACCGGCGCCTGTGCCGGATGTCCGATGTCGACCATGACGCTCAAGATGGGCATCGAGCGGGTGCTGATGAAGCAGGTGCCCGACGTGAAGCGCGTGCAGGCTGTCTGAGCTTGGTCGTGCGAGGAGGCGTGATGGTCACGCGCCATATTGTGTCTATCGACGAGGAGCTGTGCAACGGCTGTGGCGCGTGCGTGACGCCCTGCGCCGAGGGCGCCATCGAGATGGTGGGCGGGAAGTTGTATGGCAGGGGCGTCTGGCGGTCGAGATGCCCTTCATCGAGCGCCAGTTGCGGAGCGTGGAGGCCCGCCGCGTGCTGGACGCCGCCTGCGGCACCGGCATGCACGCCATCGCGCTGGCGGAGCGGGGCTATGAAGTGATCGGGGCCGACGTGAGCATGGGCATGATCGAGCGAGCGAGGGACAACGCGGTCCAGAGCGGTCTGGCCGTGGGAGCGTTGAGCTTTCGGGTGGCGGGTTTCGGCCAAGGCGGCGCTCCGCCCCTGGGCCCTCGCCTGGGCGACGGCTTCGACGCGGTGCTCTGCCTGGGCAACTCGCTGCCCCACGCGCTGACGCCGGAGAGGCTGGCGGCGGCGTTGGACGATTTTGCCGCCTCTCTTCGCCCTGGCGGGCTGCTACTCATCCAGAACCGCAACTTCGACGCCGTGCTGATGGAGCGGGATCGCTGGATGGAGCCTGAAGGCCACCGGGAGGGGGAGACAGAGTGGCTCTTCCTGCGCTTCTACGACTTCGAGCCCGGCGGCCTCGTGACCTTTAATCTGATCCGATTACGGCGCGCGGGCGGTGAGGACTGGAACCAGTGGGTGACCTCGGCGCAGCTGTGGCCGCAGACGCGGGCGGAGCTGACCGGTGCGCTGGCTGACGCCGGTCTCGGGTCGATCACCTGCTTTGGTGATCTGCGAGGTGCCGTCGGGACGACGGCGCTCCAGCTCTTCAGGTCAGGTCTCGGGTCGATCACCTGCTTTGGTGATCTGCGAGGTGC
>CAYQZG010000156.1:5307-9275 GCA_964421785.1 uncultured Anaerolineales bacterium
AGCTCTTCAGGTCAGGTCTCGGGTCGATCACCTGCTTTGGTGATCTGCGAGGTGCCGTCGGGACGACGGCGCTCCAGCTCTTCAGGTCAGGTCTCGGGTCGATCACCTGCTTTGGTGATCTGCGAGGTGCTGCGTTTGACGCCAAGAGCAGCCCGAACCTGGTCGTGACGGGGCGGCGCTAGGAGCGATGTGCGGGTTCTGGTCATCATCACCGGCGAGTACGGACGGCGACACGTGGACAACGTGCGCGAGCACGCGCCGCCGCACTGGGAGATCGAGGTGTGGCGCGCCCCCGCCCACTACCCGCCCATGATCGACGATCCAGAGGACCATCTCCCAGGCTCTCTGCCGGACGCCGATCTGATCCTCGCCTTCGGCGAGCACAAGGGCGTGGCGGAGCTGCTCCCGGAGATTGCCCGGATGACCGGGGCCCAGGCCGTCGTCGCCCCAGTGGATCGCGAGGAATGGCTGCCACGGGGACTGGCCCGGCAGCTGCGGCGCTGGCTGGCCGATATGGGCGTGGTCTGTGTCACGCCCAAGCCGCTCTGTTCCCTGACCGAGACCCACTACAACGTGAAGCGCCACCGGGTGGCGTATGAAGATCCTCTGATCGCCGACGTCGCGCGGTTGTTCGGCAGACCGCAGTTCCGCATCACCGTCGATCCCGAGACGCGCGACATAACTGGGATCGAGGTCGAGAGGGATGCCGTGTGTGGCTGCGCCCGCCACGTGGCCCGCGAGCTGCTCGGCGTTCCTGTCGGTGAGGCGGAACGGCTGGCGGGCCTGCTCCACCATCACTACCCCTGTCTGGCCAGCATGGGGATCGACGATGACTTCGACGACACCATCATGCACGTCTCGGGCAACATCATGAAGCAGCAGATCAAAGACGAGGTGCAGGACCACGTTGAGGTGCGCACCATCCGGCCCGGCAAGAAGGTCGCCTAGTCTTTTCGAACGGAAATCCCACTGCAGTCCGCCAGAGGGGCTTGGGGTTTCGCTTGCGCCCAGGCTTCGTGCTCGGGGGCGGGTTGCCCGAGAAGGGGTTTGGGTGTCGGTCGCCCCGAGACGGGGCTCAGAGCGAGCGTTCGAGAGGAGGGGTCAGAGCAGGGGCTTTCGACGGGGCTCAGAGCGGCTCTCAGCTGTAGAGAAGCCCAGCCTACTGCGCGTTAGGTCTCAAGCCTCACGCACCACGCATTTGTCATTTAGGATTTGTTCATTGGTCATTGTTCCCACGCTGTGCTACAATACCCCGCTGTGAATGAGGACGTCACTCAACCCTAAGGAGCAAGGAACTATGCGAATCCTATCCTACAATGCCGAACGCTGCGTCGCTTGCCGTACCTGCGAGGAGGTCTGTTCCGAGACCTTCTTCCGGGAGGTGGACGCGGAGAAGTCGAAGATTCGTATCCACGTCGATGGGGACGGCCTCCCCAGTGCGTCGTTCTGCAACCAGTGCGGCGAGTGCATCGCCGTCTGTCCCACCGAGGCTCTCTACCGGGACAAGCGCGGCGTGGTGCGCCTCAAGCGGGGTCTGTGCGTGGGGTGCCTCTCCTGCGTCGGGTTCTGCCCCTCCCTGGTCATGTTCTGGCACCCCGACCAGACGGTGCCCGACAAGTGCATCAGCTGCGGCATGTGTGCCGAGGAGTGCCCCGAGGACGCATTGGCCATCATTGAGGTCGAAGAACCTCCGGCTCCCGCGGAGCCTTACCGGTCAGTCTAGCAAGGAGAGAGCTAAACCAATGTCAGAGAGAGCAGAAGCACCCCGCCGGGTCTTGACCGAGTTTACGTATGAGCCGGCCACCGCGCAGAAGGGCTACACCGGCCAGACGCTGTACGTCAACCTGACGGACAACACCGTTGCGCCCAAGCCGGTCACCGAGGATATGAAGGAGACGTTCACCGGTGGCCGCGGCTTCGGCCTGTGGTACCTGTGGCACGGGGTGGAGGATGACACCAAGTGGGATGATCCGGAGAACGAGATCGTCATCTCCTCTGGCCCCTGTGGCGGCATCACCCAGTATCCCGGATCCGGCAAGTCGCTGGTGGTCTCCATCTCCCCGCTGACCGACGTGGTGATCGACAGCAACGTCGGTGGTCACTTCGGGCCGCTTCTCAAGTTCGCCGGCTGGGATGCCATGGAGATCCAGGGCAAGGCCGAGAAGGACGTCATCGTCTTCATCGACGGGACGACAGGGCGCGTGACCATTGAGGAGGCGCCCGGCGTGCCGGTCGACGCCCACCAGGTGGGCCATTGGCTGATTGAGGAGATGGCGGAGACGGAGGAGGATCGCTACACCATGTCGGCGGTTGCCGCCGGGTCGGGCGCCGAGCACAGCCGCTTCGGCTGCCTCAACTTCAGCTTCTACGACCGTCGGCGAAAGGAGCCGCGCTTCAAGCAGGCCGGTCGCGGCGGCATTGGCACTGTCTTCCGCGACAAGGGCATCAAGGCGCTGGTGGTGAAGACCGACCCTGTGCGCGGCGACGCCAACCATCCCGCCGACGCCGAGCGCATATCCCGCGTGGGCGTCAAGATGCACAAGGAGATCCACGACTACGACGACGAGCAGTGCCGCATGCGCCACCGGGGGACCACCTACCTGGTGCAGATTATGAACGACTATGACCTGCTGCCGACCCACAATTTCCAGTACGGCTCGCATCCCGACGCGCCCAGGATCAACGGCGACGTCTGGGAGGGACGCTTCACGCAAGGCATCCCCGATGGCTGCTGGTACGGCTGTACCATGGCGTGCTCGCACGCTGTCGACGGCTATCAGCTGCGCACCGGCCCCTATAAGGGCGAGACGGTCATCGTCGATGGTCCGGAGTATGAGACCATCGGTGGCTGCGGCTCCAACTGCGGCATCTTCGAGCCCTGGGCCGTCATGGAGATCAATTTCTATTGCGACACCTACGGCCTGGACACTATCTCGTTCGGCACAGCCACCGCGTTTGTGATGGAGTGCTATGAGAACGGTATTTTGGACCAGGAGAAGACGGGCGGACTGGAGCTCACCTTCGGCAATGCCGAGGCGGCCCTGGAGCTGCTCCACCAGGTCGGCCGCGGCGAGGGCTTCGGCCTGATTTTCGGTCAGGGCATCCGCCGTATGAAGGACATCTTCGTCGAGCGGTTTGGCGCCGATCGCCAGTTTGTCGAGGATATCGGTATGGAGGCCAAGGGCCTGGAGTACTCCGAGTACGTCACCAAGGAGTCGCTGGCCCAGCAGGGCGGCTACGGCCTCTCCAACAAGGGGCCGCAGCACGACGAGGCCTGGCTGATCTTTATGGATCAGGTCAACAACCAGATTCCCACTTTCGAGGAGAAGGCCGAGGCGCTCCACTACTTCCCCATGTGGCGCACCTGGTTCGGCCTGTGCGGCTTCTGCAAGGTGCTCTGGAACGACATCACGCCGCCCGATAACGACCTGACCGAGGAGCCGGCGAAGATTCCCGAGCACGTGCAAAACTACGTGGAGGTCTTCTCGGGGGTCACCGGACGGGAGGTGACCAAGGAAGATCTGATCACCCAGTCCGAGCGCGTCTACCAATTCCAGCGCGTCTTCAATATCCGGCTGGGCCACGGGCTGCGCGACCACGACGCGGTTCCCTATCGCTCTCAGGGACCGGTGACGGTGAAGGAGTACGAATCGCGTGCCGAACGGTATGACGAGCAATTGAGGGAGGACCTGGGGCTGGATCCGGCTGAGATGACGACCGAGGAGAAGGTGGCGGCCCTGCGCGAGTATCGTGAGGACCAGTATGAGCAGCTGATCGACGCCGTCTACGAGCGTCGCGGCTGGACGGAGAACGGCGTGCCCAAGCGAGAGACGCTGGAGGAGCTGGGCATCGACTATCCCGAGGTGATGGCCGTCGTTGAGCCGCATCTCTAGGGGGCAGTATGGTCGCTATCGTAACCGCTTCAGCGGTTGAGAGAGACCCTGCCGTCGGGACGACGGCGCTCCAGT
>CAYQZG010000157.1:0-9274 GCA_964421785.1 uncultured Anaerolineales bacterium
TGGAACGTTGGAACGTTAGAACGTTAGAACGTTGGAACGTTGGAACGTTGGAACGTTGGAACGTTAGAACGTTAGAACGTTGGAACGTTGGAACGTTGGAACGCTAAAGCCTTCAAGCCTTCAAACGCATCGGTGAAAGAGAACGCGTATCTCATCCCCCAGAGCCCTATCGACGATGATGGTCCGATTCAAGGCCCGGATGAAGGCCAGGTCGTCCGGGTCGCCGGCCAGATAGCAGCCCTCGGGAGACAGCATGAAGGCCGACCGCGGTTGGGCGGGATCGTCGACGAAGACTCGGCCCGGGCTGTTGCCGTCGAGGACGGCCGCGCTGGCGAGGTGGAAGCGCAGCGGCCGGAACAGCGGTCGCACGCGCTCGTAGTCGGCCCGCCTCAGCTCATGCACCGTGACCATCCTCCCTTCGCCCATCACGCCGCCGCCAAGCTGACGCCGGGCGACTTGAACACGTCGTACGCCCGCTCTCTCTCGTTGAGGAACTGCCTGGTGTACAACCGATGGTAGTGGCCCCGGGCGTGGAGCAGCTCGGCGTGGGTGCCCATCTCCACGATGCGCCCATCCTCGATGACCAGGATCCGATCCGCCCGCTTGATGGTGCTCAAGCGGTGGGCGATGACGAAGCTGGTGCGATGCTCCATCAGCGCCTCCATGCCACGTTGAATCAGCGCCTCGGTGAGCGTGTCCACCGAGCTGGTCGCCTCGTCCATGATGAAGATGTCGGGGTCGGCCAGGATGGCCCGCGCCAGGCTGACCAGCTGCTTCTGCCCGACCGAGAGCAACCCGCCGCCCTCGCCCACCTCCGTGTCGTAGCCTTTCTCCAGCGTGACGATGAAATCGTGTGCGCCGGCTACCCTGGCCGCCTGCTCGATCTCCTCGTCGCCGGCATCCAGCCTCCCGTAACGCACGTTCTCCCGGATGGTACCGGAGAAGAGGTGCGGCGTCTGCAGCACCACACCGACGCGCGACTGGATCCCGTGCAGGGTCAACTCGGTGTAGTCGCGGCCGTCGATGCGGATGGTGCCCCGATTCGGCTCGTAGAACCGACAGATCAGGTTGACGATGGTGGACTTCCCCCCACCCGTCGGCCCGACCAGAGCGACGGTCTCGCCCCGCTTCACCTTCAGAGAGAAGTCCTCCAGCACCGGCTCCTCCTCCTTGTACCAGAAGCCCACGTGGTCGAACTCGACGTCGCCCCGGATCGTCCCCGGATCGACCGCGCGGGGGCGGTCCGTCACCTCCGGCACCGCGTCGATCAGCGAGAAGACCCGCTCGGCCGAGGCGATGGCGTGCTGCATCTCGGCGTAGACGCGGGCCATGTCCTGGACAGGCCACAGCATGAACGTGATGTACGAGATGAAGGCCTGGATGCCACCGATGGTGATCCCGCCCACCTGGGCCTGCAGGCCGCCGTACCAGACGACGCCGCCGATGGCCAGCGCGCTGATGAACTGCACCATCGGCAGGAACAAGGCCGAAAGCCAGGCCGCCCGGAAGGCCGCCCGGTACATCTCGCCCGTGAGCTCGCCGAACTCGTGCAGGTTCTCCTCCTCTCGGCACAACGCCTTCACCACGCGCACGCCCTGGATGTTCTCGTTGTAGGCGCCCGTGATCTTGGAGTTGATCTTGCGCACGATCCGGTACTGGGTGATGATCCTCCTCTTGAACACGGATGCCACGACCAACAGCACGGGGATGGCTGCCAGCACAATCAGCGCCAGCTTCCAGTTGATGACCACCATGAAGTAGATCGCCGTGGCGATGTTCATCACCCCCCAGGTGACGTCCAGCAGCCCCCAGGTCGCCAACTCGGCGATGCGGTGGGAGTCGGAGGCGACGCGCGATATGATCCAGCCCACCGCCGTCCGGTCGAAGTAGGAGAAGGAGAGCTCCTGCAGGTGGTCGAACATCTTCTTCCGCAGATCGTACCGGATGCGCTCCCCCAGAATGCCGGCCAGGAAGATGAAGCCGAAGACGCCTGCCGCCTGCGCGACGATCAGCAGGCCGTACCTGACGACCAGCCGGCTGAGCGCCGCCCGGTCGCCCGCCAGGATGCCCTGGTCCACAATCTGTTTACTGAGGAAGGTGAAGTACGAGTCCAGCCACGACACGAACGCGATGGCCACCAGAAAGCCCACCATCCACGGCCAGTGTGGCTTGGCCTGGGCCAGGATGCGCAGCAGCGTCCTACCGTTGAACTGAGTCGTGAACTCCTCCTCCTCGAACTCATAGTGGGACATTGGCCAACTCCTTTGACGCCCGCGAGGTCTCCCAACCCCCGGCCGTCCGGGCTTGATCGATCTCCTTCTCCAGCTCGCCCTGGATGCGGGCCTGCATATCGTAGATGCGGCGGTAGATGCCCTCCCGTGCCATCAACGCCTCGTGCGTTCCGCGCTCCACGATCCTTCCTTTGTCGAGCACCAGGATCAGATCGGCGTTCATCACGCTCTGAACGCGATGGGCGACGATGAATGTGGTGCGCCCCTCCATCAGGCGCTGCATGGCCTCGCGTATCTCGCTCTCGGTCTCTGTATCCACCGATGAGGTGGCGTCATCCAGAATAAGGATGCGTGGGTCTTTGAGCAGCGTGCGCGCGATGGCAACGCGCTGCTTCTGCCCTCCCGAGAGCGTGACGCCCTTCTCCCCCACCATCGTGTTGTAGCCCTCGGGGAACGACTCAATCGCGGCGTGGATGGCCGCGGCTCGTGCGGCATCCTCGACCTCCCGATCGGAGACCTCCCGCTCCACCCCGTAGGTGATGTTCTCGCGGATGGTGCGGGAGAACAGGAACGGCTCCTGTTCGACGGTGCCGATCTGTTGGCGCAGGAAGCGACGCGGGTACGTCCTCAACTCCACCCCGTCGAGCGTCAGGCTGCCGCCGTTGTAGTCATAGAAACGAGGCAGCAAGTTGACCAGGCTAGTCTTGCCCGACCCGGTCGAACCGAGGAGGGCCACGGCCCGGCCCGGCTCGCAGCCGAAGCTGATCCCCTCCAGGACCGTCCCGTCCCCGTCGTCGTACTCGAAGCGAACGTCACGGAAGGCGATCTCCCCGCGCACGTCGCCCTCCGGCCTGTGCGTTCCCTCACCCAGGGGCTCGCGCTCCTCCCTGATCAGCTCCATCACACGGTTGTACGACACCATCCCGGTGGACATCTGCACGATCAGCCGGCCCAGGTTGCGCATCGGCCAGATCAGCCACACGATCAGCCTGGCGGCGGCCACGTAGGTGCCCACGGTGATCGTGCCGTCAATGGCCATCAGCGCGCCAGCGAGGAAGGCCCCCAGCATCTGAGCGCCGCACAGAATATCCGAACTGGGCCAGAACAGCGAGTGCAGGATCAACAGCCTGCGACCACGTTGATACCGCTCCCAGTTGTCCCGGTCGAACTTCTCCCGTTCGTAGGCCTGTCGAGCGAAGGCCCGAACGACGCGCATCCCGGTCAGGTTCTCCTGCAGCGTGGTCGAGAGCTCGGCCTCCTGGTCCTGCAGCTCCTCGTAGGCCTTCGAGATTCTCTTGAAGAAGAAGATCGACGTGATCATGATCAGGGGCACCACTAAGATCGAAAGCAGTGCCAGCCGCACGTTCAAGCTCGCCAGAGCGACGAAGTTGGCGGCGAAGAGCAGGACGATGCGTCCCGCGCCGATGGCCTGGTCGGCGAAGAAACGACGAATCGCTTCCACGTCGGAGGTGGCTCGTTGAATCAGCTCGCCCGTCTGCACCCGATCGTGATAGGTGAACGAGAGACGCTGGATATGATCGTACAGATAGTCACGCAGCCTCCGCGTGACGCCCTCCGACGTCCGGGCGGCCAACCTGCCGCTGAGGTAGGAGAAGGCGCCCTGTCCCAACGCCAACGCCACGAAACCCAGGCCGATGAGCGGCAGGATGCGCCCCATCTCACCCCGGGTCGACGCAGTCACCTGGGTCAGCACGTCGTCCACGAAGGTGCGCAGCAGCAGCGAGTTGCCCGTGCGCAGCACCGCGGCGACGCCCACGCCCAGCACCGCCCCCAGGTAGGCCAGGCGGAAGCCGGTCAGCATGTGCCACAGTCCAACCAGACGGTTGTCCGAAACGGTCTTTCTCAAATCAAGCTCGGATTCTGACATAGCGGATATGCTCCCATGATTTGTGAGCTCCCGATGATCACCCTTACCCACCGCTCTCACAGCCGGAGAAGAAGGCCGTCAGCTCCTCGAAGCTCCCCAGCACGGTGACGCGCTCTGAGTCCACGACGTCCTCCACCTCCAGCGTCCAGGTGTTGGGATGGGGCACGTAGACCGCGCCGATACCGGCCTCCACGGCGGGGTTGACGTCGGAGCGGGGACTGTTCCCCACCATCCAGGTTCGCCCCGGGTGAAGGTCGTAGCGGGCGATCAAGTCCCGAAACACGTCGGCGTCCTTCTCCGGAACCACGTGCACCGCGTCGAAGAAGCGGCCCAGACCTGACCGCGTCAGCTTGTCCTCCTGCACCGCGGGATCGCCCTTGGTCAGCAGGTGGAGGCGGAAGCGACCGCTCAGCCGCATCAGCGTCTCCTCCACGCCCTCCAGCAGCACGATGGGGTACTCGGCCGCCCGCTGCCCGATCTCCCTGACAGCGGCCGCCACGTCTTCGCGGAAAGACCGATCGTACCGCTCGCAGAGCCGCCGGTAGGCGATGACCAGGCTGCGGGCGAACTCCTCCACCGCGTAGCCTACCTGGGGGATGCGCTGGCGCTCCACCACGTCCGCGACGTGCTCCGCCTCGTCTCGGTCGAAGCCCTGCTCCGCCATCAGGCTTGCGAAGTCGGCCAGGCACTCCTCGTAGAAGATGTTGTTCTCCCAAAGCGTGTCGTCCGCATCGATAAGCAGGGTGTGCATTAAGACTCCTTTCGCCAACGGCGCTCCTCGTCGCAGTCTGTGAGACCGGCCGATCCTCCGGCAGTCCTTTCCGAGCCCACATATTGTCCAGATTCGACGTCCATTGTCAACTCCACTCCCTTATTCGCGCCATGGCGAGGCAGTCCACGTACTGACCATCTCGGAATGCGTAGCGAACGAGCGTGCCCTCCCTCGCAAAGCCGTACGTCTCATAGAGGTGGATGGCCGGCGCATTGTCGGCGAACACGGTCAGCTCCAATCGCGTCAGGTTGAGCCAGTTGTCCGCCAGGTCTATCGCTGCTTCCATCAGTGCGGTCCCGACCCCCTTGCTGTGCCAGTCGTCTCGGACCGCCATGCCAATCTGTCCCACGTGGCGGCGGCGCGGTCTATTGGGAAAAGTTCGTAGACCAAGGCTGCCTACCACCTCGTCCTCAACAGAAGCGACCAGGCTGAACAGGCCGTCCGGAGGCTCGGCAAGGCGCTTGCGCCACAGCTCCAGCGACGGGAACGGGAGCTGCAGCGTGCCCCAGACAGCCTTGGGAGCCGAGAAAATACGATGTAGAGCTTCGTAGTCGTCCGGCTCGACGTGCCGGATCGAGATGCTCATAGGAACCTCCTTTTCTCTCAGCTGCCTGCTCCCAAAGGGTCGCGGACCCTCGGGGAGCAGAGCATGTGAGCGGCTTGCGCTACCCGCTGCGCTTCAGCTTGCCCGTGCGCTTGGCGTACATCTCCGCTTGGCGGAAGATGGCCAGCCCAACGGGAATCGCCACCACGCCGATCAGCACCAGTCGTCCCAGGTGGGTAAGCAGCGTCCCGGTGCCCGCGCCATCGAGCAGGGCCGCCCGCATCCCCTCGAGCACGTAGGTCGCCGGGGAGATGCGCGTCAAGGGCTGCATCCAGCCGGGCAGCACCGAGACCGGGAAGTAGACGCCCGAGATCAGCAGCAGCACTGCCTGGATCACGTGCGTCATCTGCGCCCCGCGCTCCGGGAAGAGCAGCGGCAGCACCGAGGCGACGATGCCCAGCCCGGTGAACGAGAGGCTCCCCGCGACCAGCATCAACGCTCCGCCGAACAGATTGGCCTCGCTCAGATCCAGGTGGAAGAAGAGCGCCACCACGCCCAGAATCACCCCGGTGTGCAGCAGGCCGTAGACCAGGGCAAAGAGCGTCTGCCCCACCATGTGCGTGAAGCGCGTGACCGGCGCCATAAAGGTGTACTCGATGGTGCCCTCCCAGCGCTCCCAGGCGATCAGCTCGCTGACCTGGTCGAAGACGACGGATAGATAGTGCCAGACCAAGGTCCCCACCAGCAGGTAGAGGATCATGTGGTCCGTGTCGATCTTCTGCCCGGTCACCGCCTCCGTGCCGGCGCCGATGAAGGTGATGGAGAGCGCGTTGGCGACCGAGTAGGCCAGCCAGACGACCTCCCAGCCCCAGTACCGCTTCACCAGATTGAAGTTGCGCTCGATGAACGCGTATGACGCCCTTATTTCGTGAACTAGTTGTGCCATGATGATTACCTCCCAGAGACCCCCAAGATCCTCGGTCGCCGATGTCGCCCCGGTGAACGACCGGCCCAGGTTGACCGACCATCCCGTCCGCTCCAGCAGCCTGAGACCTCGGGGGGCTTGACTCGTCTACTCATCCTCCACCAGCTTCTTGCCCGTCAACTCCATGAACACGTCCTCCAGCGTTGGCTCGTGGCCGTTGGAGCCGGGGACGCGGGCCTTCAGGCCGGCCGGGTTGTCCAGGGCGACAATGCGCCCCTCGTCAAGGATGGCGATGCGGTCACACAATACATCGGCCTCCTGCATATCGTGCGTGGTGAGCAGGATGGTCGCGTCGTGCGTGTCACGCAGGTCCCGCAGGAAGTCCTGCACCTCGCGCTTCGACCGTGGATCGAGCCCCGTCGTCGGCTCGTCCAGCAGGAGCAGGATCGGCTGCGTCAGGAAGGCCCGCGCCGCCGCCACCTTCTGCTGCATACCGCGGCTCATCTCCTCCATGGGACGGTAGATCGCGTCCTTCTTGAGGCCCAGCCGGGTCAGGATCTCAACGGCTCGCCGACGCGCCTCCGCAGCACCTACGCCGTAGAGGCGAGCGCCGTAGAGCAGGTTCTCCATGGGCGTCAGCTTCTTGAAGAAGGACGCCTCGACCGAAACGCGGTTGATGAGCCGCTTGACGGCCATCTCCTCCTCGCGAACGTCATGGCCGAAGACGGTGATGACGCCCTCGTCGGGAACGAGCAGGGTGGAGATGCAGCGCACCAGGGTCGACTTGCCGGACCCGTTGGGGCCCAGGATGCCGAAGACCTCGCCCTTTCGTACACGGAAGGTGACGTCATTGACGGCCACGATCTTTCTGCGACCGTTCCCGTCGCGCTTCCAGGGCCAGCGCATTCCCTCGCTCTTGACAAACTGCTTGTTAATACTCGATACATCTAGTGCGACGTCGCTACCGTGAGACATCATCTACCTCCTGGAATCTCTCTTCTCCGTCCAACCAGGCGCCTTGCAGCAAACAAGGCCGTGGATACCCCACGGCCTTGGAAGGAGACACCAGCATGCGACAAGAAAAAAGGCCGTGGGCGTCGCAATCGCCCACGGCCTTGTTGAGACTAAGTCAGGTCATCTACCGATAGGCGCACTGCGACCAGGGCAGCAGAGCCCCGCCGAAACCGCGGAGCCAGGCTGCTTGAGTACCGTTCATCACAATGCGCATCATTACCATGTCCTCCTAAGTCAACTCGAACGACGCCATTCTACTATAGATCCCGGGGATGTCAAGTCGGGGTGCAACGTTGTTTTGGAGGCGCGATGCGCCTGGGACGCCTGATTGCGCGGGAGCGGGGCTGTGCTATAATAGACGCTGTCGACGCCAAACCGGAAGGGTGCCGGAGTGGACGAACGGGGCGGTCTCGAAAACCGCTGTGGTCTTTATTGGCCACCGAGGGTTCGAATCCCTCCCCTTCCGCCTGATGAGCCTCTTGCTCGAGCGAGCAAGGGGCTTTTTGTCTGCCCTTCGACGCCCTCAAGTCGCCTGGCTCCTACCGGCGAGAGTGGCTAGCGCCGGACGATGACCTCGTCGTCGTGAATCTCGACCCAGTCACCGGTGCGGATGCGCGAGGTGTCGACCTGATCGACCATGGGGATCTCGGCGATGACGGCCCCGACCGCTACCACCGGGTCGGCCTCGGCGTTGACGATGGCTGCCGGCGCCAGACCGTTGCGTGCCAGTCGGTAGAGCGTGTACGAGCCGACGGTGCTCCCCTTCCCCGTGGGGAAGACAAGGATTTTCCCGGTCACGCGCTGATCCTCCAGGGGGTGACCGGCCTCGATGACCACCCCCGTGTCCGGGTCGACGCCGCCGAGGAAGCCGATCGGCTCGGGGGAGACGAGCGCTTCGCCCTCGGCGTGGCCGGCCTTGACGACGCGGGCTATAACACGGATCTCAGGAAAAGAACGGATTTTGTGCTGCCTCCTCTCGGGTTCTGCAGCCGTATCTGGCGAAATCAGGTCCGACTGTCGGAGACCTCAACGACCTCGTGTGGCCCGATCTCTAGAGAGTGACAGATCATCACGCTCGGATAAAGAGTGAGTGAATGGCCGTCTCGTAGAAATTCGTCAAGACTCCTAGCGAGACGCCCTGGTGACGCATCCAATCCTTGAGATTATGAATGCTCACGTCCGCTACGTCACGGATAGCCACCGGGAAGTGCATCACAGCGTCCTCGACCAAGAAGTGGGCAAACTTCAATGAGCCAAGGCTCTCGCCCTGAAAAATGACCTGGTATTCTCTGCATGGCTTCGCACCGATACCACGTAGTCGATACTCTTGGTAGCAGGCATTGGCGTAGACCCGGTGGATGAAACCCGGTCCCAAGGCCCGGTGGACCTCGATGGCGGTGTCCAACACCTCGCCAGTCAATCGTGGATGGAGCAATCCCTCTGGCAGCTCTCGGCTCTTCGAATACGAAGCACCATCGTCAGCGGACTGCTTGGGATCGAAGTAGAGGCGCTGAAACTCCGGCTCCGATCCACCGAAGTTGAGCAGGAGTCCGACCTGCGCACCGACGGTCTTCAGATAGGAGAAGAGTTGAGCCTTGTGAATCAGCTCCAAGCACGCTGCCACCTTGCATTCGATCACGACCTTGGCGTCCACAACCAGGATGTCGAGCTGCTGTCTGCCCACCACCCGCTCTTTGTACACGATCTCATAGGCTGGTTGGCGAGAGTACCGTATGCCCTCTCGCCGCAGGAGCTTGGCCATACCATTCTCGTAGATCCACTCGGGGTAGGTGCGCGATGTGCCGTTGTAGACGGCGTAATACGCTCCGAGGATGGATCCTGTTAGCTCTTTGTGGAGCAGTCGCGGCATTGAGGTTCCCTCGCTTTGCGTCTTAGAACA
>CAYQZG010000158.1:0-9182 GCA_964421785.1 uncultured Anaerolineales bacterium
GGACGACGGCGCTCCACCGGACGACGGCGCTCCACCGGACGGCGGGTCCTCCCCCTGGGTGCAGACCAGCGGGCCGGCCGGGGGCATGGTGGAGACCATCGAGATGGATCCCGCCGATCCGCTGACGCTGTACGCCGGCGGACGCGGGGGGAGCGTCTTCAAGACCACGGACGGCGGCGAAAGCTGGACCGCGCAGGAGCGGATCGTATCCCCCTCCCAATCGATCTACGAGATCCTGATCTCCCCCGATGATCCGCAGACCGTCTACGCCCTCGCCTTCCACCTCCACAAGACCACCGACGGCGGCGAGACATGGCGGCTGCTGGACGTGGAGCACGGGTTCTGTTCCCTGGCCATGGATCGCGCCGATCCGTCGATCCTGATCGGCGGCACGTGGCGGGCCACTGTCCATCACAGCGCCGACGGTGGCGAGACCTGGACCGACATCAGCGGCGACTGGCCCCCCGGGCGCGTCGAGGATATCGCTGTCGGCGCCAGCGGTGAGTTCTGGGTCGGCATGGCGAACCGGCGTGATGGTCACCTCTACCATACGACCGACGGCGGCGACTCGTGGACGCAGGTGGACATCGGCCAACGGGCCGATACCGACATCCACGCCGTCTTCGTCGACCCGCAGGATCCGGACGTGGTCTACGTGGGCCTTGGTGATGTTTACAACGAACCGTTTGATGCGTCGGAGGACGCGTACCTGCTGAAGACGGAGGATGGCGGCACGACCTGGTCCCCTCGCCACCTTCCCAACACGGACGCGATGATCAACGTCATCGGCCGAGCGGCGGGCGACGAGGCCCTCTACGTCGGCACGGGTGGCACGGTCTACGTCTCGGAGGATGGCGGTCAGAGCTGGTCCTGGATCGGCCCGCCCGGTCGCAACGGTGATATGTACGACATCGCCGTGGATCCGCGGGACACCGACGTGCTCTATCTGCCGCGTCGGGCTCACGGGATTGTCAAGAGCACCGACGGCGGCGCGACCTGGACACCCATCAACCAAGGCCTACTCAACGTCACCACCTCGCTTCTGGATGTGCCGGAGGTGCCTTGCTCGCAGAGCCGTAGTGGCATCGTCTACGCAACGGGCGACAGTGGCGAGGGCCTCTTCAAGACCACCAGCCGCGGCGCCAGCTGGACGAACGTCAGTGGCGGTGGCATCACGCATCCGTGGGCCGATGAGTTGGTGGTCAGTCCGCACGACCCGGACACCGTCTGGTACGTGGCTGACGTGGCGAAGGTCTTTGAGACCACGGACGCTGGCGCGACGTGGCACCAGATCATCGACCCGGACGGCGACGGTTTCCGTTTCGGTTCGGTCCGCGCTTTGGCGCCGGCGCCGTCCGACCCCGACGTCATCTACGCTGTGAAGGATGGCTTCGGCATCTTCAAGACCACCGACGGAGGGCAGAGCTGGCGCTTCCTCCATCAATCGGAGGTCGACTATACCTACACCATCGCCGTCCATCCCACCGATCCCGACGTGGTCTACAGCGGCTACAATCCCAAGCCCTTCCAGGACTTTGCCATAGTCCGCCGCTCCGTCGACGGAGGCCTCTCGTGGCAGACGGTGCTCACCGTCCCCCACGCCAGCGGCATTACGTCGGTGGCCATCGACGCCAGCGATCCAGACACGGTCTACGCAGGCAGCGTGGGGGACGAGGGGGGCGCCGTCTACGTAAGCCGCGACGGCGGTGACGCGTGGTCCCAGCTCAACGACCACTTCACGATGGCCACCGTCTGGGGCCAGCCCCAGTTGGTCTTGGACCCCCGAGACCCCTCCACCGCCTACGTCGGCACCTGGCTGGCCGGCACCTGGAAGACCACCGACGCCGGTGCGACCTGGACGCTGCTCGACGACGCGCCTGTCTCGGCGACCTCGCTCGCCATCGACCGAAAGGATCCGGACACGCTGTACGTGTCGGACCGGACCGCGCCGAAGGTGTGGAGGACGACGGACGGGGGCGCCACGTGGGAGGCGATCGCCGACTTCTCGGCCGATGGGGCGTTTCTGATGAACCGGGTGCTGGTCCGGGGGGACGCGCTCTACGCTGCCACCTTCGGTCCCTCGACGCACGGCGGCAAGCTCTACACGTCGACCGATGACGGGGCGTCCTGGCACGACATCACGGGCGGTCTGCCGCGGAGTCTCCTCGACGTGGCCGTGGACCCGGCCGATCCGAGCACGGTCTACGTGACCACGCACATCTACGGGGCCTTCAAGTCGACGGATGGTGGGGCGACGTGGGACGAGATGGAGAGATTCCCCGATATCGGGGCCTACGACATTGAGGTCGACCCCGTGGACCCGACGGTGCTCTACACCTGCGGTATGGGCGGCGGGTCCGTCCCCGATTGGTGCATGGCGCCCGATGGCTACACCTTCGCCAACGAATCGGGCGTCTACAAATCCACCGATGCCGGCCTGACCTGGAGCCCGGTCTTGACCACCAGCAACGAATGCCGCGCCGTTCGGCTCCATCCAGACGACCACAACGTCCTCTTCGCCGCGGCTATGGACGATGGCTTGCAGGTCAGCAGCGATGGCGGGGAGACCTGGACGAGCTACAACGACGGCCTCGGCACCTCTGTCCTCACCTCCTGTGCTCTCGACGGCGACAAGGTGTACGTCGGCAGCCAGGGCTGCGGTGTCTACGCCGGCGACATCCAGACAGAGACATGGTCGATCGCGTGGCAGCCCGAGCGGAGCAACTCGCCGGTGCCTGCGGTCTACAGCATGCGCATCGAGGTGGACCCGGAGAACCCGAACCGCCTCTTCGTGGGCGCCAACCCCGGCGGCCTGTATCGTTCCGACGACGGCGGCGCGACGTTCTATGACAAGAACTTCCTCACCCCCAGCGTCTTGGTGGACGATCCCTACCGGCAAGGCTACTACACCTTCGCCCTCAACCCGGCCGACAGCAGTGAGGTGTGGCTGGGCACCTGGGGCAAGGGGATCTACAAGTCCTACGATGGGATGGACTTCGACGTCGGAGCGCACGGCGCCCAGAGGACCATGCTGGGCAAGCGTATCACCGACTTGGTCGTCGATCCGGGGCACCCAACCACTGTCTATGCTGCAACCCGCGAGGGGGTCTTCGAGTCCTCAGATGGCGGTGCCTCGTGGCGCGACATCAGCGGCGGCCTGGACACGTCCCAGATCCAGACGCTGGCGATGACGGCCGACGGCACGCTCGTGTGCGGCACGTTGGGGTACGAGCTCTACTACCGCGATGCCCAGGCCGATCGCTGGCGTCAGATGGGCGCTTTTGGCAACTTCGGCACCTTCTGGCCCATCTGGGACGATCGGCCCCTCTATCAGTACACCTCTCTGCTCTTCCACCCCAGCGACCCCGACGTGATCCTCTTTGGCACCTTCCCGGCGGGCATCTACAGGAGCACCGACGGCGCCCAGAGCTGGAGCGAGAGCAACGTGGGATGGACGAACGACGGTGTCTTCTGCCTGGTCGCCCACCCGGACGATCCAGCCACCATCTACGCGGGCACGTACAACGGCGTCAACCGCTCCACCGACGGCGGCGCCCATTGGGAGATGTGGGACCAGGGTTGGCCGGACGAGCAGTGGGTCTTCTCCATCGCCTTCGATCCCCGCGATCCGGACGTGATGGTCGCCTGCTCCAAGAACGGCGAGAACGAGGGACGGGGTCGGGAGGACTTCCACGGCACGGTCATGAAGACGACCGACGGCGGGGCCTCCTGGTTCCCGATCACCAGCGGCCTGGACCTGAATCAGGAGTTCTACGAGATCATCGTCGACGAGCGCGACCCGGACACGCTCTACCTGGCCACCCAACACGACGGCGTCTTTCGCAGCCGAGATTTTGGCGCCCATTGGGAGCCGTGGAACGACGGCCTGACCCATCTAGAGGCCGGCACCAACGGCAACAACGTCAGCGATACGATGGTGCAGTCGGCCGATGGACGGTACCTGTACTTCGGCAGCGCTGGGGGCGGCGTCTTCCGACGCACGACGATCAATTTCAGCAGCTTCGTCTACTTGCCCGTTGTGCTGAAACGGGTGCCCTGAGCGACGCCCGATAGGTTTCCAGTGGGGGGAGGTGAACACAGGGGGAGCTGCTCATGGGGACGTAGAAGCCAGAGACGGCGACCGATGCCTCGATGTGATCGCGTCCGTCGAGCGATTCGGGTAGGGCAAACACCAGGTCAAGCGCCTCGGCGCCCACCATCCCCGCCAGGACGTAGTCGGCCGGACTGTCCTGTGCCTTCACCTCGATGACGTAGTCCTGGCTCCGGGGCAGAAGACCGCACCAGATGCACAGTGTGTCTCATCGTTCTTCGCCTTCGACCTCAGCGCCCCGCACAAAGCCCCAATGGCGTCCACGTCGATACTGCACCAGGGCGATGACGCGGCCCTCCAAGGACTGGACGTAGCAGTAGGTCTCACCCTCCCAGCTGTCGCGACGTCGACTGCATTGGTAAAGACCGGTGTACGCTTCCTCCGGTGCCGTGGCCCAGCCGAGATCCTGACGCACCTGGGGGTTCTCGCGCCAAACTTTCCCAAAGCCTCGTGTCGGTTGGAATAGGCCGGCCGGAGGCTCGAGGCTGGGAGTGCATGCCGGGTCTCCCTCCGACCAGGTGTTCTCAAAGATGCTGTGAGGGTTGTACGCCTCCGGCGGCAGATCGCCGGATCCAGGAAGCACGTAGACGAGGTCGGGTTGCTCCGTCCAGAGCATCCAGCCGCCTTGAAAGGCCTGTTCAGCCATCCGAGAGGAGGTGGGCGGACCCTGGGGACAGAGGTCAGCGCCCTCCCAGTCGCGACCCATCTCAAAGAAGTAGCAGGTGCAACGGTTCGGCCGGAGCGCCGTCGTCCCGACGGCAGGGGTGAACGTCGCTGTCGGGGAAGAGGTCAACCCGCCGGTTTGGCAGGCGACCGTCAACATCAAGACAGCCAACCCACCACAGATCAACAGCACACGTCGCATCTTCATCCGCCTCGGTGCTAGTGGGGCGTGACGTGGGTGAAGGGCGTATGATCCTGTAAGAAGCCCCGGCGTAGCCCCACCACCGCCGCGCCGACCAGCAACAGGGTCGCCAGCGCGACCAACGCCACCCACGGCGCCCGTCCTAAGGACCGTCGAAGGGCCCGCAGCCTGGCACCGCTCGCCGGCCTGGTCACCCCGCCGACGGGCGACGGCTGCCCGGGGCCTCCTGGATCCTCAATGTCGCCATCGGGCGTCAGATCGTCGTCCCCCAGGTCGCCATCGGTCAGGTCCACGGTGACTGGGCGAGATCGCCCGTCATCCCCGTCGTTGTCCCCCAGCGGGAGCTGGTACCAGTGATCGAGCGGGTCGACAGCCGTCGGGCCGTGCTTCCAGTACTCCATCGTGACGGGCACGTCCTCCGGCAGGATGAGGGTGACCTCCACGTCGGACCCGGCGGGCGTGACGCCGGTGATGACGAAGCTGAAGAAGCCGTAGGGGAAGGTCACCGGTGGCGCGTCGCCGGGCGACGGATTCCCCACCGCCTCCACGTCGGTGAACCGCCCCGCCCCCGCCTCCAGCGTCACGTACCGCCCGTCCTCGGCGTTGGGGAGCGAGGCGACGTGGCCCTGCAGACGGTCGGGCGTGCCGTCGTCGTCGCCGTCCCCGCCGTTCGGCGCCCTGTCCTCGACGTCGTCGAGCACGCCGTCGCCATCGATGTCCAGAAGGGTGTTGGTGAAAGCGCAGGTGACGGTCTCGCCGCCCTGCAGGTTAATGGTGGCCGCCCGCGCGGCGAGGCTCCCGAAGGAGTTCCGGGTGCCCGTCTCCACACAGACCACGTCCGTCAGAACAGGGACCCCCGGCGTCGTCGCGAGGTCCGTCTCGGTCACCGTGTAGACGCCAGCCAGCACATCGTCGAAGGTCCGGCTATGCCCATCGTCGAGATTGAAGAGGCCCGGCCCGCCGGGGATGTCGGTGGTGAATGTGAAGCTCCTGCCGCCCGCCGGGTCGGTCATCTTCTCGATGACGATGGTGCCCCTCGTGGGCGGGAGCACCGTGACCGCCGCGCTGCTCCGGTCGTTCTCGGGGTTGCCGTCGGCGGCGGCGGCGATGACGGCGGTGTTGGTGAACGTGCCGGCGGCCAGCGGCTCGCTGAGCACGCCGGTGACGGTGATGGTGCCGCCCTCGCGCCAGCCCAGGTCGTCCAGGTGCCAGACGTAGCGGGTGCCCGCCTGTGGGGCGATGGCAGCGTCGGCGGCGCTGACGACGCTGGTGCGCGTCACGCTGACAGGGACGATGTCGGTGATCACCACGCCCGTGGCCGTGATGGCGCTGGTGGAGAGCGTGGGACAGCCGTTCGGCGCGTTCTTGTGGTTGCTGACGTCCACGTTGGCGCCGACCGCGTCCCCGCTGCCCGGCCCGGCGCCGGACGCTCCGTCCGCTGCGCCCCACCAGTTGTCCGTGGCGTTGAGCGTGCCGATGCCGGCGTTGTGGACCGCCAGGATGCCGGTGTTGGAGAAGGTGAGGGTGTAGGTGACGGGACCGCCGGGCTCGGCCACCGCGTCCGGAGACTTGTCGAGGGACAGGTCGGGGGCCGAGTTGTGGACGATACAGCCGTCGGTGGCGGTGATGGCGCCGCCGGAGACGAGGTGAAGCCCGCCACCGCTTAACCTGGCCGAGTTGCTGATCACCTGCGTCCCGCTCAGCGTCGCGCCGCCCGCCCAGACGCACACGCCCCCGCCCTGGTCGGCTGAGTTGCCCTCGATCCTGCCGCCGTTCACGTTCAACGCCGCGGTGTCACTCCAGACGAACCCGCCGCCGCCGTGGTCGGCCGAGTTGCCCCTCACCTGCGTCTCGCTCAGCGTCGCGCTGCCAAACAGGACGTACACCCCGCCGCCGGCGTCACCTGCCGAGTTGCCCTCAATCCCGCCGTCGCTCACGGCCAGCGTTGCGGCGTCCCACCGAATGCACACCCCGCCGCCGTCGTGCTTGGCCGAATTGCTGATCACGTGCGTCCCGTTCAGCGTCGCCCGGCCGCTGTGGACCAACACCCCGCCCCCGTCGGAGCCTGTCGAGTTGTTGCCGATCCTGCTCACGTCCAGCGTCGCACTGCCGTCGAAGACGTAGACGCCGCCACCGTCCCGCTTGGCCGAGTTGCTGATCACGTGTGTCCCGCTCAGCGTCGCGCTGCCGCCGTGGACGAAGACCCCGCCGCCGTCCCAGTTCGTCGAGTTGTCCTCAATCCTGCCGCCGCTCACGTCCAGCCTCGCGGTGTCACGCCAGACGTACACCCCACCGCCGTACCAGTCGGCCGAGTTGCTGATGACTCTTACGCCTTCCAGGTGCAGGTCACCCGCGCTCCAGATGCCACCGCCCTCGTCGGCGCTGCCATCCCGCACGGTCAGCCCGGTGATGGTCACCGCGACGCCGTTGGTGATGGAGAACACCCGGTACTGGTTGTCCCCGCTCACCGCCAACTGGGCCGCGCCCGGCCCGCTGACGGTCAGGGGTTCAGCAATGGCCGGGAGGGGGCTTTGCAGCGTGATGACGCCGGTGACGCTG
Source organism: uncultured Anaerolineales bacterium (assembly GCA_964421785.1). Lineage (GTDB taxonomy): Bacteria > Chloroflexota > Anaerolineae > B4-G1 > B4-G1 > SKLM01. The sequence continues at coordinate 7,536 of CAYQZG010000158.1, forward strand.
AAGTCAATTGTGTCGGGACCGGGGTCACCGTTGGCGTCGATGATAGCCTGGCGCAATGAGCCAGCGCCACTGTCGTTGGTGTTGCTGACGGTGGATGAGATCGCAGAGACCGGCAGCGTCGATCGGCCGGCCAGCAACCAGAGGAGGCCCAGGGCCACCCCCAGGCCGAGCGCAAGTGCGGTGAGGAGACGGGAAGTTTTCATCTTGGCTGATCTCCTTGTCGGTATGGCGTGCGTCGTCTTCGGCTTGCTGCCTCCCAACCCAGTCACGTCTGGGGATCACGGCGCTATCTCATCCCACTCGCTGTGCTCCGGTCCCAGCCGCCAGACGCCACCGTCGAGGGCACGGATGTATGTGCTATTGTACTTGACGTACGACGTGCGCTGGATGGCCGTTTCGTACCCGGCCTCGGGCTCCACCGCCCATCCCAACCGCTCTCGCACGTTGGGCGCCTCGCGCCAGACCAGCCCGAAGCCGCGGACCGGCTCGTACAGTCCCTCCGGTGGGTCGATGTCTGGATCCGACGAGGGGTCCTCCCCCTCGTCGAACCTATCCTGATAGGCCTGCCAGGCGGGGTTCTGGTCATCGTCGAACAGGACGTAGATGCGGTCCTCGGCCTGGCTCCACAGCATGACGCCGCGCTGGAAACGCTGCTCGGCGCCGTCGCTGATCACAGGCGGTCCCGCCGGACAAACGTCCGGAGCCGGCTCGAAAAACCATTCGTCCGGACAGCGCAGGTTGATCTGTAGCGTCTCCTGCACAGCCGGGCCTTGGGGGTCGTTGACGAACAGCACGAAGTCCTCGTGGTTGCGGGTCCAGCTGGGGATGGTGTACGTCAGCGTGCCCTTCGGCGCCACCTCCCACCCCGGCTCGCTGAGCCGGAGGTCAAACATATGGTAGATCATGGCCTCCGTCCCGCCGCTCCATCTCCACGTCAGGATGATGGTATCGCCCGGATCGGCGAGCTGGAGCTCGGTGCCGTCGGCCGCCCTGGCGTGGAAATCGTGGATCACAGCCCGCTCCTGCGGCGTCGGAGACGGCGACGTCTCCGTGGGAGAGATGGGTGTGGGCGACCCCGTTGCAGTGGGCGGCACTGGGGTGAGCGTGGGGGTAGCGGTGGGCGACCGCTGTCGACCCCGGGTCGGCACGACGGTTCGTGAGGCTGTGACGGCCTCCGTCGGCGTGGGGTCCTGTGGGCGGGTGGTGATCTGCGTCGGTGTGACAAGCTCAGTGCGCGCGACAGTCGGCATCGGTCGCTCAGTCGCGAAAGGGGTTGGCGTAGCCCGCTCCTGGCAGGCCGTCGCGGCCAGGATCAAGCAAGCTATCTCCAGCAATCTGTAGATTCGCCTTTCCATTGCACGTCCTTGATCAGACCATCATCCGGGGCTCTTTCACCTGCTACAGGCCTCCCGCCAACGGCAAGCCCGACCTCTGGATCCCACCAGGCGCTGATTCTGCCGCTGCCCTTGTCCTCCTTCCCTCGCCGATCACCCACGGAGGACAGGCCATCCATCCCGCCGTACTCTCCATTTGGTTATACTACGGACATTCTCCCAAAAAGTTGCATCACGGGGCATCGTGGTGTTTGGCCTCCTCTGGTAGGTGTGAGGTGATGGAATCACACAAGGGGGGAAGGCAAGGCGAAAC
>CAYQZG010000159.1:0-9125 GCA_964421785.1 uncultured Anaerolineales bacterium
CCCCCCCCCCCCCCCCCCCCCCCCCCCCCCCCCCCCCCCCCCCCCCCCCCGATGACGCGTTTCGCATTACGCATCACGCATCACGCATCAGATGGAGGGCAGGGGACGACGAAGGGACCATGAGTGGATCGATGATGGACGCGCTGGTAGCAGCCTTGCTCGATGGGGACATCCACGATCTGGGGAAGAACCTCGTCAAGATGGTTCTGACGGCAAACGGATACCGGGTGGTGGACTGTGGCAAGGATTGTTCTGTGGAGAGGCTGGTCGATACCGCAGGGCAGGAAGCGGCCCTGGCCATCGGCATCAGTGGATTGATCACCACCGTGATGCGGCAGGTGCGCCGGGTGAGGGAGAGTGTGACCGAACGAGGGCTGGGGCATATCAAGGTGATGGCGGGTGGCGCCGCGTTGAAGCAGGCGTCGGCCGAGAGCCTGAACGTCGATAGGGTGGCCCAGACCGCCTTCGACGGCCTGCACTACGTCGAGGGGATCGTCTGGGGCCGGTCGGCGCCCCCCGAGGACGGGGGCTTGAGCATGATGTTGTCGGGGACGGGGGACTGAGCCGTTCCACATCGCAGGAGATGATGATGAACAGCCTTGAACGGATAAGGGCAGCGGTGGCCTTTCGGACGCCGGACCGGGTGCCGGTGGTCTCCCAGGTCTTCGGGCATGCCGCCATCCTGGCCGGGGTGCCGCTGTGCGACTACGTGCGGGACGGCGAGCTGCTGGCGCGCTGCCAGGTGCAGGCCCTGAGGCGGTATGATCACGATGCCGTCTTCGCCCTGATAGCGTCGAAGCCGGAGAACCTAGAGGCCATGGTTCAGGCCGCACGCTGAGAGGTGGGATCGTCGGCTATGGAACTGCGACTGCGAGGGGAGCGCCGGATATGGCTATCCGGCGCAAGCAATGTGGCTATCCGGCGCGAGCAGTGTGGCTATCCGGCGCAAGCAGTGTGGCTATCCGGCGCAAGCAGTGTGGCTATCCGGCGCAAGTAGTGTGACAGATCGCTCACGTGTGACAGATTGCTCGCGAGGGATCGCCAGATCCCGACCAAGCGGGCGCCGGACTACGGGCGGAACCGCCCGGCCGGCGCAAGGTTAGACGGGTATGGGGGGCATAGATAGGGGATGGATGATTTGCTGAAAGGCCAGGAGCACTACCCATTTATCAAGCTGGCCCAGTACCTGGCCGGTCTGACGACCCACCAGGACGCGTGGGCCGAGGTCGGAAATGCGCTGCTCAGCTTCTTTGGCGCGGACCTGGTGGCTTTTGGCGAGCGCCGCGCCGATGGAGAGATCACAGCGCACCATTGGACCTTCTCCGATCAGGCCTTCGGCGAGGCGTTGTCGAGCGCCGTCGAGCCGCACCGGCGAGCCGACGCCGCTCAGAGCGAGGTCGGGTCGGAGATCAGGAAGACGATTGACGAGACGCTGACGAGCGGCTTCCTCACCTCGCGTCTTGTGGTCACGCCCGACCCTCTCTCGATAGCGTTCCTGCCGCTCGTGCAGGAGAACCAGACCGCCGCCGTGATGCTGGTGGGCCACAGGACGTCGGCGCCCTTCCCGAGGGAGTTGCTGGACGTCTACCTGGCGGTCGCCGGCCTGGTGGGGACGACCATCGCGCGCCTGAGCTCGGAGAGGGCGCTGAGGAGACATCGCCGGGAGCTTGAAGCACTGGTCGAGGAGCGCACGGGCGAGCTGGCCGAGAGCAACGAACAGTTTCAACGAGAGATCGACCAACGGAAGCGGGCCGAGGAGAGGACGGAGCACCTTAACCGGGTGCTGCGCGCGATCAACAACGTCAACCAACTGATCGTCAGGGAGAAGGATCGCGATCGCCTGCTGCAGGGCGCCTGCGACATGCTGATCGAGACGCGTGGCTATCACAACGCCTGGATCGCCCTGTTCGACGAGGAGGGCGCCCGCCACGGGGCTGTCGAAGGGCTGGTGACCGCCGCCGAGGCCGGCCTGGGCGAGGCCTTCGCGCCCATGGCGAGCCGGCTGGAGCGTGGGGCGCTTCCCGCGTGCGGGCGGAGGGCCCTGGCCCAGACGGGCGTGGTGGTCACCCGGGATCCGCCCGTCGCCTGCACCGACTGTCCCCTGGCGGCGAGCTACGCCGGTCGAGGCGGCATGGCGGTTCGTCTGGCGCACGGCGAGCGGGTCTACGGCCTGTTGACGGTCTCCATCCCGGCCCATCTGACGGAGGATGAGGACGAGCAGGCCTTGCTCCGGGAAGTGGGACAGGACATCGCTTTTGCCCTGCACCGCATGGCCCTGGAGGAGGCGCGCACGCGGGCGGAGCGGGCGCTGCGGAAGAGCGAGAGGATCCTGAACGCCACGGGCAAGATGGGCAAGATCGGCGGCTGGGAGCACGACTTGACGACCGGTGAGGCGGTCTGGACGCAGGCGCTCCACGACATCATCGGCATACCCTACGACCAGGAGCCACCCGGCGTCGACAAGCACCTGAGCTACTATCCGTCCCCAGACCGAGAGATCCTCGAGGAGGCGTACAGCCGCGCTGTCGAGGAGAGGACGCCCTTCGACCTTGAGCTGCAGGTCCACACGGCCCAGAGGGAGCTCATCTGGTGTCGGGCCCAAGGTGAGCCGGTGGTTGAGAACGGCGAATGCGTGGCGGTGCGCGGCACCTTTCAGGATATCAGCGAGCGCAAGGAACTGACGAGCTTGCTGCGACAAGAGCGTGATCTGCTGAAAGCCGTCATGGACACCAGCCCGGTGTGCATCACGATGGTCGACCGGGAGGGACGGCTCATCTTCGCCAACGACCGCGCCGAGGAGGTCCTCGGCCTGGAGAAGGAGACGATCACCTCGCGCACCTACGACGACCCGGCCTGGCGGATCACGGACTACGAGGGTGGGCCCTTCCCCAGCGAGCAGCTGCCCTTCCGCCAGGTGGTGAGGACGGGCGAGGCGGTGCAGGACGTGCGACACGCCATCGAGTGGCCCGACGGCCGACGGGTGTTGCTCTCTATCGACGGCGTTCCGCTGTTCGACGCCTCCGGGGCCTTGGAGCGGGTGGTGTTCGCGATTGAGGACGTCACCGATCAGATGCGAGCAGTGGAGAGGCTGGAGGAGAGCAAGGAGCGCTACCGCACGCTGGTCGAGCGTCAGGGTGAGGGCATCGGGATTGTGGATACCGAGGAGCGCTTCATCTTCGCCAACCCGGCGGCGCACGACATCTTCGGCGTGGAGCAGGGCGGGCTGGTGGGCAGAAGCCTGGAGGCATTCCTGGATGAGGGGACGTTCAAGGACATCCGGGCACAGACGGAGGTGCGCAAGGAGGGCGAGCAGAGCACGTACGAGATGAGCATCACGCAGCCTGATGGGCAGGAGCGGGTGCTCCTCGTCACGGCGACGCCTCAGTATGATGACGACGGGTGGTTCATCGGCACGTTCGGCATCTTCCGTGACATCACCGCGCGCAAGCGGGCCGAGGAGGCGCTACAGGAATACCGCGAGCGACTTGAGGAGATGGTGGAGGAGCGCACCCAGGAGCTTCTCGAGGCGCGGGACCGGCTGCTGCGCCAGGAGAAGCTAGCTATGCTGGGCCAGTTGGCGGGCAGCATCAACCACGAGCTGCGCGGCCCACTGGGGAACATCAAGAACAGCGCCTACTTCCTGAACATGGTCCTCGATGAGCCCGACGAGGAGGTGCGCGAGACCCTGGAGCTCCTGGAACTGGAGGTAGGCCGCGCCGAGATGATCGTCCGCAGCCTGCTTAGCTTCGTGCGCACAGGGGAGCCGCAGCGCGAGGCGGTGGACGTGAACGCCCTCCTCGAAGAGACACTCCCGCGGGTTGAGATACCTGAGCGGATCGAGGTGATCAAGCAGGCAGACGAGGGTGCCCCGACGGTCTCGGCGGACTCAGAGCAGCTGCGCCAGGTGTTACGCAACCTGATCAGCAACGCCGTCGAGGCCATGCCGGAGGGCGGACGCCTGACCGTCCAGACCTCGGAGGTTGCCCCCAAACCCTCGAGGTCTAGAGGGGTGATGGTCTCCATTGCCGATACGGGGGAGGGGATCCCGGAGGAGCATCTGGAGAGGATCTTCGAGCCGCTCTTCAGCACCAAGGCCGAAGGCGTGGGCCTGGGCCTGGCCCTGGCCCGCATGCTGGTGGAGGCGCACGGCGGCACCATCGAGGTGGAGAGCGAGGTGGGGGAGGGGAGCACGTTCACCGTGCGGCTGCCGGTGCGGCGGGAGTAAGGAGCAGGGGAGCGGGGGTGCGGAGGAGCAAGGGAGAGGGGGTGAGGGGGTGAGGGGGTGAGGGGCGGTTACGGGTCACGGGTCACGCTTCACGCATCACGCTTCACGCATTACGCATCACGCATCACGCATTACGCATGGGGATGTGAATAGGAGGGAGCGTTGAAGAGACCCACGAAGCTACAACGAGTGATTGGCCAGCTGCTGCCCGATGGCGCAGGGGAGGAGGCACACCGGGCTCGCGTGCTGATGGTGGCCGGCCTGGTGTTCATCGCTGCCGGGTTGCTTATCTCCGCGGCACAGGTGATCCTGTGGGTGCACCCGGCGTTTCCCCCGGCGCCGGCCATCGATCTGGCGGTGGACCCCCTGGTGTTGCTCCTGGGCGGGCTGGTGGTCTGGCTCGTGCGTTCGGAGCGTGTCCGGGCGGCCAGCTGGGTCGTGATCAGCTCTCTGTTGGTGGTGGCCATTGCCCATCTTTACCTGGAAGGACGGCCGGCCGACATCGCGGGTGGGCTGGGGCTCTTCCTGGTCGTCACGCTGGCCTTTGTGTTGTTGGATCGCCGAGGCGCCCGGCTGGTTGCCGCCGTATCCGCCGCATCCTTCGTCGGCATGCACGTCCTGTGGCTGCGCAGCCATCTGCCGCGGCCGAGGTACCGGGATCCTTCCAGTCAAGTGCTGTTTTCCGTCCTTGCCTGGCTGGCGACGGCCGGCATCGTCGCCGCCGTCGTCTCCTCTACCATCGCGGCGCTGCGGCGACATCGGGAGCATCTAGAGGAGATGGTGGCGGAGCGCACGGTCCAGCTGCGACGAAGCGAGGAGAAGATGCGGGCGCAGTACAAAGGCATCCCCATCCCCACCTACACCTGGCAATGGGTTGAGGATGGCTTCCTTCTCGCGGACTACAACGACGCTGCCGAGGCGATCACGGCGGGTGGGATCGCCGATCTCGTGGGGGAAAGGCTCGATGACGTGCACCACGACACGCCCCAGATCAGGGAGGACATCGAGCGCTGTTATACCGAGAGGGCGACGATCGAGCGGGAGAGGAGCTATCGCTACGTCTCCACGGGTGAGAAGAAGCACCTCGCGGTCAAGTACGCCTTCGTGCCCCCCGACCTGGTCATCGTTCACACGGAGGATATCACCGAGCGTAAGGAGATGGAGGAGCAATTGATGCGCCAGGAGCGGCTGGCCGTCCTCGGCCAACTGGCGGGCGGCGTGGGCCACGAGCTGCGCAACCCCCTGGGGGCGATCAAGAACGCCACCTATTTCCTCAACATGGTCTTGGGAGAGCAAGAGCCGGAGCCGGCGGTGGAGGAGACGCTGGAGATCATGGATCAGGAGCTGGCCCGCTCCGAGCGCATCATCAGCGCCTTGCTCGACTTCGCCCGGGCCAGGCCGCCCGTCTGGCGCCAGGTCGACCTCAATGACGTCGTCCGGGCGGCTTTGTCTCGCGCTGCCGTGCGCGAGGCCCCGGGTGTGGAGCTGGTCTGCGAGCTCGACCGGGAGCTGCCCGTGATCATGGGGGATCCCGACCAGCTGGAGCGAGTCCTCGGTAACATGATCCGCAACGCCGTGCAGGCCATGCCGGAGGGCGGACGCCTGACCGTCAGGACGTTTGAGACTTCGGAAGTCACCGGAAGACTTCCGAAGTCTGGGGTGATGGTCTCCATCGCCGACACCGGCGTGGGCATCCCGGAGGAGAATCTGGAGAGGATCTTCGAGCCACTCTTCACCACCCGCACCAAGGGCATCGGGCTGGGGCTGGCGCTAGCCAAGCGGCTGGTGGAGGAGCACAGCGGCTCCATCGAGGTGGAGAGCGAGGTGGGAGAGGGGAGCACGTTCATCGTGTGGCTGCCGGGAACGGCGGAGGTAGGGGGCAGAGGGGCAAGGGAGCAGGGTGGGGAGGGGGTGAAGGGGTGACGGGGAGAGGGGGTGAGGGGGAGATGGGGAGATGGGTAGATGGGCGGTTACGCATCACGGATCACGTTTCACGCTTTACGCATCACGCTTTACGACCAACGGAGCAGGTGACCTATGAACGATAACCCCCGCATTCTGATCGTCGACGACGACATCGGTATGGCCCGCACCACGGCGATGATTCTCCAGCACAAAGGGTACAGCGTCAGCACAGCCAGGGGGGGCGCGGAGGCCCTTGAGCAGGTCAGGGAGCGCCGCTTCGACATGGTCTTCCTCGATATCAAGATGCCCGTCATGGGCGGTGTGGAGACCCATCGCCGCATCAAGGAGGTCCGGCCCGAGGCCGTGGTGATGATGATGACGGCCTACGCCGTGGAGGATCTGGTGCAGGAGGCGCTGGAGGACGGGGCCTACGGCGTCATCTACAAGCCCCTCGATATAGACGACGTCGTCTCCATCATCGAGGAGGCGCGGCGAAATGAGAAGGGCGCGCTGATCCTGGTGGTGGACGACGACCCGGCGACCTGCATCACGCTGAAGAATCTCTTGGTCAGCGAGAGCTACCAGGTGCGCATCGCCCATACCGGCGAGGAGGCCGTCGCTGCGGCGCAGGGGAGGGCTTATGACGTGATCTTCGTTGACATGAAGCTGCCGACCATCAACGGACTGGAGACCTACCTGGCCATTCGGAGGTTCGATCCACAGGCGGTGGCCATCATGATGACCGGTTATCGTCAGGAGATGGAGGAGCTGGTGGAGCAGGCTCTGCAAAACAGCGCCTACGCCTGCCTCTACAAACCCTTCGACATTGAGGAACTGCTCAGACTGGTGGACGAGATCTGGGAACGGAAGCGGGGGAGCAGGGGAGCAGAGGTGAGGGGGTGAGGGGCGGTTACGCATCACGTTTCACGTTTCACGCTTCACGCCTCACGTTTCACGGCTCACGAGGAGGTATCCGATGGAGCATCGACCAAGAATTCTGATCGTCGAGGACGATGAGGGGGCGCGCAGGACGCTCACGTTCATCCTCGAGCGCAAGGGGTACGACGTGGTGACGGCCACGACTGCCCAAGAGGCGCTGGAGAGGGCGGACGGGGGAGCACGCCTCCCCCACGGACGCTTCAACGTGGGCCTGCTCGATATCAGGCTTCCGGACGGCAAGGGCGTCGATCTCGTGATGCCGCTCCGGGAGCGACACCCGGGTATGGAGCTGATCATGGTCACCGGCTACGCCTCGATGGAGACGGCGATACGCGCGCTGAACGATGGCGCCATAGCGTACATCACCAAGCCTCTGAACATGGATGAGGTGTTGGCCGAGGTGCGCAAGATCCTGGAGAAGCAGCGGCTCACCGCTGAGAAGCAGCGGGCCGAAGAGGCGCTGCGCGAGAGCGAGGAGAAGTATCGCACCATTCTCGACACCATCGAAGATGGGTACTACGAGGTCGACCTCACAGGGCGCTTCACGTTCTTCAACGATGCCCTGCCCGAGCTGCTCGGATATCCCGATGAGAAGCTGATGGGCATGGATAATCGGCAGTATATGGACGAGGAGAACGCGCGGGAGGTGTACGAGACCTTCAACACGGTCTACCTCACCCGGCAACCAGCCAAGGCATTCGATTGGGAGGTCATCAGAGAGGACGGGAGGAGGAGGGTGGTTGAGGCGTCCGTCTCTTTGATGCAGGATGCCGCCGGTGAACCGGTCGGATTCCGGGGCATCGTCCGCGACGTCACCGAGCGCAAGCGGGCGGAGGAGCAGATGCACCAGCAGGAGCGCCTGGCCGCCGTGGGGCGGCTGGCCGGCGGCATCGCCCACGACTTCAACAACTTTCTCAGCACCATCAGGCTCTATGGCGATATGATCCTGCGCGATGAGGATCTCCCCCCACGCCTCGTGTCGGCGTCCGAGACCATCATCGCCGAGTCCAAGCGTGCCACGGACCTGGTGCGACAGATCCTGGACTTCAGCCGTCGCTCGTCCATGGAGGTCCAGACGGTGGATCTGGTGTCGTTCTTAGGCGAGGTCTGTGACATTCTGCAGACCACGCTGCCGGAGAGCATCCGGCTGACCACGGAGACGGAGTCGGAGGCCTGCCTGGTGGATGCCGACCCAACGCGCATCCAGCAGGTAGTGATGAACCTGGCCATCAACGCCCGTGACGCCATGCCCGAAGGCGGCGACCTGCAGATCGCTCTCTCCAAGATGGTCGTGGCAGCGGATGAGGACGCCCCGGCTGTAGGGATGGGGTCGGGTGAGTGGGCCTGCCTGGCCGTCTCGGACACCGGGACCGGCATGACGGAGGAGGTGAGGACCCAGATCTTCGAGCCTTTCTTCACCACCAAGGAGCCCGGCCAGGGGACCGGGCTGGGATTGGCCCAGGTCTACGGCATCGTCAAGCAGCACAGCGGGTACATCGACGTGGAGACGGAGCTGGGCAGCGGCACGGACTTTTTCGTCTACCTACCGATTCACGCCGCGAGGCGGGTGACGCAGAAGCGGGAGAACAGCTCTGTGCCGTTGGGAAAGGGGGAGGCGATTCTCCTGGTCGAGGATCACGAGGATCTGCGGGCGGCGGGACGGCAGATTCTGGAGGACCTGGGCTACTCCGCCCTCGCGGCCGCCCATGGCCGCGAGGCGCTGGAGGTGCTGAAGGGCGTTGCGGTCGACCTGGTGGTCACCGACGTGGTGATGCCCGTCATGGGCGGCGAGGCGCTGATGCAGGAGCTGAGCAAGGCCTACCCCAGCCTCCCGGTGCTGGCCGTCACGGGGTACACGGTCGATGAGGAGCTGAGCAAGCTCGAAGAGGCGGACTTCTTCGACGTGCTCCATAAGCCGCTTGACACGCCGGTTCTGGCGCAGGCTGTGCGCCGCGCGCTGGATGCTAGGAAGGGATGCTCTGACTGATGGTGGCCCGGGGACGCCGGGAGCTGAACCTCCCGGCTGAGAGCGTAACCCTGCTGCGCAGGCTGGATG
>CAYQZG010000160.1:0-9047 GCA_964421785.1 uncultured Anaerolineales bacterium
GCCTCTACACCGCGTTGGGCGTGGACTCCAAGACTTCGGAAGTCTGCTCCTCTGGCAAGTGCGGTTGTAGTGTTAGGCCCTGTTAAGAATCTCGTTGATCTCGTCCATTGACATCGGCTCTCCGTCAGGAGCGTCAGCCACGATGTGCGTCAACGCTGGGGGCGTGATGCGTTTCAGGTGCAGGGTGTCACCAGCCTTCAGCGCGCATCGCCGCTACCGCCTCGTTGGCTAAGCGATCCGCTTCCTCGGGTGAAAGGACAGCCTGCTTCTGCAGATTCCGAATAAGATCAAAGAATTCCTCGTATTCGGCCGGCCTGGGAGTGAGTCGGATGGCAACCCGGCTGGCCGACCTGCGTTTTGCAGGATCTGCCCATGCGAGTGTAATAAAATTGAATCGGTATTCGGAGGGTGAGGTGGTTGACAACGACGAGGACGCTTCGCGCCTGGAGCGCAGGGCGCGCGAGCAATTTGGAGCACTGCCCGCCGGGACAGAAAAGGAGCAGGAGACTTATGAGTCAGGTTGCTGGTGCAAGGGCCCCCGACTCCGCGTACGGGCGTCTCTATAGGCTTGGTGGCGTGGCCGCATGGATCGTGGCCTTTCTGACCATGGCCGAGGAGATAGCCTTTGCTATCTTCCCGCAGCCCAGCACGGTACGTGGCTGGTTCGATCTGTTTCAAGCCAACCCGATCATTGGACTTGTGGACTTCTGGGGTCTAGAAGTCCCGATGTACGCGATGTTCGCCCTGGTGTTCCTGGCCCTGTACGTCGCGCTCAGAAGGGCAGACGAGAGCGGGACGGCAATCGCTCTCACCTTGGCCCTCCTGGGGATTGCGATCTTCTTCGCAACCAACAATCCCTTCCCGATGCTCTCCCTCAGCCGTCGGTTCGCTGCTGCGACGACGGAGGCGAGCAGGTCCGCGCTGTTGGCAGCAGGGGGGGATAGGGGCCGTCTCGGCCAAGCCATCCCGAAGAACTAGCGCTTGGCGGTGTTGAGCTGGGAGGCGGATGTCGCTTCGCTTACCTTTTTCGAGGCGGAGGCGGATGTCGCTTCGCTTACCTTTTTCGAGGCGGAGGCGGGTGTCGCTTCGCTTACTTCTTCGAGGTGGAGGCGGGGTCCCCCACGGGGAGGACGATGTGGAACTCGGAGCCGGGGCAGCATTCTTCGTCGCGGCCGGTGCTCTCGGCCCAGATGCGCCCGCCGTTAGCCCTAACGATGCCGCGTGCCATGGCCAGGCCCAGGCCCGGTCCGGCCCCCTTGAACTTGGTGCTGCTGGTGCTGTGGTGACGGATGTCGTCGGCCCGGAAGAATCTGTCGAAGATGCGTTTCAGGTTTTCCGGCGCGATGCCGATGCCGTTGTCGCGGATGACGATCTCCACCGCCCGGTCCTCAATGGGTGCGTCGGCCCCGAGGACGCGTCCCTCGACGTGGATGGTGCCGCCGTCGGGCGTATACCTGATGGCGTTCTGTATCAGGTGGGAGAGCACCTTCCTCAATCCCTCGCTGTCCGCCATGATCACGGGGAGGCCGTCTATATTCTCGATGGTGACGGTCTGATGGCGTTTATGGAGGTCCTCTTCCCACGCCTTGAGGACGATGCGCACGATGGATCCAATGGCGACGGGTGACTTGACGATGTCCATCGTCTCGCTGTCGAGCTTCGAGACGTCGAACATGGTGTCGACGATCTCCGCCAAGCGCTCAGCGGCGGTTCTGACGCTCGTCGTCATCTCCAGGCCGACATCGGTGGCGAGCGTCCCCTCGGCGAGCATCTCATTGAGCATGTCGTTGTAGCCCCGCACGATGCTGAGGGGAGTGCGTAGCTCGTGAGAGGCGATGTCGATGAAGTCTGACTTGACCTGATCCAGGCGGGCCAGCTCCCGGTTGGCGGTGACGAGCTCCTCGTTGAGACGCTCGTTCTCCGCGTTTTGTCTCTTCAGATCGGCGAAGAGCCGAGCGTTCTGAAGGGCGACCGCTGTCTGGTCGGCCAGAGCGCTCAGGAGGGCCATATCCTCGGTGAAGTAGCGCTCCCCGGAGCTCTTGGGGCCTACGGCCAGCACTCCGATCCACTTCCCCTGCCTGTAGATGGGGACGTAGACATCCATGTCGAGCCCGGCGAGCCAGCCGTGATCCTCGGGGGGCAGATCCTCGAAGCGGGGCAGCAGGTCGATGTCGTACTGGGTCAGAGGCCGATGTTCTCGCTGGAGCCATTGGACGAAGAGGCTGTCCTGCGACATCGTGTGCGGCGGAAGTGGTCCATTGCCCATGCCCATCGCGCCCTGGAAGCGGATGCGATCCTCGCCGTCATCCTTGCGCTCTTCGCCCCCACAATGACGGACGACGAGAAGGGCCCCCCGCCGGATGTCCATGGCATCCCCGATGAGGCCGACGGCGGCGGTGGCCAACTCGTCCAGATCGAGGATGTTGTTGATGTGCGTGCTGTATTCGCGCAGGGTGTGGGCGGCGTCGTAGGCCCCACTGCCCAGGATACGGTCGACGAGCCACCGGGTGGCGCTGCGCAAGGGGGCGATGAGGACGGCCAAAACCAGGGCCACGGCGCCGGCAGCCAGCAGGGAGCCGTAGTCGGGGATCGTGCGGATGGCGGCCTCGATGGTGAGAAAACCGCCGGTGAAGGCGGCCGCTGTCAGCAGGGTGACGATGAGGTAGGCGAACGCGCGTCGGGCGGTATGGAGGACGTCAGGGAGGTCGTGCACCAGGATCACGTAGGCGGCGCCTCCCACGCTCAGGAGATGGCACCCGCCGGCGAGCAGCGGTCGGCCGGCGAAGACGAGGGCCCCGGCGAGGATGTGGACGGCCAGGGTGAGGAGCCAGAGGCGGAGACGGTTCTTATGGAGCGGTCGTCGCGTCTGCCGGTAGGTGATGAGCGTCAAAGAGGCGGCGCGAAAGACGAACAGCCCCCACCCTACGCCCGCCGCAATGGTCGTCAGCAGGGGACGCTCGAAGGTCCACGCCAGGCCGAACCACATCTTCTCCGGAAGGTTGAGCAGATTCTCATGGAGGATGATCAGAGACAGAAGCCAGATGCCTCCCAGTGCCAGCCAGAACCGCCGGACGCCATCTAGACGGAGGAAGACGCGGGTCAGGGCCAGGAACGCGACCAGGAGGAGGGGCGCGATGTAGAGGCAGACCCGCTCCAGGGCCGGGTCGAGGGTCGGGAGCGGGTGATCGGACCAGAAGCCGACCTGGGCCAGGGTCCCGAGGAGCGATAGGCTGGCGGTGACGACGAGGAGCCGGCCCTTCGGCTCGCGGAGGGAGCAGGTGTAGGAGCTGATGCCGATGATGAGGAGGTAGGCAAGGCCGAAAAGGATGAGAGCCAGGGCTGTGAGATCAATAGGCGCCATGTGTTTTCTTCCGGTAACCGACCCGGCCGGATTGGTCTATAACGGGCCAGAGGCGGGGCGTGTGGTTCCCGCCAGGGCTCTATTATACATGAAAAGAAGGGGTGTTCAAGGTTGCCGATCAATCCGCCCTCCTGTGATTGGGGTGAAAGCACAGGTGGTTGTTGAGAGGGATGGAGATTCGTCTACTCGCTCCGTTGACAGGTCCTCAAGGCTTCGTATAATAGGTAAGGCTTGCGCAGTCGTGTAGGCCGCCATGCCCGTTGACGTCATTTATGCCCAGATCGCTTTCGTGGATGATTTCGATTGGTTCTGATCCTCCTGATTTCAGAGTGCCAGCGCTGGTTGTGGCCGTCGGACTGGCCGTACGGGGGCAGCAGCTCCTGAACCGCCCCGAGTACCCGTGGGACGGACCGATCGTCTACGCCCTGGCGGTCGGATTGTTCCTGTGGGGGTTGAGCCGCTGGCGTGAGGGGGAACCATGGGGTCCTGCGCTCGATCCACCCCGTCAGAGAGGGATCCGCTCCGGCGAGAGCTTCTTGCGCCTGCTGATGCGGGTCGGTTTTGGCCTGGAGGCGGCGGTGCTGGCGCTGATCGCCTACTATGGCTTTGCCGACAATCATTTCTCGAAGGTCGGTGTCGTCGCCTGGCTTGGCGCGCTGACCACCTTCCTCCTGGCGACGGTGAGAGGTCCAAGTCTCTCTGGACTGGTCCGGCGACTTCGCGAAGGCGCGCGTGGTGCCTTCGAAGGGATCGGCGATGGTGGCCGTTCACGCTCCCGGGCATGGCGAACCGCCGTCATCGTCGGCGCGATCGTGGTGATGGGTGCCTTCTTTCGCCTCTACCGGCTGCCCGGCGTCCCGTCCGAGATGACGAGCGATCACGCGGAGAAGCTGCTCGACGTCAACAACGTTCTGCGTGGGATGCGCCCGGTCTTCTTCCCCCGCAACACCGGTCGTGAGGCGATGCAGTTCTATCTGACGGCGGCCCTGATTCGCTTCACGCCGCTCACCATCAGCCACCTGGCCCTGAAGGTTGGCACGGCCATGGTGAGCATTGTCACCATCCCGTTGGCGTTTCTGCTTGGGCGGTCGATGTACGGTCGTCAGGTCGGCTTCCTGACCGCGTGTTTCGTGGCTCTATCCCGCTGGCACGTGGCTATCAGTCGGGTGGGGTTGCGTTTTCCGTTCACCCCGTTGTTCACAACGCTGGTGCTGATCTTCCTGTTTCGCGCCTTCAGGCATAATCGAAGAAACGATTGGCTGGCCTGCGGCATGGCTCTTGGTGCTGGCTTGCACAGCTACACCGCGGTGCGAATCCTGCCGCTCCTGCTCGTGGTTCTCGTGGCAGTGAAGGCCATCGTCGACCTGGTCGAGTGGGCGCGCGGGGCGGATCACGTCCCCGAGAAAACGTCAGTAGCCAGCAGGATGCTGGCGCTCCGTAAGGGGAGTTTGGGCGCTTCCCCCTCTTACGTCGAAGAGACCGCCCTCTCCGCTCGTTTCTGGGTCAATGCGCTCCTGGGTGCCCTTGCGTCGGGGCTCGTCTTTCTACCCCTCCTTCGGTATATGCGGGATGAACCCGATATGTTCTGGTTCCGCGTGAGCACGCGGTTGGCCGAGGCGGAGAGAGCGCTCCCGGCGCATCCGTGGCGGGTCTTGTTGGGCAACGTCAAGGACGCTCTGCTGATGTTCAACTACCGCGGGGGCCCGGTATGGGTCAACACGGTCCCCGGTGACCCGGTGCTGAGCTGCGTGGTCGGCGGGCTCTTCGTGTTGGGCGTCGTCTTTGCCCTCTGGTGCCTGTTCGGGCGCGGCGACCGACGGGGGCTCTATCTACTTCTCTCACTCGTCGTGCTCCTGCTTCCGTCGGCCTTGAGCATCGCGTTTCCGGTGGAGAATCCGAGCGTGGTGCGCACGGCAGGTGCCATCCCCGTCGCGGCGCTTTTGGCGGCCCTGGCCACGCACGTGGCGATCCGTGATCTGTGGAGCGCGCTCAATGGTGGCAGAGAGTGGCTGGTCGCTGCCCTGCCATCTCTGCTGCTGCTCGCCGCAGCCTGCCTGACGTACCGTTGGTATTTCGTGACCTATGATCGCCAGTACCGGCGCACGGCATGGAATACTACGGATATGGGCCGAGTGGTGCGCAGCTTTGCCGACAGCGTCGGTGACATGGATCACGCCTATCACATTCCGTACCCTCACTGGGCCGACACGCGCAACATCGGCATCAACGCCGGGGATATCGGCTGGCGGAATTCGGTTGATGAGCTTGAGGACCTGCGCGCGCACGTAGAGGATCCGGCGCCCAAGCTCTATCTGGTCTATCCCGGCGATGGGCGGTCGCTGCGTTTTCTTCGGGATCTCTTTCCGCGAGGTCGACTGGAACGCTATCGCTCGAAGGTGCCGGGGAAGGACTTCCTGATCTACGTCGTGCCGGAGGAGTATCGTCCCGGTCCATTGCGCAGCGCGGTGATTGTGCTATAATAGGGCATGCGTTGGGGCGTGGCCAAGCGGTAAGGCACGGGATTTTGGATCCCGCAATCGTAGGTTCGAATCCTACCGCCCCAGCTTCTCGACGATGGCTTTGAACATAACGCTGAGAGCCCACAGTCCCCCCTTGGCCGTGGCATACCACGGCTCTTCTCGTCGCGCATGAACCGTAGCCCCCCGAGGTCCGCCTGATGCTTTTGAAGGATGTTCCGCTGGGTGACAGTTGGCGACGAGCCGGTTCGCCGAGCCTTGGAGGTCTCACGGGGGCAGGGCTGCGGTAATCGCTCACCTTTAGAGCCGTACCCGAGGAGGAGAAAGTGGATCTTTCTATCGTGATTCTCGCCGCCGGCGAGGGCACCCGCATGATGTCTGACTTGCCCAAGGTGCTGCATCGTCTGGGGGGCCGACCGCTGGTTTCCCACGCGCTGGAGACCGCAAGGGAGCTGACGGACGCGCAGCCGGTGCTGATCGTGGGCCACGGTGCCGAGGCGGTGAGAGAGACCGTCGGCGATGACGTGATCTGCGTCACCCAGGCGGAGCAGCTGGGCACCGGCCACGCTGTACTCCAAGCGCGCAGCTCGCTTGAGGAGCGCGCGGGTCTGGTGCTGGTTTCCTATGCCGACATGCCGCTGCTCACCGGGGAGACGCTGACGCGGCTGGTCGACCGGCAGCGTCAGAACCGCGGGCCAATCACGATGCTGACGCTGATGCGGGAGAACCCCCGGGGCTTTGGGCGTGTTGTGCGTGGTGAGTATGGCTCGGTGGTTAAGATCGTTGAAGAGGCGGTGGCCACGCCGGAGCAGCTGGCCATCCGCGAGTTGAACGCCGGAGTCTACTGCTTCGACGGGGCCTGGCTCTGGGAGCACGTCGATCAGATCCCGCTCAGCTTGCCCAAGGAGGAGTATTACCTCACCGACCTGGTGGGGATAGCGGTTGATGAGAGCTTGAGTGTGGAGGCGGTCGTCGCCGACGACCCCGCGGAGGCGCTGGGCATCAACACCCGGGTCGACCTGGCCGCCGCCGAGAGGGTGCTTCGTCGCCGGATCAACGAGCGCTGGATGATGTCCGGCGTGACCATCGTCGACCCGGCCACGACGACTATTGAAAGCGGCGTCGTCCTTGGGCGCGACACGACGCTCCAACCGAACACGCATCTGCGCGGCGAGACGAGGATTGGCGAGCGGTGTACCATCGGCCCGAACACGGTCATAGAGGACTCGATCATCGGCGATGCGTGCGTGGTGCTGGCCTCGGTGGTGGAGCAGGCGGTGATGGAGGATAGCTCGGACATCGGTCCCTTCGGTCACCTGCGCAAGGGGGCGCATCTCTGTGAGGGGGCGCACGTGGGGAACTTCGGCGAATTGAAGCAATCGACCCTCGGCCCGGGCGCCAAGATGGGCCATTTCGGTTACCTCGGCGACGCCGAGGTCGGCGCGGGGGCCAACGTCGGGGCGGGCACCATCACCTGCAACTACGACGGCGAGCGGAAGCACAGGACCGTGATTGAGGAAGGGGCCTTTATCGGCTCCGACACCATGCTGGTGGCGCCGGTGCGCGTGGGGAGGGAGGCGAAGACGGGGGCCGGTTCTGTGGTCACCCGCGACATTCCGGATGGTGCAGTGGCCTATGGTGTGCCGGCGCGGGTGCACGGGGATAAGAGCCATCCCCGGGATGAAGGCCATCCCGGGGACAAACATCATCCCTGTGAGGATGAGGTGCGTGATGAAGAGGGCTGATATCGACCGTGAGGCGTTGATCCGGCGGGCGGCCGCGGCGCGCGAGCGGTCTTACGCGCCCTACTCCGGCTACAAGGTGGGCGCGGCGCTGCTGGGGGCGTCTGGTCGGATCTACGTGGGGTGCAACGTGGAGAACGCGGTCTACCCGCTCTCGGTGTGCGCTGAGCGTGTGGCCGTCTTCAAGGCTGTCTTTGAGGGCGAGCGGGAGTTCGCGGCCATCGCGGTGGTGACAGCGAACGGGGGGGCGCCCTGCGGCGCCTGCCGTCAGGTGCTGCGGGAGTTCGGCGAGGATACGCTGGTCTTGATCGCCGACGATGACGGCAATTGGCGAGAGTCGACGGTTGCCGAGCTGCTGCCGGATAGCTTCAGCACAGCGGATCTTGGATGACTTTATCACGAATGGCACGAATGTCACGAATGGCACGAGTGGTTCTCCTATGCGATTGGGGATGGTTTGCACGGGGGTGGCGTTTGTCCCGGCGAGCTCTGAAGGAGATTTCGGGCGGCTGTCTGAGCTGCAGCTCGCAAGCTTGGCCGGGCAGGCGTGGGTTAGGTCATGAGGAAAGATCTGGGCAAGAGAGGTAGTAAGAATGAACGTTCGTAAACCTAGCTGGGTTGTTGAGGGCATCGATCTAGATCGTCCCAATCCGGCTCGAATCTACGACTACTTGCTGGGAGGACATCATAACTTCGCCGCGGATCGGGCTGTTGCGGATAAGTTGGTTGAGAGGATACCCGAAATGAGGGAAGCGGTGGTGTGTGCGCGGGCTTTCGTGCGGAGAGCGGTCGCTATGCTGACCGCCGAGGGTATCGGTCAGTTTCTCGACATCGGATCCGGTCTGCCGACGGTGGGCAACGTGCACGACCTGGCGAAGGCGGCGATACCCGATGCACACGTTGTCTACGTAGACGTTGATCCCGTGGTGATCGCTCACAGCTCGGAGATGTTGAAGGACGATCCCTCGGTCACGATTATTGAGGCCGACGTGAGGCACCCGACATCTATTCTCGAGCACAGGGAGACTGTCGATCTGCTGGACTTCACCCGACCGGTGGGTCTGATGATGACGTCGTTGCTGCACTTCGTCGTAGAAGACGGTCTGGCTTACCAGTCGGCGAAGACCTTTATCGATGTCCTGCCGTCAGGCAGCTATGCGGCGATCAGCCACGCCCTCATCGATGACGAGTCAGAGGAGGTGATGAGGGAGATGAAGGAGGACTACAGGTCGGCGGCGAATACGAAGGCTCGCCGCAGGGAGGCTATCGCCGGGTTCTTCGATGGGCTCGAGTTGGTGGAGCCCGGGCTGGTGCGACCCCCTCTCTGGCGCCCTGAGGCCTCCGATGACCTGCTGCTTGACCAGCCGGGAGCGGTCCGGGCATTGGCGGGTGTTGGCAGAAAGCCAGACGTGATGCGTGATGCGTGATGCGTGATGCGTGATGCGTGATGCGTGATGCGTGATGCGT
>CAYQZG010000161.1:0-2010 GCA_964421785.1 uncultured Anaerolineales bacterium
TTCGTCGCCAGGGACGAGCAAGTGTGGGGGACTTTCGAAGCTGACACCGGCGCGACAGAGGTGCACCAGGAGCAACGGCCCGGTGACCGTGACCTTCTTGACGTCGCGGCAGTACAGACCATGCTTCACGAAGGCTGGCTTTTCGCCGTCGACGATCAGGACGTGCCAGGGGAGGGACCGCTGGCGGCGGTGCTTCGCTGGTGATCAGCGTCAGCCCTAAGAGCTTAAAGGACTGTGAGGTCCTCACTGCAACGTGCCTCATACTCGATGGACTGTGCGTTCGTCGTCCTTAATCCAGCGGCGGGAAACAGCGATGCTCAAATGGAGCATCGTTTGCGGCAACACCTTACCGCTGCAGGTTGGACGTATGAGCTCTACGTCACGACGGGGGAGGAGGGCATCGCAGATGTCGTGCGCGCGGCGCTGGCCCGGACGGAGACGCGAAGCCCACGAATAGATCTATTCGTCGCCGCCGGAGGTGATGGGACTGTATCCGGGGTTGCTGGAGGGGTTGCACAGACCAACGTTCCTATGGGCATCGTTCCGCTCGGGACGGGGAACACCTTGGCGCGCGAACTCGATATTCCTTTGGCAACGGAGTCGGCGTTGGATTTGCTGACGGGCGACCACTGCTTGGCGGAGATAGATGCTATCGAGGTAACTGTTGTACCTGGCGCCACGCGCGTCGTCGTGCCCCTCCATCGTAGTGACGACGTCAGTGGCTAGCGAAGGCCGCGCCCGCAAGACAGATCTGACAAGAACGGAGTTGAGGCTTCGGCAGCTCCGTGTCACTCTCCCATGATCTGCAGCACAAGCCTGCGGGAGCGGGGACGGGTGTCGAAGTCTAGAAACACGATCTGCTGCCACGTGCCCAACGTCAGGTCACCGCTGACGAAAGGAACGGTCAAGGATGGCCCGATCATGGCGCTTCGCACGTGAGAATGACCATTGTCGTCGCCCCATCGTAGGTGATGGCGGTAGTCTCGGTCAGGTGGCGCGATGTCATCCAAGACCTGCTCGAGATCGTGAAGGGCGCCGCTTTCATACTCGATGGTGGATAAACCCCCGGTCGAACCGGGGCAAAAGACGGTCACGGTTCCGCTCTGCAATCCACTTTCCTTCACGGCGTTGCCAACACGTGACGTGATGTCGATGATGTCGCAGTCTCCTTCCGTGTGCAGTTGAAGCTCATTGGTGATGACCATGGGTTGTCTCCTTTGATACGCTACTTCGTCGACTCGACGCGCTTCCACAGTCTGTCGAGAGGACGCTGCAGCAGCCGTACCTTGATCAACACAAGCAGCCAAAGATGGAGCCGGGCAGCGAATAGCAGCAGTGTCCAGAGAAACTCGCGAGAATTCCGTGGATACCCCAGTGCCATGCGTGCACCAGTCTTGAGCTCCAGCCAGGCTGAGCGCATCCGGACCGGGGACTTGCGCACGTACTTCTGAGCGTAGCCGCCGGCCGAGCGAACTTTCTGGCGTAGCCAGTCGCTGTACGTTGTCGGATACCGGACGTAGACGTAAGCCTCGGGTGCGTAGCGAATGCCGCTCCGTTTACCTTTCTTGGGTTGGGTTCGGCATGCCTCCGAGCCGCACGTCTGCTGAGCGATGCGGTGCGAGATGACGGCATCCTCGGCGAGGGCATCCTCCGGCACGGTCTCGATCAGCTCGCGGCGAAAGGCGAAGAGATAGCCGGAGCATAGGAGGAACTCCCCTCGCTGGTGACGGGCTTGCCGCATGCGATGAATGCCGTCGGTCAAGAGGTGGGACCAGTAGCCCAACAGTGTGTCGCGGGCATTGACGCTGATCGGGTGCCCGGTGACTGCGCCAACCTGGGGGTCGGCGAAGGGAGTCAGAAGTGGCTTTAGGGCCTGCTCATCAACGAGAACGTCCCCGTCGCTGAGCACCACAATCTCGCCCTTCGCTTCGGCCAGACCGGCATTCACCGCCGTTGGCTTGCCGTGCTGTGGGTCAGCGACGTGGCGCACGGGAGCCTGTGCCGCTGCGC
>CAYQZG010000161.1:2110-5875 GCA_964421785.1 uncultured Anaerolineales bacterium
GCCGCTGGGCTTACGTTTTCTACGGCGGGTGCCGCTGCAGCCGCCACGTTTCCTGCGCGTCCCTTTCTTAGATTGGGCGCCGCTTCTCTTGCGGCGTAGCTGTCCACCACGGCGGTCGTCTCCGGGTCGGGGCAGACGACGATCAGCTCCGCTTGTTCGGGCAACTGAGTCAAGAAGGCTTCGATGGCTTGGCCGATGGTTTCCGCCTCGCGGAAGGCCGTGATGATGACGCTCAATGGCGGGAGCGGTAGCGAACGAGGATAGAAGGCATCCCTTGGCATCTGATTAAGTGGCTCAGGTCCGCGCGTATGGTGCCCAAGTCGTCATATGGACAGCCTCTCGATCGCGTCAAGGTCCCAAAGATCGAGACCAGTATGCGGATCGTGACGTCGGTGGATCGTCGTCGCTGCTGTCTCGACGATGACCTCCACCGTGGGGCCGGCTATAGCCTCTACCATGCGGCCGCCCGAGGCGCTATAGTCGGGACAGCCAACAGTGGCATAGGCGTGCACGATTCGCTCACCATCCTCGCCTCTGGCGATATTGCCACTCATGTTTAACAACTCGACAGGTTCCTCCAGCTCTTTGTGCCGGGTGGTCCCGGTCTCCGCGTCGTAGTAACCGAGGGTGACGCGCTCAAGGGTGCCGATGGCACGAATGGCGCCGAAGCCAATTCGGTAGGCGTCAGCGAACTGTCTCAGGCTTCTGATGATCTCCTCGCCTCTCTCTAGCCGAATGAGATAGATGTCTTTTAACCGTTTGACCTGCAACGCGTCCTCCTTCTCTGTGGATTGCGGCGCGTGCCAACACGCTTACGGCAAGAACGTGATTGGTCCTTGGGTCGACGCAGTCGCCAGCCTTCCCCTAACCCCTCCCAGGGGGAGGGGAATCCGGTCGACGGGCGGAGGCCGCCCAGGCACCGGGTCGGCGCTGTCACCTGTTACATATTAGCATAGTCTGAGTGTTCTGGCAATCGAGTTTGTGGTGTGGGGAAGAAATCGCTTCGCTTCCCTTTCATGGTGAAAAGAGACCCCGATAGAGGATGTGCACGCCGCTCTGCGTTGAATTCCTGGGAGGTTGTGGTAAAGTAGGGAGGGCTGCTGCAGTCGCTTCGCTTCCCTTTCTTCAGGAGGGCTTGGAACTCTTTGACTGCAGTGATTGGCCTACCGCTCTGCTCCCGGTCAGGTCGGGAGGGACCGGGCGTGTGGTCTTTCCAATCTGGTCCACCAACGGGATAGGAGGCACCTATGAGAATTCGCGACTTCGGCCGCTGGGCGGCGTTATTTCTAGTACTTGTCGTTGTGGGATGCTCCCCTCAAGCCGGGGAAGGGTCAGACATCGACCCCGCGCTGGAGCCCCTGACGTTCTTCAGCCCGATTGCGCACGCCGTGGCCAAAGGCATTGAGATTGTAGGGATCTGCATCATCGTGGTGGGTGCCGCTATGGCGAGCGCTGTTTTCCTCCGAGAATGGATCCGGCAGCAGACGTTTCTGGAGGCATACCGACGCTACCGCGAGCGATTGGGACAAGCCATCCTCCTCGGCCTGGAGTTTCTGGTGGCGGCCGACATCATCGGCACCGTGGCGGTCGACCCCACGTTTCGCAACGTTGGCATTCTAGGCGCCATCGTGACCATACGGACATTCCTCAGCTTCGCGCTGGAGGTCGAGATTCAAGGGCGCTGGCCGTGGCAGTCCAAGTGATGGGTTCATTCGTCGCGCTCGGAGCCTGCAGTTGCTTCAGTCGCTGCGCTTCCTTTATTTGAAGGCCGTCGAGACGACGGCGCTCCATACTCACCCCGATGGAGCGCGCCGTTGCCAGAGGCCGATGCCCCAGCGAACGATCGCCAGTTGGGAGAGGCCAATCCAGATCAGGAGCAGGGTGGTTCCCCAGGCAACCATCTGAATGGGGTGGTTTGTGTTCTGGCGGATGGTCCGAACGCGTACCTGTAGCTGCTGAAGGTTGCTGCGGTGGTCGCTGAGGGCCGTATCGACATGGGTCACGTTCTTGCGGATTTCCACCATATGATCCCCCATCAGCGCCATGCCGCTTTGGACGCCTTCGAGGCTCGCGCTGGTCTGACGCAATCCGGCTCCCATCGCCCGCAAACCTTCAGGCACCGACGCAAAGCCGGCCCCGGCTTCGGCCACAGCTTGATCGAGCGGGATCTCTGGATCATAGCCTCCAAGACCGAACTGTTGGAGGCTGCGGAGCAGCTGGTCGATCACTGCAGCTGTCTCCTCCAGCGCCTCCAACGCCACCAGCGAGGCCTCGATGCTGCTTGGCAGGTCGTCTTCGGCCAGCGCGGCCATCTCGTCGACCGTCACGCGGGTGCTGCTTAGCGTCCGACCGACGTCGAGCGTCGTGGTAAAGAGGCCGTCTATAGCGATGGCGGCGCCGTCGAGCGTGGTGGAAGCCACGTCCAGCGAGCGGTCGACATCCTCAAGAGTGTCTGAGAGCAGGATCAGGCCGTCGTCGGCCGCAGCCGCAACGTCCTCGGCTGCTCGCCAGACGTAGACCACTCCCAGGGCGCTTAGCGCGATCCCGAGGGCGCCGAGTAGGATCAGTAGCGTGCCGATGATACGCCGGGTCATACTTGTGCCTCCTCTCGACGATGATGTGCGGCCACGGCATGCGTCAGCCGATCTGGTGACTGCTGTAAGTCCAGCGACACCCACCCATTGTACGTCAAGCCCGATCACAGGTCAAGAGCCGTCTCGCTGCACATTCCGGCTCCGCGGGTGGATGCCGCTTCAGCCGCTGCGCGGGCGGAGGCCGCCTAGTCGCTTACCTTTCTTATGGTGGTCCTCCCTCTGTTGGCCCTGCTGACCGGCGTCCTCACCGGCATGGCTTTTCCGTTGGCTGTGGCGGTGGTGCGCGGGCGACGCGATCGGGTGGCGGGCCTGCTCTACGGTGCCGATCTGCTCGGGGGCTGTCTGGGAGCGCTGTTGGGGTCTGTCTTTTTCGTGCCGGTGCTCGGCATCCCCGGGACGTGCGCCGTGGTCGGCCTGGTCGGTCTGGCGGGGCTGCTGGTGTTGGTTTGACGTAGTGAGGGCGGCGTTACCGCCGAAATCAGTCCTTCTGTTCACGGCGACGCGTCGACCAGAGGCCCGGCTGCGGGGACCGAGTAGACTTCCGTGCGGCCTCCGTAGTCCAACATGCAGAGAAGAGATCGCGGCCGCGTACCCAGTAACCGCTCCGCCGCCTCTGCGTAACGTCGGGTCTGTGACACGTAGTCTCTCTCTTGCAGCAGGCGCTCGAAGTCGGCCGGACCGCGGACCTCGTCGGACTTGAACTCGACGATGGTCCAGACACCGTCTCGCTTTCTTGGGCTTCGTGTCCGGTAAAGCAGGTCGATCTGACCGGTGTCGACGCGTCCCTGTCGCTCCAGACTGAAGGGGACTTCGTGCAGCCGCTGTTCTGCCGTGGCCAGCTCCTCAAACAGGGGATGCGCGCGAAGCTGCAGCAACAACTGCTGGCTGCGGCGGCGAGCGTGCGTCACCTGGTGGCTGTCGACCAGGCCTTTGGCGCGCGCCCGGACCCGCAGCCACTTTGAAAAGATCTCATCCTCGGGGCTCTCCGGCAGCCGCCAGGCCGCGAGGGCCTCGTGCACCAGCTCGCCCACCACCCGGGAGGGTGCCTTGGCCCGCTTCGTCTCGGGCACCACCCTGCCGATCCATTGTGTACCCTTTTTCCGCCTTGCAGGCGCCTCCTGCCGCGCGATCGGCGCCAGCAGGGGCGGAGGCAGCGAGAGATCGGGTCTCT
>CAYQZG010000161.1:5975-8757 GCA_964421785.1 uncultured Anaerolineales bacterium
TGATGCCGGAGAGGTAGCCGCTGATGAGCAGCTTCTCTCGGGCGCGGGTCGCGGCCACGTAGAGCAGGCGGTCGGCCTCGGCAGCGGCCTGATCCTGCTGGCGGGCCTGAGCGAGACGGTACACGGCGGCCAGCTCGTCGTCCTCCTCGTCTTTCAGCGGCAGCAGGACGCCCAACGTCGAATCGGGAAGCACGTCGTGCCCCCCGCCACCGCCGCTCCAGGTGGCGTCGCCGAGGACGACGATAGGGAACTCCAGCCCCTTCGCTTGGTGGACGCTCATAATCTGCACAGCGCCCCCGGCGGCCGCGCGGGCCTCGCCCTCTCGCGCTCCACTGTCCTGCAAGCCAGTGACGTACTCGAGAAAATCACTCACGCCGACCAGGCCGCTGGCGTGAGCGTCGCCCAGCAGCTTGTCGACGTTGCGCACCGCCCGCTGCTGCCCCGCCTTGAGGAGCGCGGCTCGGTAGGCGGTCTCGTCCAGGAACGCCTTGAGGAGATCGCCCACCTCTGTGCGGCCCGCCATGGTGTGCAGCTCGCCGATCAAGGAGACGGCGCGCGCGGCTCGTTCGTCGGCGACCGGGTCGCCGCGGTCACCCCCGCGGGGGGGAGATCGTGGGTCGACGGGCGGGACCGCCCAGGCACCAAGGGCGAGATCCGCCTCGCCCCGAAGGATGTCCCAGAGGGGGACGCTGTCACCGCAGGGCGACGCCTCGTCCCGCGCCTGCGCCAGGCGGTAGATGGCCGCGTCGGAGAGGGCCACGGCCGGCGAGCGGAGCAGACCGACCAGGGCCAGGTCATCGGTCGGGTCGGCCAGGGCCCTGAGGGCGTTGAGCAGGTCGCGGATCTCGGGTCGGTTGTAGAACCCGCGCCCGGCCACCGTCAGGTAGGGCACCCCGACCCGGTCTAGCGCGTCCTCGTAGTGGCTGAAGGAGCTTGAGGCGCGGCAGAGGATGGCTATGTCCCCGTAGGTGAGAGGGCGGGATGTCTCTACCATCTCGGTCAGGCGCCCTACCAGAGCCCGGGCGGCGCGGTCGAGGGCGCCGTCGCCCTTGCTGCCCACCGTCAGGTGAAGCTCGACGTAGGGGCTCTCGATGCCCGGGATGGGGTCCTCGCGGTGGGGCTTGATGGGGGCGAAGGGCTCGGCCCAGGGGCGCTGTGGGTCGGCCTCCTCGCCCAGCACGGGCCTGAGCAGGTCGTTCAGCGCCTGTACCAGAGCCCGGTGAGCGCGGTACGAGGTCACCAGGGGCCAGCCCTCGCCGCCGCCCGGTCCCACGATGCGCTCTCGCTCGGCGCGGAAGACGGTCACATCGGCCCCCCGGAAGCCGTAGATCGACTGCTTGGCGTCCCCGACGATGAAGAGCTTCCCCGGTGACGACGTCGACAGGTGAGATCCGTCGCCGCCCAGCAGGCGCACCAGGTCCCGCTGGCGTTCGTTGGTGTCCTGGAACTCATCGACCAGGATCGCTTCAACCTGACGCTGCCATCGGGTTTGGACCTCCGGGTGATCCCGGAGGAGCTCCAGCGCGCCGGACTCCAGGTCGTCGAAGTCAAGAGCCTGCTTATGCCTCTTCTCCGCCTGATATCGCTGACGGGCGAGCCGGAAGACGGCCCGCAGGCTGGGGATCGCCTCGGCCATCTGCTTGTCCAGCGGGGTCAGCCGGAGCGAGAGCAGATCGGCGTGGTCCCGCCAGAGCTCGCGCAGGGTGTGCAGTGCGCCCTTGACCGCGGCCTTCTCGGCCTGGCCGCCCGGCCAGGCCTTGTAGCTCCCGCCGCGCAGGTCGATGTCATCCAGCCCGGACAGGCGGGCCAGCCGTTCGTCGAGGGCGTCAGGATCGTCTTGGTCAGTATCCTGATCGCGCGCCGGACCCACCGTCCGGCTCAGGCCCGCCTCCTCGATGGCCCGCAGCGCTTGCCGGTGCTGCACCGCCATAAGATCGTCGGACGCCGTGGGCTCGCTCCGGCGCAGGGTGGCCACAGCGTCGATCCAGGCCGCATCGGAGACCAGCACGTTCAGACGGCGGCGCTTCCGCTCCATGAGGATCCCCCGCCAGCGGGCCAGCGGCTCCGCCGGCACAGCGTCGAAGGCCGCGGCGGCGTCCAGGCGTTGGCTCAGCAGCGTCCGGAGGGCCTCCCGCAGGCCGCCCACACCGTCCAACAGGGTGAAGAGCCTCACCGCCTCGTGGTCGTCGGCCGCCCAGGCCAGGGCTGCGTCCAGCACCTTGCGCCGCAGCAGCGCCGCTTGCCCCTCCTCCAGCACCTGGAAGCGCGGGTCGACGCCGGCCTCGGCCGGGTGAGCGCGGAGGATCTCCGTGCAGAGGCTGTGGATGGTGCCGATGCGGGCCGCGTCCAGCCCGGCGTAGACCGCCTGCCAGCGCTCCCGCTGCTCCGAGGGCAGGTCATCCTGGGCCAGGTAGCGCTGCACCTCGGCGCGGACCCGATTGCGCATCTCGCGGGCCGCCTTGCGTGTAAAGGTGATGGCGACGATGCTGCGGAGCGTCTTGCCGTCCGCCAGCAGCGAGAGGTAGCGGGCCACGAGCGTGCGGGTCTTGCCCGTGCCGGCCCCGGCCGTGACCACCACGGGGATGGCCTTCCCCTCGCACCCGCGGGCAGAGATGGCCGGGCGCTGCTCCTCGTTGGGCGTCAGCTGGGCGACGATGGGATGGATGCCGCTTCGCTTACCTTTCTTATGGTGGAGTCCCTCGTTCATGCGCCTAACCCCTGTAGCGTGGCTCGTAGTGCCAGCAGAAAGTCGCTGCGGGACAGTAGCGGGGACAGCCTCCCG
>CAYQZG010000162.1:0-8721 GCA_964421785.1 uncultured Anaerolineales bacterium
GACTTCCGACGTCTGCACGATCATGGTAGACAGGCCAGGAATCGTTCTGTGAGCGCCCCTATGCTGCGTTGGGCATGGACCCTAAGACTTCGGAAGTCTGCTCCTTTGGCACGTGCGGTTGTAGGGTTAGGATTGTCGACGCTTACCAGACTCAGCCGCTAGGTATGGCCACCCTCTTCGGCCGGCCTCTCCCCTTTCTTGCACCCTCCCCCTGGCGACGCTAACGGCCGCTCATCGACGCCGACGATCTCCAGCACCTCCGCACCCGGGATCTCCTCCTTCTCCCGGAGAGCCCTTGCCAGGCGATCGAGGGCATCTCGGTGTTCCTTGAGCGTGCTGGTGGCACGCTCGTATGCTTGGTCGAGAATAGCCTTGATCTCCTGATCGACCTCTCGGGCCGTCTGCTCGCTGTACTCTCGCCGCTGGGCGATCTCCTCGCCAAGAAACACCTGCTTCTGCCGCCCACCGAAGGCCAGGTGACCTAGTTTCTCACTCATACCCCAGCTGACCACCATCTTGCGGGCCAGATTGGTCGCCTGCCTGAGATCATCCTCCGCGCCGCTGGTCTGGGTGTTCAGCACCACGTCCTCGGAGGCCCGCCCTCCCATCATCACCGCCAGCCGATCCAGCATGTACTCGCGGCGATAGACGTACCGCTCGCGCTCCGGCAGCTGCTGTGTCACGCCCATCGCCCTGCCACGAGGCACGATGGTGACCTTGTGGATAGGATCGGCGTGCGCCAGGACGGCTGCGAGGACAGCGTGCCCGCCCTCGTGATAGGCGAGCAGCTCGCATTCCTCATCCGTCAGCGCCACGCTCTCGCGTTCCAGGCCCATCATCACCTTGTCACGGGCTTCCTCAACATCCTCCTGCTCGATGGCTTCCTTGTCCTTGCGGGCCGCCAGCAGAGCAGCCTCATTGAGCAAGTTCTCCAGGTCCGCACCGCTGAAACCGGGGGTGCCGCGGGCCACTCTCTTCAAGTCCACCTCACTGCTCAACTTCTTGTCACGAGCGTGAATCTCGAGGATCGCCTGGCGGTCCTGGAGCATCGGCAGATCAACCGTGATGCGGCGGTCAAAACGCCCGGGGCGCAGCAGCGCCTGATCCAGAATGTCGGGGCGGTTCGTAGCCGCGACGACGATCACGTCCTCGTGCGGCTCGAAGCCATCCATCTCCGCCAGGAGCTGGTTGAGCGTCTGCTCGCGCTCGTCGTGCCCACCTCCCACGCCGGCACCACGGCGCCGACCAATCGAATCAAGCTCATCAATGAAGATGATGCTTGGCGACGCCTCCTTCGCCTCCTCAAAGAGACCGCGCACCCGGGAGGCTCCCACGCCGACAAACATCTCCATGAAGTTCGAGCCGGTGATACTGAAGAACGGCACCTCAGCCTCACCAGCCACCGCGCGCGCCAGGAGCGTCTTTCCGGTGCCCGGCGGGCCCACCAGCAGCACGCCGGTGGGAATCTCGCCGCCCAAGCGCTGGAAACGATCCGGTTGCTTGAGAAAGGCAATAATCTCTCGAAGCTCCGTCTTGGGCCCCTCCAGACCGGCCACGTCATCGAAGGTCGTTCGCTCCTTGCGACGGTCGTAGAGCTCGGCCTGGCTCTCCCTCATGGAGAAGATAGAGAAAGCGTCCTGGCCCCGGTTCCGCATCTGGCTGAAGATCAGATAGCCGAACCCGATGACCACGACCAGGGGCAGGAAGTTGATCAGTAGGTCCAGGAAGGAGACATCGGATGGGGGCTGCGTCTCCACCTCGACGCCCTGCGACTCCAGAAGCGACAGCAGCTCATCATCTCCGAAGGACGGCAGATACGTGGTGAAGGTCTCGTACGCCACCGTCTCTCCGCCGTCGGTCGTCCTCTCCGCCGCCTCCACCAACCGGCCGTCGATCTTCTGTCCCGTCACAGTGACACGCCTCACGTTGCCAGCCTGGATCTGCTGGCGAAAATCGCTGTAATCGATTCGCACCCGATCACTGAAACGGTTGCTCAGTGGCCCCCAGAAAGCGGAGGCTATAGCAAGGGCCAGAAGGAGCCAGATGACGATCCCTCTCGTACCACAACCGGCAAGGTCAAACCTACGTCCTAGCGACTGTCGTTCCTGATCGTCACCGTTTTCGTTTCTATCTCGTCGACTCATAACGTATCTCATCCTCTCTGTGTCGCTGCTGAAGCCAAACCCATCTGCGCCACCGATTATACGTAGTTTCCCTCGACGCGCAAACGTCAACGTCCGATCGTCCCGGACGGAGGTGTGAGCGCGACGGGTGCAGAGGAAACGCTCTCACCGCCCCCGGGACGGGGGCTGGGAGCTGGCAAAGGTGAAACGCTCTCGCCGCCCCCGGGTGGGAAAAGCCAGGGCCTGTTGTGTGAAAACGGGGTGACGGCCCCGCCGGACAGCGCGCGCATGCCTGCTCATCGCCCTCCGTTGGGTATGCCCGTATCTGACAATCCTTTGCCATGCCCTTGACAATGACACGCAGTCCGTTATAATTATGACCCTGGTCAACTTTGTTCTTTGGTCAAGATTTTAACAAACGGTTAACAAACGCTCCGGCGCCCTGAGGCTGGGCGCCGGTTGAGGAGGTGTAATGAGACGACGTACAATCTACGTGACCCTAACGCTGGTCCTGGTAGCAGCGGTAGGGGGCGTGATTTTTTGGCGTGTGAGATCAAGACGACAGACAGAAGAGACGCCTGTCCGCTCCACCCTCGTCGAGCGCGGCTCAATGATCGTGGCCGTGAACGCCACGGGCAGCATCAAGCCGGAGGCTCGAGTGGGCCTGACGTTCGAGACGCCTGGCCGGGTGGCGGAGGTATGGGTGGAGGAGGGAGACCGGGTCAAATCCGGCGAGCCTTTGGCGCAGTTGTTCACGGACGAGCTGGAGCTACAGATAGAGCAGTCGGAGTCAGCGCTGGCGGCGGCCGAGTCGCAGCTGGCCCAGCTGCGCGCCGGCCCGAGGCCAAAGGAGGTTGAGCAGGCAAAGGCCAACCTGCGAGCAGCCGAGGCCCAGGTGAGCGCCTCCGAGGCCAGGCGCGATCAGCTCGCCAACGGCCCTACGGAGGCCGAGATAGCCGCCGCCGAAGCCCAGGTCGTCCAAGCCAGGACGAACAAGGAGATCGCTCAGGACACCTACGACCTGATAGAAGAAGAGGGGACGGAGAAGGAGTACGCGAACTACGACCTCTACACGGCCAAGCAGGCATTGGCCGCAGCTGAGGCCAGATTGGAGGACGTGCTCGCCGGCACGAGCGTGGACGAACTGCGAGCTGCCGAGGCCAACATATCATCCGCCGCCGCGCAACGAGACGCGGCCCAAGCTCAAGTAGAGCAGCTAGTGGCCGGTGCGACGGAGGAGGATATCGCGGAGGCCCAGGCCCAAGTAGAACAAGCCCGAGTTGCCCTACAGGTGGCCGAGCACACTCTGAAGAAAGCCACGCTGCGCGCACCCTTCGACGGGATCATCACCGAGGTCAACATAACGCCGGGAGAGCTGCCTCCAACGCAGAAGCAGCCCCTCGTCCTACTCGACGACTCAGCGTTCCACATCAACACAGCTGTCGATGAGCTGGACGTATCACGCCTGAGGGAAGGGCAAGACGTCGAAGTGGACATTGAGGCCCTCCCAGAGGCCGGCGTCACCGGCTCTGTCAAGAACATCAGCCCCGTGGCCGCGCTCGAAAGCGAAGCGCTCCAGAGCGCCGTCGTCGCCTACGACGTCGTCATCGACCTGGATCCCACTGCAGCACCCCTTCGCGCCGATATGACGGCAAACGCCACGGTCATCGTGGAGGAACTGAGCGACGTGCTGCAGATCCCCACCTGGATCGTGAGGGTTGATCGCGATACGGGAAAGACGTACGTCCATCGACGAACAGGCGACGATTTCGAACGCGTCAATGTGGAGCTCGGTGTGCGCTATGAGGGCGTTGCGCAGGTCATCAGTGGCCTCTCCGCAGGCGACGAGATCGTGCGCCTGGAGGACGACGGCGCTTTTGGATTTGGTTCAAGGTAGAAGGCTAGAGATTGATGAATAGAAAGACACTTTACATAGTTTTGGGCATCGTCATCGTCGCTGTCGTCGCTGGTGGCCTGTTCTGGCGATATCGCCAGCAAGCCACTCAAGCCACGGACGAGCTGCGATCGGCGACCGTTGAACGGGGGAGCATGCTTGTCGCCGTCTCCGCCAGTGGTAGCATTGAGCTGGTGCAGCGCGTCGATCTCGCCCTTGAAGCCAGCGGACAGGTCGCCGAGGTGCCGATCGAGGTTGGCGATCAGGTCCAGGCAGGCGATCTATTGGTCAGCCTGGATACAGAGCTGTTGCAGCTCCAGGTGGATCAGGCAGAGGCAAACGTGGCCTCGGCCCAGGCACAGCTGGCGAAGCTCGAGGCCGGAGCACGGCCGGAGGAGGTCGCGGCAAGCGAGGCTAACCTGCAAGCCGCAGAGGCCCAGGTGGACGCCGCTGCCGCTGAGCGAGATCAGGTGGCGAGCGGCGCCGGAGAGGCGGACATCGTCGCTGCGGAGGCCGACGTCGCTTCGGCGCTCATCCAGCAGAAGAAAGCCGAGGACTGGCACGACACGACGATGGAGTGCAGGACGATCAAGAAGTCAGCCGGCGACGTCATTCCCATTGGAGGCGGCCAGGTCATCACGCTGACGGAGAATTTCGAGGAGACCATCTGCCCGCTCCTGGGCGTGCCGGAGGAGCAGGCCCGCTACCGGCTCGAGGCCGCCAACGAGGCGCTGGAGGCAGCACGGGCCAGCCTTGACCAGGTGCGATCGGGGGCAGATGAGGATCAGTTGAGCGCAGCCCAGGCCAACGTCGCGGCGGCCGCTGCACAGCGCGATGCCGCACAGGCCCAACTCGATCTGCTGCTGGAGGGCGCCACGAGCGAGCAAATCGCAACAGCCCAGGCGAGCGTCGATCAGGCCCAGACCTCCGTGAAACAGGCGAAGCTCGCCCTGGAGAAGGCCAGCTTGGAGGCCCCGTTCGACGGGATCGTCGCGGCTGTCGGGGTAACCGTGGGGGAACAAGCCACGGCCGGCCTGCCCGTCGTCTCGCTCGTGGACCCCTCCCGTTTTCACGTGACCATCGCCGTCGACGAGCTGGACGTCGGTCAACTGGCAGTGGGGCAGAGCGCACAGCTCTCCTTCGACGCACTTCCTAACACCGTCATCACCGGCACGGTCGGGCAGATCGCCGAAGCGGCAGCCCTGGACGAAGGCGTCGTCACCTACGACGTGCGGATCGATCTGGCCCCCACCGACGCGCCGATCCGGGCCGATATGACGAGCAGTGCCACCATTATCGTGGAGAGGATCAGCGACACATTGAGGATTCCAACCTGGGCGGTGCGCGTTGATCGCGAGACAGGACAATACTATGTGCGTCGCCGCACAGAAGACGGTATAGAACGCGTGGACGTGAAGCTGGGTGTGAGGCACGAGGGCGTCGCTCAGGTACTCGACGGCCTATCGGCCGGGGATGAGATCGTGCGGGCCCCCGAAACCTCCCAGTTCAATTTTGGAGCGGAATGAGGCGAATGAACACTATGGCAAAACCGGTTATAGAACTAAAGGACATTACCAAGGTCTATCAGATGGGCGAGATGAAGGTGCACGCTCTGCGCGGCGCCTCCCTGGCCGTGCGACAAGGGGAGATCATGACCATCATGGGCCCCTCCGGATCGGGCAAGTCCACGATGATGAACATCATCGGCTGCCTGGACCAACCCACGGCGGGGACCTATCTCCTGGAGGGCGAAAACGTCAGCCACCTGCACCACGACGAGCTGGCGGCCATCCGCAATCGCCGCATCGGCTTCGTCTTCCAGACCTTCAACCTGTTGGCGCGCACGACGGCGCTCCAGAACGTGACGCTGCCGCTGATCTATTCGGGCGTACGGCGGGCCGAGCGGCACGAGCGCGCAGAGAAGGCACTCGAGGCAGTTGGACTGGAGCACCGCCTGGATCACCTGCCCACCGAGCTATCCGGCGGTCAACAGCAGCGCGTGGCTATCGCGCGAGCCCTGGTCAACAGTCCGTCCATCATCCTGGCCGACGAACCGACCGGCAACCTGGACAGTGAATCTGGAGCCGAGGTCATGGCAGTCCTGCAGGGGCTGAACCAGGAGCGCGGCATGACGGTGATTCTCGTGACCCACGACCCCGTCATCGCGCGCCACACCGAGCGCATTGTCCACTTGCACGATGGCCTCATCACCGGCAACGAGACGGTCGAAGCGCCCCTCGTAGTCAGGCCGGAGCAGGTTCAGGCTGACAGCCCCGACCCGATGGCCCACCGAGTGGAGAAAGAAGCGACCTGGCCCGGCACGAGGGTTGCAGCCCCCGTCCTGGAGCGCAGCGCGATGGAGGGAGCTGAGTCATCATGAACTTCCTCGAAAGCGTACGCATAGCCCTCCGCGCCCTGACGGCCAACAAGCTGCGCTCAGCTCTCACCATGCTGGGCATCATCATCGGCGTTGGCGCCGTCATTGCCCTTATGTCGGCCGGTGAGGGCGTCTCCGTCTACGTCGAGGAGCAGTTCCGCGGCTTTGGATCCAACCTGCTCTTCATCATCCCCGGCGGCACGGATCAGGCGACGTCCGGCCAGCCTGGCACCATCCTCGGTGGCGCCGAGTTGACGAACGACGACGTCGAAGCGCTGCGCGATCCGGTGCGAGCGCCCGATGTGGTGGCCGTCGCGCCCTCCATCGTGGAGACGACGCGGGTCGCCACCGCCAAGGAGGACACGATCGCCCGCGTCGAGGGCGTGGCCCCAGACTACGCCGGAATACGCAAGTGGTTCCCGGCGGCCGGGGAGTTCATCCGCGAATCCGACTTGGAGGCCCGGTCACGGGTGGCCGTCCTCGGCCAGGACGTCGTCGAGGACCTCTTCCCGGATAACCCGTTCCCTCTGGGAGAGACGGTCAAGATCAACGACGTCCTCTTCCGCGTGATCGGCGTCATGGAGGAGAAGGGAGGATCGTCGTTCGGCAGCCAGGACGAGATCGTCTTCGTGCCCCTGACGACGATGCAGACCCGTCTCGTCTCGATGCGGAGCCAATCGGGGGACTATCAGGTCTCACAGATCGTCGTCGAGGCCTCCAACAAAGACCGCATCGACGCCGCTTCAGAGCAGATAGCTATGATTCTGCGGGATCAGCACGAGATCGACTTCAGCGACGAGGATGATTTCACGATCTTCAGCCAGGAGGACGTCATCAACGTCTTCGGCAACATCACCAACGTGCTCACCACGTTCCTGGGCGCCATCGCGGGCATCAGCCTGCTCGTGGGCGGCATCGGCATTATGAACATCATGCTGGTCTCGGTCACGGAGCGCACGCGCGAGATCGGCCTGCGCAAGGCCGTGGGGGCGCGGCGCAGCGACATCCTCTGGCAGTTCTTGCTGGAGGCCATAACGCTCTCGGTCGTGGGCGGCCTGATAGGGATCGGCCTGGGAGCCGTGGGGGCGTCCATCATCTCCAGCCTGATCGACGGCTTCGAGGCCGTCGTCACGGCGCAGGCCATCGTCCTGGCGACGACCTTCTCGGCCGCCGTGGGGCTGATCTTCGGCGTCTATCCGGCGCGGCGAGCCTCGCTCCTCAACCCCATCGAGGCCCTGCGGTATGAGTGATGCCGTCGGGACGACGGCGCTCCACCATCACCTCACCACCAGAGAATGGTAACACCTCCCGCCAACGTACCTTCGGCCCGCAGAGAGCGTCTGCGGGCCGACCTGTTGCTGCTGCTGGTCGCCCTGGTGTGGGGAGGCGCCTTTGTGGCGCAGCGGCTCGGCATGGAGCAGGTGGGGCCCTTCGCCTTCAACGCCACGCGCTTCACCGTCGGCGCGCTCACGCTGATCCCGATCCTCGGCTGGCAGCGCCTGCGCGCCATGCCGCGGGACGAGCTGCGCCGCGGCGCACTGCTGGGCCTGCTGCTCTTCACCGCCGCCTCGCTTCAGCAGATCGGCCTGATCTGGACCACGGCCGGCAAGGCGGGCTTCATCACCGGCCTCTACGTCGTCATCGTGCCGCTGCTCCTGGCCGTGGTATGGCGGGAGTGGGCCGGCTGGAGCAGCTGGCTCGGCGCGGGGCTGGCGACCGCGGGCCTGTTCCTGTTGAGCGTGCGGGCTACGCAGAACGACTTTCGCCTGGCGCCGGGGGATGGCTGGGTCCTGGGCAGCGCGGTGGTATGGGCGCTGCACGTCATCGCCATCGGGCGGATCGCGCCGGGGCGGGACCCGCTGCGGCTGGCGCTGGTCCAGTTCATCGTCTGCGCGCTGTTGAGCTTCGCCGCATCGCTGATCCTGGAGCCGGCGACCTGGGCGGGGCTCCTCCTGGCCGTGCCGGCCGTCCTGTACGCCGGCATCATATCCATCGGCCTGGGATACACCGGGCAGGTGGTGGCCCAGCGACACACCCAGTCGACCCACGCCGCCATCATCCTCAGCCTGGAGTCGCTCTTCGCCGCCCTGTTCGGCCGGTTGATGCTGGGGGAGGCCCTCTCGCCCCAGCAGTCGGTGGGCTGCGGGCTGATGCTGGCCGGCATGCTGCTGGCGCAGATACCGACCAAGTCGTAACCTTCCCGAAAGCTAAAGGGGTGCACAAGCACACCCAGACATCGCCCCTAAGCGAGCTCTCAACCCGGATCCATCGCCTCCAAAAGCTTTCGGGAAGGTGGCGACCCAGCGCTAACCTTCCCGAAAGCTAAA
>CAYQZG010000163.1:0-8706 GCA_964421785.1 uncultured Anaerolineales bacterium
AAGGTGCATCGCACCGACGGTAGCATTGCTGTCC
The DNA here is from genome assembly GCA_964421785.1 of uncultured Anaerolineales bacterium. Lineage (GTDB taxonomy): Bacteria > Chloroflexota > Anaerolineae > B4-G1 > B4-G1 > SKLM01. Next base: position 35 of record CAYQZG010000163.1, read on the forward strand.
ATCGTCGACCATGGAGCGCCTGTTGTGACGCACGTCGATCTCACAGCGCCAGATCGTGTCTTCGTGCCGAACGTCGACTGGGAGGCTGAGTTCGATGCTGCGCTCGGCCAGTCCCAAGCGCCGATCGTGGAGGAGAGTCTGGTGGAGGACGGGCGGAGGGCCGCCTAGCGAGATGATGCGGCAGACCTACCGCGACCTGCAAGCGCTGGTGGAAGCTGCGCTTCCGCTGTGTCAGCCCTGCTGGGCCGGCCGAAAACCGTACATCACCAGAGGCGAGCTGGTGGACGTGATTCGGGGCAACGCTGACATCCCGGCGGCCGATAGAGAGAAGGTGCTGGCCATCCTATGGGGAGAAAGCTCCACGCTCGCCAGCGGGCAGCCGTCGAACGAGCCCAACCAGTCGCTTTAGCGGGCAAGCCCCTTTTCGGCGATGTGCTTGTCGCCTCTAGACAGACCTTGAGTTTGGGGGCCTGCTGGTGTATACTGCTGTCGTAAAGCGCTATGGAGGTGTGAACGATGGAAGGGAAGCGAAGGAAGCGGCCCGGGGACGGGGGGCGGAACCGCCGAGGCGGCCGAAGCGGCTGGAGCGCCGTCGTCCCGACGGCAGGGAAGCGGCCCGGGGACGGGCTTGGCGACTCCTTCGAGGATTGCGTCTTCTGCCGGATCGTGGCGGGGGAGAGCCCGGCCAGCGTCTTCTACGAGGACGACGTGGTGCTCGGGCTGATGGATATCGGTCCGGTGACCAGGGGGCACGCCATGATCATCCCCAAGGAGCACGCCGCCTCTCTCGCCGACCTGGACGAGGCGACGGGGCGTCATCTGTGGACGATCACGGGCGATTTCGCCTGGGCACCGCTGCTGCGGTCCGGGCGTCCGGCATCCGCTGCGAGGGGATCAACCTCTTCCTGGCGGATGGCGAGGCCGCGTTCCAGGAGGTCTTTCACGTCCACATGCACGTGCTTCCGCGCTACGAGGGCGATGGGTTCAAGCTGGTCGCCGATTGGGGCACCAGACCGTCGAGACAGGAGCTGGATCACGGGTTCGATGTCCCCTGGCGCGGCAGATCAAGCGGGCCTACGACCACCTGTGGGACAGTCAAGAACGGGATGATGCGTAGCTGTCTCTCTTGAGGGGGAGGAGAGCACTTGCGCTATAGAGTCGCCGTAGAGGACATCGAACCCAAGCATCACGTCTGCTGGGTGCTCGACCTGCCGGGCTGCTTCAGCTTGGCGCAGAATCCGTTGTTTTCTTCAGATCCGACGTTCTGAAGAGGAGAACCCATCTTGAGTCGACAGCCTATTGCTTTGGAGGCCTACGAAACACTGGCCGAGTCCTACGCGGCACGCGTCGATACCAAGCCACACAACGCCTACTACGAGCGCCCCGCCACACTCTCCCTGCTACCGGACCTTGATCAACCTCTCGACTTCCTGGAGAATGGTTCCTTCGACATCGTGCTCAGCGCGCTGGCCCTGGACTACGTGCAGGACCTGGGCAACACGTTCCGGGAGTTCCACCGCGTGCTGCGCCAGTCGGGTCTGTTCGTGTTCTCGGTCGATCATCCCTTTGACGAGTGCGTGCGCCAACATACAGGGAACTACTTCGAGACGGAGTTGGTCGACTACGAGTGGACGGGGTTTGACACGCCGGTGACTGTGCCCTCGTTCCGAAGGCCGCTAGGCGCGCTGGTCAATCCTCTGGTCGAGGCGGCGTTCGTCCTGGAGCACCTCCCCCCCCTCCGGGGGGGACCGAGGGGGGAGAAGATCCCTCCGGGGGGGGGACCAAGGGGGGGCTGCGTGAGGGCGGCAAAGAGAGGCAGCCTCTAGGACGGAGCAGGTAGCATGGATCATGAAGAGGTCAGGCGCTACTGGAACGAGAACGCCGATCTGTGGACCAGGCTGTCGCAGGCTGGATACGATGTCTATCGTGACCACTTCAACACCCCGGCCTTCTTCGACATGCTGCCCGATGTGAACGCCCTCTTGGGGCTGGATATCGGCTGCGGAGAGGGGTACAACACCCGGTTACTGGCTGAGTGTGGAGCCTGGGTGACCGCCATAGACATCTCGGACGCCTTCCTTCAACACGCCAAGCAATCGGAGGATCGGGATCCCCTGGGCATCCGGTACGCACTTGCCAGCGCCACGGAGCTGCCGTTCGCCGACTCGACCTTTGGCTTCGCCACCGGCATCATGAGCTTCATGGACATCCCCGAGATAGGGCGCGCTCTCGACGAGGTCTACCGCGCGCTGAAGCCCGGCGGCTTTCTGCAGTTCTCGATCACCCATCCATGCTTCGAGACGCCTCACCGGCGCACGCTACGCGACGAGAAGGGGCGCGCGTATGCCAGGGAGGTCGGCAACTACTTCCGAAACCTGCGAGGAGAGGTCATAGAAATCCTCTTCGGCTCGGTGCCGCGGGAGATCAGGGAGCGCCTGCCTAAGTTCAAGGTGCCGCGATACACTCGAACCATAAGCCAATGGCTGAACCTGGTGATGGAGAAGGGCTTCATCCTGGAGCGGATAGAGGAGCCACAGCCAAGCGATGAGATCGTGCGCCAGCATCCCCGCCTCCAATCTGCCCAAGTGATAGCCAGTTTCCTGCACGTGCGTGCGCGGAAGCCAGGTGCGGGGACCGGGTCCTGATGAAGGCCCGGCTCGGACAGCAGGCATATCATCCAGCCGGAACGCAGACAAGCGCATTGCTCCAGTCCTGAATGCACATGGAGATCGGTGACCACGTACAGGTCAGAGCCTACAAGGCGGACGGCACGTGCTACCGCTGGTGGCGCGCGACGGTCGAGTCTGTGGAGGCGAACAGCGTCGTCCTCGTCACGCCAGCCGGTCATCGGGTGGAGGGTGTGGATGGCGGTTGGACGTCCCAGTATGCGATTCGGGCATTCTACTGGTCGGACAGGCCGTACAACGTGCTGGAGGTGTATGCACCCGACGGAAGGCTCGTCGAGATCTACGTCAACATCAGCAGTCGGGCGGTGATAGAGGATTCAAGGGTGTCCTTCACGGACTACGAACTGGACATTGACCGAAGACTCCCAGGGGAAGCCCGGCTTGAGGATGAGGATGAGTTCCGCGAGGCAGCGTCCCGATACGGCTACTCGAAGTCATTCCAGGAGGCTTGCTACCGGGTGGCGAGAGAGATGATCGAGGTGGCCAACACCTGGGTAGCCAGGGGCATGCCCACGTCAGGAACCCAAGACGCGCAGGCGTGAGAGCATTTTAACCGAACAGGAAGCAGAACGTACGAAGGTCTAGAACACGTGCAGAGAGCTTTCGGTAAGATTCTTGAGGAGGTCAATAGATGCACAAGCCGCTGGTCATCGCTTGCCGAGGCGACGTGGAGAAGGCCCCGGAGAACACGCTGCCGGCCTTCGAGAGCGCCATCGAGAGGGGGGCCGACGGCGTGGAGCTCGACGTCCATCGCACCGCCGATGGCGAGCTGGTCGTGCACCACTTCTACGGGCTGGGTGCCACCGATGATGGCCAGGGCCTCGTCTGCGAGCAGACGCTGGCCGAGCTGAAAGCGCTCGATGCCGGCGGCTGGTTCGACGAGCGGTTCTCCGGCGAGCCAAAGCCCACCCTAAGCGAGGTCCTCGAGCTGTGCCAGGGCAGGATCAGGCTCGAGGTCGACCTGAAGGATTCCGGCGTGGGTTTCCTGCGTCAGGTCATCGGAGAGATCCAGGGCTTCGATCTGCTGGACGACGTGGAGCTGACGACGCCTCACTACCCGCTCCTGAGACAGCTCAAGGAACTTCACCCCGAGGTGCGAGCCGGGGCGTTCTTCTACGAACCTCCTGACTGGATGCCCGTTCGCCTCGCGCAGCGGCACACCCTGGACTGGGCCAGTCTGCTGGGGATTGATGTCGTCCATCTGAACGCCGCGCTGATCACGAAGCGTTTCGTGGACCAGCTCCATCGCAGCGGCTTTCTTGTGCACGGCTCGAATCTCGATGCGGCGGAGGAGATCCAGCGGGGGCTGACGCTGGGCGTCGACCAGTTCTCGACGGGTCATCTCGGCATGGCGCTGCGGGTGCGCGAGGCCTTTCACGGCGAAGGAGGACGGGCGGAGGCCGCCTACGAGACGGGGTCTAGGAGCGTGCCATGCCATATGCGATTGCCCTGACCTTGCGGGCCAACTGTCTGGCGTAGCCAGCCTTGCTGGCCGCCGCCTGAAGGGTCTTATAGGAGAGATATGAAGCAAGCTATCTGCGACAAGCTCTTCGAAGGCCTAAACGTCGGCGGGGCGGTGCTGACGCTTCTGGCTGCCGTGGCGGCCATCGCCTCGACGACGAGGCTATCGGCGCAGCTTCCCTATCTGTTGCCCCTGGCCATCATCGTCTTCGTCGCCGGTCAGCTTCTCATCGTCATCGCCAGGGTCGGTCTGACACGCATCCCTCTCAAGCCAAGACACGTCGTCGTCCTCGTCGGCCTGCATATCCTTCTCTCTTTCTGGGACGTCATCGCCATTGTGATCGGTCTCCCGGTCATCCTGATCACCATGGTGCTGGGCCCCATGATGGTGGTTGTGTTGGTGCTGGCATCGGTGGTCCTGGGCATGTACCTCATTGAGGAGGTGATAGGCCACGACCTGCAGGGCTACATCTCCGTATTGGAGCGCCCATCACAGGCCTTCACCGCGCTCGTGGTATGGGCCGCCTCGCTCCTCGTCCTGATGTGGCACGTCGGCAGGCACGAAAGCGCCGATTGGGTCTTGGAGAAGGCTGCGGACGCAGCGCACAGCCGTGATCTTAAACCTGCGGCAGGAGCTGCGGGGGATGGCCGACGAGATCATCGAGACGTATGGCGATGGCTGATGAATGAAACGCCCAGGCGCACGGCGTGGGGAGCTGTCTGTGGGGGCGGGACGGACCATCCTCGACAGGGACCGGGAGACGAGACAACGTCTCGGGCTGCGGAGCGGTGAGCGCGTGCTGGGCGTTCTTCTGTTGGGCTACCCGGCGGTGAGGTTCGTGAACGAGGTCGAAGGCCGAGCGCTGCCCACCCGCTGGGTCTGAGGCGAGCACCAGCTGGGCCTCCGCGCGGCCCGGCAGGACGAGGACACGCGGTCGTCAACTGAAGCACACCGTACAGAGGAGGAACGAGCATGAAAGTCAGCACAGTCTCTCAGATGAGGAATCTGGATCGCACGGCCATCGAGACGTACGGGATCGCCCCTGAGCTCCTGATGGAGAACGCGGGGCAGGCCGTGGCCGCCGCCATCCTGCAGAGGTTCGGCGTCAAGGGGAAGCGCTTCGTGATCTTCTGCGGCCTGGGCAACAACGGCGGGGACGGGTTCGTGGTTGCGCGCAAGCTCCACTCGGACGGCGGCACGGTCAAGGTGTTCGTCCTGGGCGACCCCGCCAAGCTGAAGGGTGCGGCCGGGATGAACGCCGAGGTCGTCTCCCGGCTGCCCATCGCGGTCGAACAGCTCGCATCCGCCGCGGCAGCAGGGAGGGAGGTGGCGCACTGCGACTGTGTCGTGGACGCCATCCTGGGCACGGGGATCACGCGGGACGTCAGGGGGCTCTATCGCGACGTCATCGAGCTGATCAACGGCAGCGGCAAGACGGTCTTCAGCGTCGATATCCCGTCCGGCGTCCACGGCGACACGGGCCAGGTGATGGGCGCCGCGGTCGAGGCCGACGGCACCGTCACCTTCGGCCTGCCGAAGATCGGGAACCTGCTCTCCCCGGGCATCGACCTGGGCGGCCAGCTCTACGTCTCCCACATCTCGTTCCCGCCGACGATGGTCACGGCCGACACGCTGCAGGTGGAGGTCAACCTGCCGGTCGAGCTCCCTCCCCGAAGGAGGGCATCCTCCCAGGGCGACGCCGGGCGAGCGCTGTTCGTTGCCGGAGCCGCCAGCCGCGTCGGCGCGCCCTATCTCGCCGCCCGGTCCTTTCTGAAGGCGGGCGGCAGCTGGCCCCACCTGGTCACGCCCCGATCCGTCGCCCCCTCCATCGCCAGCCAGGGCAGCGGGATCCTCGTCGTCCCCCAGGTCGAGACGGCATCGGGCGGCATCGCAGGCCAGAACGAGGCCGACCTGCTGGAGCTGTGCGCGGGGATGGATATGGTGGTGCTGGGGCCAGGGCTGCCCGGGTCGTCGCAGGCCCGGCAGCTGGCCCGCGCGCTGACCGCGCAGACCGACAGGCCGCTGCTCCTCGCCGGCGCCGCTATCACCGCACTGGGGCAGAATGGTGCGCTCATCGGGAAGCGGCGGGCGGCAACGATCCTCACCCTGCAGCTGGACGACGTGTCCCAACTGACCGGCGGGAGCGCGCGCGACATCGACGTGGATAAGATCGCCGTCCTGCAGCGCACGGCCTCCGAGCTGAAGGCGACCCTCGTGCTCCAGACGACCCCGTCCCTGATCGGGCGTCCTGATGGGCGCGTCTTCATCAACCTGAGCGGGAACCCCGGCATGGCGACCGCGGGGTCGAGCGATGTCCTGGCGGGCACCATCGCGGCTATGGTCAGCCTGGGTCTGCCCCCGCCGAGCGCCGCGCGCCAGGGCGCCTTCGTACACGGGCTGGCCGGGGATCTGGCCGCCGAGGACAAGGGGGAGGATGGCCTCACGGCCCAGGACATCCAGACCGCTCTGCCGCGGGCGATGAAGCTGTGCCGGGAGGGACTGGAGGCGACACGCCGCCAGCGCTACGCCGGCGCACGGGTGATATAGGAGGTGACACGATGAAGGCATGGGTGCTGGAAGCACAGGCAAGCATAGAGGAGCGACCGCTGACGCTGACGGATGTCCGCAGGCCAGAGCCCCACGCCGACGAGGTGAGGCTGAGAAACCTGGTGTGCGGGGTATGCAGGACGGACATCCACATCATCGAGGGGGATCTGCCCCTGCGGAAGACGCCCGTCATCCCGGGACACGAGATCGTGGGGGTCGTGGACGCGGTGGGGAGCGACGTGGAACGGTTCCGCATCGGCGACCGCGCCGGCGTCTACTGGCTGCACAGTTCCTGTGGGCACTGCACATACTGTCTGGCCCAGGAGGAGAACTACTGCCCGGACATCGCGTGCACCGGTTGGGACGTGGACGGGGGCTACGCGGAGTACGTGACGGCGCCGGCGGCGTACGCCCTACCGCTCAACGACGTTGACATGGCGCCTGTCGAGATCGCCCCGCTGCTCTGCCCGGGGATCGCGGGCTACGCGGCCTTCCAGCTCACCGAGGCGCAGGCGGGGGACCGGCTGGGGCTCTACGGTTTCGGCCCGACCGCCTACTACGTCCTGAAGGTTGCCCAGTCCCTGGGGATCGAGGTGTACGTGAGCACGCGGTCTCAGCGCAACATCGACCGGGCGCGCAGGGAGGGCGCCCGGTGGGCCGCCAACGCTGCCGAGGAGGCTATGCCCTGCCAGCTGGACGCAGCGATCCTCTTCCCGCCCGCGGGGAATCTGGTCGAGCCCATCCTCTCACAGTTGAACCGGGGCGGGGTGTTGGTGATGGCGCCCGTGAGCGCCTCCCCGATTCTGATCGAGGACTACAGCCGGAACCTATGGGGACGCGACATCCGGACGCTGTACCATCTGAAGAGAGCGGATGCCGAGGGCTTCCTCGAGATCGCGGACCAGCTGGATCTGGAGGTAGGGACCAGTGTGTTCCCCTTCGAGGAGCTGCAGGATGCCCTCATCCTGGCCAGGCACGGCGAGCTGGAGCAGCCCAACGCCGTGATCAGGATCTCGGAGTAGGTCCCGTGCGAGCGCCGGCAGGACGCCTGCTTGACATGCCTGGCGGTGTGCCATACACTTGCAGGTGAGGTGGGCCGATGCAGTGGTATGACCAGAGGACTCATGAGCCCTTCAAGGAGTGGGGCAATCAGTCCGGCTGGTGACCAGTGAGTTCCTTGCACAGCACTCTGGCTCCGCCTGGTTGCCCGATCTCAACTGAAGCAGGAGGTGATGCCTATGCCAGACACCTGCTAGCCTCTCGGCCCCCAGCCGAGACGATGCTGGCCCGCTTACTGATCGCGTGCGCGGCTCGATGGATCTAGAGAAAAGGAGCAAAGCCATGGCCAAGTTCTTGGCGATTCACCCGGTGGGTAGCGATATGACGGTGGAAGCCGGCACCCCGATGGCCCAATCCATCAAGGCCCACCTGACGGCAGATGCGTACTGGGTAAGGAGCTACTATGCCCCGGATGCCGGTGCGCTCTACTGCCTCTGGGATGCAAAGGACGCTGAAGCGATCGTCCAGGTTCTGAGCAAGGCAGCCCCAGACCTGCCCACAGAGGGGCCCTACAAGATCGAGATGTACTTGCACTCCGAGGATTTCAGATAGCGGAGCCCTTGAAGACCGTCTCAGGGTGAGGCAATGGGTAGGCCACGACTCGTCGCGGGTTGCAGCCAACCTGTTGCCTCTTCGCGACCCCACGACTCCGCCATGGAGAAAGACCGAGATAGACTCGCAAGGATGTCAATCCTCGCCCATGATTGAGCCACCGGCCTGCGGCTAGGCTGGGCCACTTGTAAGGATGACGCTGCATGCGAGACTCCTGTCGACGGATGACGAACGGAACTACCCGCGAGCTTCAAGTCGGCGCGCACATCTGCAATGCCAGCAAGTCGTTAGTCCGATGTGAGGGTTTCACGTATGAGGCGCTTTGTGGCGAAATCGCCACAAAAACAATCTAACTTACGCCACAA
>CAYQZG010000164.1:0-3820 GCA_964421785.1 uncultured Anaerolineales bacterium
TCGAGGTCGATGCCTTCGAGGCTGTTCGCCCCCCTGAGCCTGTCCGGCCAAGCACGACGACGGCGAGGCAGTGACCTGTGAGCCGTTGTAGTGCCGTTGATCGTCAGGATGGAGCAGAGGTGTGGTAGTCTTCGTCGCCATCGCCCTGGCGGCGTATCTGCTAATGCTCGCACCCACCATCACCTGGGCACACATCATCTGTTTCGAGGCCGACGTACCCCCGGGTGTGGATGTCCTCTCTGGCGCCGAATACGGCATAGAGGGCGCTGACAACATGGATATATTCGAGCAGCACGTCCGAGATCTTCGTCAATGGATGAGGGAAAAAGGGGAGCGAGATAAGCCCTTCATCATCTCTGAGTACTCGGTCCTGTACAGTGAATTGTACGATGAATATCAGGCCGATGGCAACGTGATAAGCATTGAGGATGTCTATGCGGATCCGGGAACGAATGGCATGTTTGATATTCAGTGTGACAACAATGATACGATTTCCTCGATCGAGATGTGGTTCACGTACGATTCAACTATCGGGCTCGACATATCAGAGGGTAACATAGAAGCCGTGGGGCGAGCCGGCGGTTGGTCGGTTAGCGCTGTTGAGGATGATAGTGATGCTTCAGCAGTCGAGGTGCACATTCTCCTGTTCGATCTCTTTGGAGCTACTATCGATCCGGGAACCGGTGCGATCCTTTCGGTGCCGTATGCACTGGATCAGGATGCCGCGGGTGCTTCGCTGCTGGATGTGACCGAGCTGCTCGTGTTGGACGCGATAAGCGATCCACTGCCCGTCACCTGGCGGGATGGTACGTTCCACGTCAATGGGTCTTCACCAACGAACACGCCCACGAACACGCCGACCGCGACATCGACAGCGACGAGCACGGCCACGCCGACGGAGACGCTTACGCCCAGCAGCACGCCTACGCCATCGGAGACGCCCACCCCCTCCAACACACCGACGGCGACAGAGACGGCGACGAGCACGGCCACACCGACCCAGACGCCCACGCCCAGCAACACGCCAACGGTGACGGAGACGAACACGCCCACGAACACGCCGACCGCGACATCGACAGCAACGAACACAGCCACGCCGACGGCGACGGACACATCCACGCATACACCGACGGCGACGAGCACGGCCACACCGACGGAGACGCCCACGCCCAGCAACACGCCGACGGTGACGGAGACGAACACGCCCACGAACACGCCAACCGCGACATCGACAGCAACGAACACGGTCACGCCGACAGCGACGGAGACACCCACGCGCACACCGACGGCAACGAGCACGGCCACGCCTACTGCGTCCGCCACACCCGACGCGGGAGGAGAGTCATATCTACCGATCATACTTGCGGGCACAGCTGGCACCTCCGAGACAGGATGCAGCTCTCTCCCCTTCCTGCCGGCTCTGCTTCGAGTGAAGCTCGAGGATAGCTCATCTCGAGGGCTTGAACGAGAGAGTCTAGGATGGAGCGCCGTCGTCCCGACGGCTCGATGCAGCCGTTTCTCGCGGCGGCAAGATCCCGCGCTTGGGTAGAGAGAGAATTGAGGAGATTACGATGATTGATCGACGCGTGCACCTGACATTGCTTGTCATCGCCCTGGCTGGAGCAGCCGCCCTTTTGCTGCCGGTGGGCATTACCCCCGCGTGGGCGACGCCAGCGCAGAGCCGACTTCAGCAGACGCTTCCTAAACCACGATCCATCAAGGGCACTGTCTTTGAGGATCAGGATCGCGATGGGGAGTTCTACATCGGAGAGCCGAGAATACCCGGGGTCTTAATAACCCTGACCAGTGAGATCACTGACACTCTCACCATGACCACTGATGTCGTCGGTAACTACACATTCACAGATCTCGTCGCTGGAGAGGTCTATACGGTCACGGAGAGCGATCTCCCGGGCTATTTCAGTACCTCACCCAACGTGGTAGCTGTGACGGCTTCCGCTACTGAGACACGTTTGGTCAACTTTGGTGACCATCCGTTCTTTAACATATTTCTCCCCATTGTCCTCAAGAGCCAATGATAGCCGTCGTTGCTATTGCACTGATCGTCTATCTCCGCACCTTGGCTCCCACCATTACGTGGAGTCACCACGGAGCCGATGGCGGGGACTTGATCACCGCCGTGGCCACGCGCGGCGTGCCGCACCCCCCCGGGTATCCGACCTATACGCTGCTGGGACGGATCTTTCTCCTTATCCCGTGGGGGGATCGGGCTCATCGGCTGAATCTGATGTCCGCCGTCTTCGCGGCTCTTGCGGCCGGCCTCCTCTATCTTGCCTTGTTGAGCACCTTTCGGCTGTTCAGAAGCGGACAGCCCGGCCTCCCAGAACGGTTCGCGGCCGGGGCTGCGGCACTGGCCTTGGCCTTCTCGCCCCTATTCTGGTCCCAAGCTCTCATTACCGAGGTCTACACGCTCAACGCCTTCTTTGTCTCCCTGGTTGTCTACCTCGTGCTGCGCTGGATGGAGCAGCCCAGCGACATAACCTTGAGCGCGATTGCCCTCGCTTGCGGACTGGGGATGGGCAACCACTTGACGATCCTCATGCTCGTCCCTGCGCTCTTGATCGTTCTCTGGCCCCGACGGGAGCACCTGCCCGCCAGCGCTTGGGGCGCGATGACAGTGGGTCTCCCCTTCTTCCTGGGGCTCGGTGTCTACGCCTATCTCCCCATCGCGGCAGCTCATCACCCTCCTGTCAATTGGGGAGACCCGAGCTCACTGCACGGTTTCTTCTGGACCGTGTCGGGTAGAATCTATCGAGAGTACTTTTTCGGTCTACCGCTCCGTCACCTTCCATCCAGGCTCTCCGCCTGGTCGGCCCTTGTCGTTCAGCAGACCGGCTGGTGGGGATTTATCCTCAGTCTGGTCGGCTGCTGGGCGCTCTGGCAGCGGGCAAGAGATGTCGCCCTTTTCTCATCGGTGCTCTTCCTTGCTTATTCCGCCTACGCCATTGGATACGATACCACCGATTCTCAGGTCAACCTCATCCCCGCTCTTCTCTTGTTTGCTCTGTGGTTGGGATGGGGCCTGGTGTTCTTGTTGGACGAGCTGGATCGGCTGAGCGATTCAACCGCCAGATTCGCTCATACTCTGTCCCTCGGCCTGATTCTACTGGTCCCCCTCTTGTCGCTGGCATGCAACTTCAGCTCCTTGGATGTGAGCGCCGACTCCGCAGCGCGAGACTATGGCGCGGCTGTGCTGAAGGCGCTGGAGCCCAACGCCATCCTCGTCTCTCAGACCGATCGGCATACCTTCACCTTGTGGTACGTCCGCTACGCGGAGCGGAGACGTACTGATGTGGCCCTCTTCGATGCTGATCTCTTGCACTTCGCATGGTATCGCGCCAATGCCGGTCACGTCCATCCTGACATTGTACTGTCCGACAGAGTCGCCGTGGCGATGGGGACCAGGCCGCCAGGGCTGTCGCTGCATCTCTCGGCCCTGGTCGAGGACAACTGGGATACCCATCCCATCTACTTCACCGATCCCGGCTCACAGGTGAAGAATCGCTACCGGCTCTCCCAGGAGGGAGCGGTCCATCGGGTGATAGGTCTGCGAGAAGGCTGAGCCTGGCTCAGCCTACCAGCCGCAAGGAGGTCGGCGACCATGAGAAGAGGAGTAGGTCATTCTATCTCCCATATGGGTAGGAGGATAAGCCTGTGCCTGGCCTCTCTACTCCGTATGGGGCGCCGTCGTCTCGACGGCCTTCCTATGGAGCGCCGTCGTCTCGACGGCCTTCCTCCGGCTAAGAGGATAAGCCTGTGCCTGGCCTCTCTACTCCGTATGGGGCGCCGTCGTCTCGAC
>CAYQZG010000164.1:3920-8677 GCA_964421785.1 uncultured Anaerolineales bacterium
CTCGACGGCCTTCCTCCGGCTAAGAGGATAAGCCTGTGCCTGGCCTCTCTACTCCTCTCGCTGCTCCTTGCCGGCCTCTTGGTCAAAGGTGCCGCTTCTGTCCTCTACCCCTCGCCGCACGAGCGTTTCGGGTTTGCCTATACCGGGACGGGAGGCTCTGGTGGGCTGGAGACGTACGATGTCGAGCAGCTTCATGCGGGTTGGTATCTCAACTGGACGGTCGACCGTGACCCTTCTCGTGTGGGAGGGCTGGAATACGCCCAGATGATCCGACTCCACCAGATGACCGAATGCTGGCCGGAGCGGATTCGCGACAGAGATCTGTGCCCCTACACCGAACCCTACACCTACATCCTCAGGTCGCCCAACAGCCGTGCTTACGTCGTCTCTACCGCCCAGGCCAACCCCGGATCCCTCTGGCTGATCGGCAACGAGATGGATCGCTACGACTGGGGAATTCGGGATCCGGGTAACCCCGGAGAGTACGTGGTTGCCCCAGGGGGGCAGGATGAGATGCTGCCTCAGGTCTACGCACAGGCCTACCACGAGTTCTATCATCTGATCAAGGGTGCTGATCCCACGGCTCGCATCGCCATCGGCGGGGTCGTGCAGCCGACACCCATACGCCGCCTCTACCTGGACAAGGTGCTGGACAGCTATCAGGATCGCTACGGGGAGCCCATGCCGGTCGACGTGTGGAACATCCACAACATGATTCTGCGGGAGGAGGTGGGGAGCTGGGGTGCCGATGTCCCGCCGGGCATAGATGCCGAAGAGGGTTCCCTGTACACCGTCCAGGATCACGACGACATCGATGTCTTCGAACGCCATATTGTGGAGTTTCGTCAGTGGATGGAGGAGAAGGGGCAGAGAGAGAAGCCCCTCATCGTCTCCGAGTATGGGATCCTTATGCCTCGAGACTATGGCTTTGAGTGCCCAACGGTCACTACTTTCATGACGGCCACTTTCGACTATATGATGACGGCCACCGACGATGCCTTGGGGTATCCCGCCGACGAGAATAGGCTGGTGCAGCGCTGGGTTTGGTACAGCTTGGACGACCATGAATTCGAGGGGGAAAGCTCTTGTAGCCATCTCTTCGACCCTCAGCAGGAGGTCATCACGTATACGGGCCATGTCTTCGCCGACTACATCCTGCAGAACGATTTGATCGTCCCCTACCGTGATCTTCGCCCTGTCACGTTGACGCTCTCCACGTCGGATCAGAGCGTGCCGCTATACGGGCAACCTACGACGCTGACCCTGGCCTCGCGCGTGGTCAACTGGGGCAACGATTCGACCCTCTCCTTCACGGTCAGCTTCTCCCACGCCATGAGCTTGCTGGAGACGTTCTCCGTCCCTGGCCTCGCGCCCCGCTACGATGGGGAGGTGGTCCTTGATACCGAGTGGACCGGTCCTGTTACCGGACCGGCTATCTTCCGGGTTCACGCCGATTCGACGGATCGGGTGGACGAGGGCAGGGAGGACAACAACGTGCTGACGGCGACGTTGGACGTCGACCTGGCCGTCGAGGACGTGACCAGCTCCCCGCCGCTGGTGGAGCCCGGACATACGGTCGACGTCGAGGTGACCGCGCGGTTGTCGAACCACGGCGATGTCACTGTCCGCGACGTCGCTTGCCAGCTCCGAGACGTTGGAGGCGACGAAACCATCACCACGACCACCGTCGCAGAGTTGGCGCCTGGTTCTGTGGAGGACGTGTCGTTCACATGGCCACAGCGGCCGGTGGGGCGCTATCTCGCCGAGGTGGTCGTTGACCCGGAGGAGCTCGTCACCGAATCGGACGAGGAGAACAACCGCACGCGGCGGAACATACTGGTGGCAAGCTGCCGCGTGTTCCTGCCTGTGGTGGCTAGCTCGAAGAGCCCGACGCTGGCTCGTGACCCTGCACGATCCTCTCTGCCACATCTCTTCGCTGTGGACAAACGCACGAGATATGCCAAGCGCGCCGTGTCCGCCATAGGCGGTCGACGACGGGACGAGGCCAATCACCTTTGAGATCCATCGTCCCTGGATCGACCGCTGACATAGGACGCGGTCTGATAGTACATAAACGTGAGTAGGAGGTATTGAGGCGTATGAAACGAGCTCTAGTCTGCGGCGCCGGTGGCTTCATCGGCGGACATCTGATCAAGAAACTGAAGCGCGAGGGATATTGGGTCCGCGGCGTCGATCTCAAACAGCACGAGTTCGCCGAGACCGAGGCCGACGAGTTCATGCTCCTCGACCTGCGCGAGCCTCACAACTGCTGGCAGGCGCTCAACCTGACGTCTGGCCATGCTGAGCCTGTCGAAGGGGCTCTCGGGGCCAGGACCTTCGACGAGGTCTACCAGCTGGCCGCCGACATGGGCGGGATGGGCTTCATCCACTCCGCCGAGTGCGACATCATGCACAACAGCGCGCTCATCAATATCCACATGATCGACGCCGCCACCCGCCTCGGCGTCCCCCGCTACTTCTTCTCCTCCTCCGCCTGCGTCTACCGCGACATGCAGCCCGGCGAACCGGCGCTGACCGAGGACGACGTCTTCCCCGCTATGCCCGACAACGAATACGGTTGGGAGAAGCTCTACGCCGAGCGCATGGCACAGGCCTACGCCCGCAACTACCCCATCCGTGTGCGCATCGCGCGCTTCCAGAACTGCTACGGACCCGAGGGGACCTGGCGAGGCGGCCGCGAGAAGGCCCCGGCCGCCATCTGCCGCAAGGTGGCCATGGCTGAGGACGGTGGCACCATCCCCGTCTGGGGCGATGGCACCGCCGTGCGCGGCTTCACCTACGTCGACGACCTCGTCGATGGCATCTACATGCTCATGCAAGCCAACTCGGAGGACTGGCAAGGCCAAGAAACGTTGGAAGGTTCCAACGTTCAAACGTCGTTCGTCGCCAACATCGGCACCGAGGAGTATGTCACCGTCAACGAGCTGGTGGAGACGGTCATCGACATCTCCGGCAAGGAGATCCAGGTCGAGCACGTCGAGGGGCCCGTGGGCGTGCAGGCCCGCAACTTCAGCCACGCCCGCATGCACGAGCTGGGCTGGGAGGCCCAGACCACCCTCCGCGACGGCATCGAGCGCACCTACCGCTGGATCGAGGAGCAGGTCCGCGCTGTCTACGGGCAGCAGGAGACAGGCTAGGGGCCGATCAATGACGATGGATGACCAACCTTCAAACCTTCCAACCTTCCAACCTTCCAACTCTCAAACCTTCCAACCTTCCAACGGCGCCGTTAGGCACGTCGTCGTCATCGGTATGGGCTACGTCGGTATCCCCTGCGCCGCGCTGCTGGCCGACGTGCCAGGTGTCCGCGTCAGCGGCGTCCAGCGGCGGTCGAAGCGCTCCGGATGGAAGATCGAGTGCCTCAACAGCGGCAACTCTCCCTTCGAGGGTGACGAGCCGGGGCTCGCCGAGCTCATCCACCGCGTGGCCGTCGAGAAGAGCACCTTCCACGTCACCGACGACTACGCCGTCTGTGAGGACGCCGACGTGATCCTCATCGACGTACAGACCCCCACCGACGAGCACCACGTGCCGCGCTACGAATCGCTGCGCAGCGTGAGCGAGCAGGTCGGACGCCACCTGCAGCCCGATACCCTCGTCGTCATCGAGTCCACCGTCGCCCCCGGCACCACCCAAAACGTCGTCCAACCCATCCTCGAACGAGAATCCGGCCTCAAAGCATCAAGCGGTCCAACGTTCCAACGTTCCAACGTTCAAACACGTTTCTTCCTCGCCTTCTCCTACGAGCGGGTGATGCCGGGCAAGTTGCTCGAGTACATCACCGACTTCCCCCGCGTGGTCGGAGGGATCGACGCGGAGGCCACCCGCCGCGCCGTGGCGCTCTACGAGACCATCGTCAACGAGGAGGTCTCCGCCACCGATGCCCTGACCGCCGAGATGTCGAAGGTCATCGAGAACGCCTACCGCGACGTCAACATCGCCTTCGCCAACGAGATAGCGCTGGCCTGCGAGCGCATGGGCGTGGACGCCTTCGAGATCCGCGATCTGATCAACGCGCGGCCCGACCGAAACGTCCACACACCGGGCGCCGGCGTGGGCGGCCACTGTCTGCCCAAGGACAGTTGGCTCCTCAAGTACGGCGTCGAGACCTACGGTCGAGATGCGGACTTGGACCGGGAACCTGGGATGTCCAGTTCTGACATACGGCTGATCCCCCTGGCGCGGGAGATCAACGATGGGATGCCCGGACACGTGCTCGCCCTCATCCAGGAAGGCCTGAAGGAGGCCGGGCGTGAGCTGCCCGGGGCGAAGGTCGCCCTGCTGGGCGTCGCCTATCTGGAGAACGCCGACGACACGCGCAACACGCCCGCGGCGGATCTGGCCCAGCTGCTGCTCGATCGCGGCGCCGACGTCGTGGCCCACGAC
Organism: uncultured Anaerolineales bacterium; assembly: GCA_964421785.1. GTDB lineage: Bacteria > Chloroflexota > Anaerolineae > B4-G1 > B4-G1 > SKLM01. Next base: position 8,328 of record CAYQZG010000164.1, read on the forward strand.
CCGCACGTTCGGCCCTCGGACTGGGAGCGCGCGCAGCGCGATGGATGCGATGTCCCCTTGACCAAGAGGCTGGACCAGGCGCTGACCGGCGCCGACTGTGCCGCCATCGTGACCGCCCACCGCGAGTACGCCCACCTGACCGTGGATCAACTCCGCTCGACGATGCGCACGCCGGTGCTGGTGGATGGACGAAACGTCCTCCAGCTGCCGGACGGCACCGATGCCGGCCTCGTCATCCGCGCGGTGGGGAAGGGGTGAGCGGGAAGACACCTCCCCCCCCTGGGGGGGACTGAGGGGGGGAGGAGGGACTGAGGAGGAAGACACCTCCCCCCCCCTGGGGGGGACTGAGG
>CAYQZG010000165.1:0-1899 GCA_964421785.1 uncultured Anaerolineales bacterium
ATAGCGTGGACAGAGGAAAAAGTCGCTTCTCGTTCATCTTCTCAGTCACTGGCGTTTCTCCCATCCTGCACGTCTCGCAAGGGGGTGGGGTTGCAGCCGGCCCCTGTCGATCGTCGCTAGTGCTACAACGTGCGTTTCGCCGGCCAAAGACTTCCGAAGCCTGGTGGATGGCCTTCGAAGACTTCGGAAGTCTGACATGACTATGGCCGGCTCGGGAACCTACCGCAGGCCTGTCTCCAGCCGTGCGATCACCATCCGCTGGATCTCGCTGGTGCCTTCGTAGATCTCGGTGACCTTGGCGTCGCGGAAGTAACGCTCAACGGGCAGTTCCTTGCTGTAGCCCATCCCCCCGTGAATCTGTATCGCCTGCGTGGTGACCCACATCGCCGTCTCGGAGGCTAGCGTCTTGGCCATGCAGGACTCCAGCGTGTACCGTTCACCCGTCTCCAGGGCTGCCTCCTTGGCCAGCGCCGCCTGGTAGATGAGCAGCCGGCTGGCCTCAATGCGGATCTTCATGTCGGCGAGCGTCTGCTGGATCATCTGGAACTTGCCGATCTTCTGCCCAAAGGCCTCTCGTTCCCGGGCGTACGCCAAGGAGGCCTCGTAGGCAGCCTCGGCGATGCCCAGCGCCTGGGCGGCAATGCCTATGCGCCCCGCGTCCAGCACCGACATGGCGATATAGAACCCCTGGCCATCCTCGCCTAATCGGGCCTCCACCGGACATTCGTAGTCCTCGAAGTGAATCTCACACGTGGCGGAGGCACGGATACCGAGCTTGGGCTCGGTCTTGCCCTGGGAGAACCCCGGCCTGTCGGTGTCGATGAGGAAGGCGCTGACGCCCCGATGGCGAGGCTTAGCATCGGTGTCGCTCTGAGCAAAGAGCAGGATGTACTTCGCCACCGGCCCGCTTGACGTCCAGGACTTGGTGCCGTTGATCACATAGTGGGATCCATCGGCCGATAGGTCTGCTGTCACGCGGATGTTCCCGGCGTCGGATCCGGACTGAGGTTCCGTCAGCGCGTAGGCCCCCACGACCTCGCCGCTGGCCACTGACCGCAAATACGTCTGCTTCTGCTCCTCGTTTCCATAACGCTGGATGCCGTAGCAGAAGAGGGAGTTGCAGACCGACATGATGACGCCGTGGGAGGCGTCCACCTTGGAGATCTCTTTCAGGGCCAGCACGTAGGCCATCGTATCCATGCCGGCCCCACCGTATTCCTCCGGCACGGCGATGCCCATAAAACCATGGGCACCCATCTTGGCGATGGTCTCTCGGGGGAACTCGCCGGTCTCATCATGATCGGCTGCGATGGGGGCGATCTCGGCTTCGGCGAAGTCGCGCGCCATATCGCGGATCATACGCTGTTCGTCGCTGAGTTGCAGATCCATCTCGGTGCCTCCTTAGTGATTGAAATCTTTGCCCGAGCATATCCCAAATCAGATTTGGGATATGTTTGGGATAACGTCCCCAGATAGCGCCACGCAGATAACTCGTCCTATCTGCATACCCCGTCACCGATGGAGGGGCAGCGTGACAAACGCTTGATCCTCTTGTGTCAGCAACCGATCTCCGTCTCCATCGTAGAGCCCTACCTGCAAGATAACCTCGCCCGGAACAGCTTGGGAGAAGGGCAAGTAGTGCACGTCCCGAAACACCGTTCCTGGTGGCAGCACACTGGTGGGACGGTGCGCTTCAGCCGGCCAGCTATCGTGCTGGGCCAGCAGCTGACCATCGTGGTTCACTGCATGCACGAAGACTGTGTAGTTCTTCTCTATAGGCTGATCCACACGCCAGAACAGAGCGATTCGCAGCGTCGATCCAGCGGGCAGCGCCTCTGGGACCGGACCGAAGGCTTCTCCCGGGTGTGCTGCAGCAGGGCTTAAACCGGTCAGCGTAAG
>CAYQZG010000165.1:1999-8618 GCA_964421785.1 uncultured Anaerolineales bacterium
TGTGGATCAGGATGAGGTAGAGGCCCACGCCGATGACCAGGAACGCCGCGTTCTCTTTGCTCAGCAGCGCGACGGCCAGCCCCGCCGCCATGGCCTGATAGCGGCGCTTGAACAGGCCGTAGAGCGCCGCTGAGGTTCCGAGTACGGCCGTGGTGATGCGTCGAAACTCGAACAGGTTCACCTGGTGCAGGCTGGGATGCATCAGGTACGCCGCGTACACGGTCAACCCCAACCAGGGCGCATCCTGGCGAAAGAACCAGTAGACGAGAAACCCCGCTCCCCCCAGGCAGATCGATTGCACCACGAAGAGCAGGCGAATGTCCGGCCAGAGCCAATAGAGCGGGGCATAGATGGCCAGAATCGGGGAGAAGTGGCTCTGGACGATCGAGCGCTGGATCAGCGTGATCTGATACGGACGCCCCTGAGCCGTGTTCCAGATCGCCTGGTCGAATTTCGCCAGGTCCAGAGCGTTTGTCTGGAAACTCTCATGCTGACGGATCGACATCCACGAAAACCCGGTCACGTAGATCAGCAACAAACCGATGGCGACCCAGTCCACGGGTCGGAGATTGTCTGGAAAGCGTTTCGCGCTCATCGAGACCTGGACGGCCGCTGCAGGGTCCTATTTGGGATAATTTGGGATATATTTGGGATATCCTTGGGATAAACGGGCCTCGTCGGTCACTTCAAGATGTAGTAGGTGCCCTTCTTGGCTCCGATCTTGAGCAGCAACCCCTTGTCCACCAGATCGACGAGGTCCAGTCGCAGCGTCTCGGCGCTCAGACCGGGACAGATATCGCGGTACTCGCGGTTGGTGATGCGATCGTTCTTCTCCACGTAGGCCAGGGCCTTCGCCTGGCGCTCGCTCACGCGCCCGGCCCATTCGGGTTGAGGCTCGCGCTCAAGAACGTTGTACAGCGTGACGCCGAAGGCGTATGGGCTATCCTTGAACGTCGGTGGCGGATGGCCGGCCCTCACCATCTCATCGATCATCAGATCGACGCCCAGCCCCAGCTCCTCAATATAGCCCCACTGATAGAGGCCGGAGACGATGCGCGGATTGCGCGAGAAATGCTCGTCGACGATGTTGTCCACGGTGATGAAGCCGGGCAACCCGCCCGGGCTGGTGATCTCCATCCGATCCGAGAACATGCGCACCTCGATGCGACGCCCGCGCAGCCGATAGTCGCGGTGCGCCACGGCGTTGACCAGCGCCTCCCGCACCGCCGAGACCGGGTACTCGGTCCGTTCCTTGCGCTCCAGCTCGGTGACGACCGCTCCTCTGCGCATCTCCTCGCCGACGACTTGCCACGCTCTCCGAATGATCTCTGGAAGCGACCCCCCGATCTCCTCCCGCCGCCCATAGCCGGGATAACCATCCTCGCCGCGAGGCTCCCTCCCGATGAACTTCACGAACGTCAGGCCGCTCTGCGGCAAGAAGACCTGGGGGTTGGAGGCGAACAGCAGCACACCCGCCACCGTCGGACGTCCCTCCTCGGTCACAGCCCCCATCTCAAACAGGAGGTCGTCCACAGAGCGGGTCCACTCTCGGTGTTGACGCTCCTCCCACTTCCCCACAAACGCTTCGACAATAGCGTCGTCGAAGTCACTCCGCTCGGCCCCCGGCGCGAGCTCGCCCTCGAAGTCGCCGGTGGACTTGGTGGCGGCCAGCTGGCGGATCTCGTCTCCGCTGAGGGGCCGGTTCTCTGTCCCGGCGCGGACCAGCACGCGCCCGTCGGCCAGACTGTGGAGCTCAGGGCTGCGCCTGACGATGATCGAGAAGACGGGACCGCCCTCGACCGTGGCCTGATGCCAGCGAGCCTCCACCGGAGGACGGCACGTCTCCACGGCGGCCTGCAGCGCCATCTCCACCTCATCGGTGAAGACCTGCCCGCTCACCCGACCGTCCTCGTCGGCGCCGATGAGGATCGTGCCGCCGTCGGAATTGGCGAAGGCGACCAGGGTCTCGGCCAGCGCCTGCGGATCCGGCTCCGGCATGAGGGCCTGCATCTGGCCTGGCTGCCAGGAGCTGATGCGCGACTTCGTGCTGTCCCTTTGGCTCATCCGTTCATCGCCTCAGTTCGGGAGCCGTTATGTCCCATCGCTGTTTTCCATGACCGCCATGGATGCAATCTCATCCCCTGGCTTCAGATCCATGATCGTCACCCCTCGCGTCGCGCGGCCGAGCCGGGAGATCTCCCTGGCGTGGGTGCGGAGGGCGATGCCTCCGGCGGTGATGAACGTGATCTGATCCTCCGGGTGGACCACGCCCGCCGCCGCGATCCCACCGGCATTCTTGCCCTTAAAACAGAGCACGCCCTTGGTGTAGCGCCCTTGCGTTCGGAACTCGCTCAGTGGCGTGCGCTTGCCGTATCCTCTCGTGGTGACGGTCAGTAGATCGGCTTGAGGATCGACGGTACAGGCGCTGACGACGCGATCGCCCGGCTCCAGCCTGATGGCGTATACGCCCATCGCGTTCCGCCCGACGGGGCGCACCTCCCTCTCCCGGAACCGGAGCGCCTGGCCCTGCTCGGTGATGATGATCAGCTCCTGCCCACCCTGCGTGCGCCGGACCCATCCCAGTTCGTCTTGGCCGGAAGGGCCGGTCTCAAGTCGAATGGCGATCAGCCCGCTCGGCCGCACGTCCTCAAACTCGCTCAACACGGTCCGCTTGACGCGGCCCTCGCGCGTGAACATGGTCAGGTAGCCTTCCTCCTCGAAGTCCGGCACGGCGATCGCCGACGTGATCCGCTCGTCGGCGTCGAGGTTGATCAGCCCCACCAGCAAATCTCCCTCGGCGGTGCGACCGGCGCTTGGGATCTCGTAAGCGCGCTTCTGATACACCTTGCCCTTGTCGCTGAAGAAGAGAATGGAGTCCAGGGTGTGGGCGGGGAAGAAGTGGAGCACCTCGTCCTTCTCGCGCGTGTCCACCCCGATCACGCCCCGTCCCCCCCGCCGCTGCGTGCGGTAGACGTCCATCGGCACCCGCTTGATGTAGCCGTGCTCTGTGATCGAGATGAAGACCTCTTCCTCGGCGATCAGGTCCTCTTCATCGAGCTCCGCGTCTCCGCGGACGATGTGCGTGCGCCGTTCGTCGCCGTACGTCTCCTTCAGCTCGTTCAGATCGTCCTTGATCAGCTGCAGGATCTTGTGCGGCGAGGCCAGGAGGTCCTGCAGGTGGGCGATCCGGTCGTTCAGCTCCGCGTACTCATCCTCGATCTTCTGTCGCTCCAGCGCGGCCAGCCGCCGCAGCGGCATGTTGAGGATCGCCTCCGCCTGCATCTCGGTCAGGGTGAAGCGCTCCATCAGGCGCTCGCGGGCGGTGCTCACGTCGGGCGACTGGCGGATCGTCTGGATGACGGCGTCCAGGTGATCGAGGGCGATCAGCAGCCCCTCCAGGATGTGGGCCCGGCGCTGGGCCTTCTCCAGTTCGTGTCGCGTGCGCCGGATCAGCACGTCGCGCCGGTGTTCGACGTACCGCTGCAGCGCTCGCTTGAGGCTCAACAGCTGGGGCTCGTTGTCGACGATGGCCATCATCTGGGCGCCGAAGGTGGTCTGGAGCGGCGTGTACTTGTAGAGGCGATTGAGCGCCTTCCGTGGCTGGGTGCCGCGCCTCAGCTCGATGATGATGGTCAGGCCGCGCCGGTCCGATTCGTCGCGTAGGTCAGAGATGCTCGTCAGGCGGTCGGAACGGACCAGCTTTGCGATCCGCTCCAACAGCGTGGTCTTGTTGAGCTGGTAGGGGATCTCGGTGACCACGATGCGGTGCCGCCCGCCGTCCATCTCCTCGATCCTGGCCTTGGCCCGCACGATGATGCGCCCTCGTCCCGTGGCGTACGCCTGCGTGATCCCCTCGCGCCCGACGATGACGCCGCCGGTGGGGAAATCCGGGCCTTTCACGTAGGCCATCAGATCGTCGAGCGTCACCGCGTCCGGCGTCTCCCAATGGTCGATCAGGTGAACGGCGGCGTCACAGACCTCGGTCAGGTTGTGAGGGGGGATGTTGGTCGCCATGCCGACGGCGATCCCGGCCGATCCGTTGACCAGCAGGTTGGGGAGGCGGGCCGGCAGCACCTCGGGTTCCTGGAGTGAACCGTCGAAGTTGTCGACCCAATCGACCGTCCCCTTGTCGATGTCCTGCAGGAGCTCGGTGGCGATCTGATCCAGGCGCGCCTCGGTGTAGCGCATCGCCGCCGGGCTGTCGCCGTCGATGGAGCCGAAGTTGCCGTGCCCGTCGACCAGCGGATAGCGCAGGCTGAAGTCTTGCGCCATCCTCGCCATGGCGTTGTAGACCGCGCTGTCGCCGTGAGGGTGGTACTTGCCCAGCACGTCGCCGACGATGCGGGCGGACTTCTTGTAGGCGCGATCGGGGCGCAGGCCCAGGTCCTGCATCGCGTAGAGAATGCGCCGCTGGACCGGCTTCAGGCCGTCGCGGGCGTCGGGCAGAGCGCGCGAGACGATGACGCTCATCGCGTAGTCGAGGTAGGCGCTGCGCATCTCGCGCTCGATGTCTATGGGTTGTACGGTGCCGATATTAGCGTCCAAGAAGTATCCTCCAGGGCGTCGAGAACGGTGGGTCTATGGGGATATTATACTCCTTCAGGCGTGAAACGTAAAACGTGAAGCGTAAAGCGTAAAACGTAAGGCGTAAAACGTGAAGCGCGAGGAGCACGTGTCTTGGACCTTCAGGGTCTCTGTGCGGCGTATCAAGGCCCCCGATATGGCTTTGGCGGGAGCAGGGTGACGTGCTACCAGGTGTCAGTTGAAACGCTAAAGGTCTCGGCCGCTAAACTCCTTGCTCCTGCGTGGAGCGCGAGACGTGAGGCGTACCCGGTCATAGGCCCTTGTCGCCTACGCGTCGGGCAGCTCGTATCGATAGACGTCCACGCGGTGGAAGTTTGCTTCGGTCACGCGTGCTGCATGCTCATCCAGCCAGCCCCGCACCAGGTCCCGCTCGTCCCACATCGGCACCTCGCTGGCGACCAGCCATGCCGTGTCGTAACCCCTCGTCATCGCCCTCATCTGTCGCGCAGCCTGCTCCTCGCTCATGAGATAGCCTCCGCTCGGGGCTCGATGGTTGGTGTAGAGCCCGGCGGCCTGGGCGTACGCCTCGATGGGGAAGTAGTAGTCGAACGTGTATCGTCCATGAGGGATCTGAAAGATGATCAGCTCCTCGAAGCCCGACGGGCCACTGCTCGTGGTCGGCACGTAGACCTTGTGGCCGGGCTCCCCTTCTGAGGGGGAGGGCTGGTCGGCCGTGGAGGTCTCCCCGTAGCCGGCCACGTAGGCCGCAGCAGCGCGGAAGTCCGACTTGATCGGCCTGCTGGCTTGCTTCTGCAGGTTGACGCCGTTGGTGATCAGGATGGCGCCCAGCAGCGGCACGGCGACCCAGCGGCTCCAATGCTCGGCGGTCGCAAAAGACGCCAGCGAGAGTGCGACGAGCAGGTAGAACGCCGGCGCCGTCCAGATCAGATAGCGATCCGTGAAGAGCGGCTGGCGCAGCGAGATCAGCCACACGGAGAGCAGCGGAACCGCCAGCCAGATCAGCATCACCCCGTAATCCACCAGCGTCGCAGTCCGCGCCGGCTCCTCTTCAGAGTCCACCAACGGGGCCAGAAGGGCGCCCGAGCTGAAGAGACCGACAGCAGCGAGCAGGCCCATCAGCGCCCCGGCCCAGAAGCGGCCCCAGCCCACGATCCCCGTCGACCAGCCGTTGAGGAGGATCACGATCATCTGCCTCAGCGAATAGGGGTAGAAGCCCGTCTCTCGAGCCTGCAGGGCCAGGGGCGCCTGCCAGACCGCCAGCGGCAGATAGGGCAGCGTCAGGCAGGCCAGGCTGATCAGCGCCCCCCCCCACCTCTTGCGCGTCTGGGGCCACCAGGCCAGCGCGAGCAGAACCTGGACGGGGATCAGCAGGGCCGCCAGGATGTGCGAGTAGAAGGCCAGGGACGTCGCCGCGATCTGCGTCAGCCACCACGGCCAGCCGCCGCCCTCCAGGGCGCGTCGCAGGCTGTAGATGGCCAACAGAGCCAGGGCCAACACCAGGGTGTACATCTTCACCTCCTGGCTGTACCAGACCAGGTAGGGCGACGCGGCGACGAGCAGCGCGGAGATGACGCCCGCCCACGCGTTGAAGAGACGGCGACCGAGCGCGTAGATCAGCGGGACAGAGAGGACGCCGAACAGGAGCGAGAAGAAGCGCATGGCGTACTCGCCGGTGCCGGTGGCCGCGATCCAGCCCCGAAGGAGCAGGTAGTAGAGGGGGCCGTTCCAGCCGGGCCGCGTGAAATTCTCCACCATCTCCGACCAGGGCGCCGTGGCGAAGCGCAGCGCGTCCACCTCGTCCCGCCAGAGGGATTGGGCATCCAGGGAGACGGCGCGGACGGAGAAGGCGACCAACGCCAGGAGGCTGACCGCTGCGAGGCAGAGCGTGCGCGTCCGGCTCATGGCTGGGGCCTCATCGCCGGGCCGGCCCCGTGCCGGCGAGAGCGGGATCGACAGCGAGGGTAGGGCTCGGTAGCGGCGACAACAGGCCGGCGGGTCTGGAGACGGCAGGACGTGGTGAGACCTGGAGGATCATACCCCAATTATAGCGCAATCCCGCCCAGTTCGCCAATCT
>CAYQZG010000166.1:0-8326 GCA_964421785.1 uncultured Anaerolineales bacterium
CGCGGAAGCCGTTTTGAGTAGGTTGATACGCTGCACAGAAACCCGACAGGTCTAGGACGAGTGCTCCTGGCGCATGCACCCTGCGATTTGCCAGTCTTCGCGATATGTGGTATGATTGCGTCTGTGCGGGGCGTGGCGCAGCCAGGCTAGCGCGCTGCAATGGGGTTGCAGAGGTCCCGGGTTCAAATCCCGGCGCCCCGACTACAAGAGCAAGGCATCCTAAACCGCCCTCGTGGGCGGTTTTTGCTGTTTTTCGGATCCTCTCGCCTATGCATGGCTGCACCGCACATGAGCATTGAGAGTGAGGTAGGGAGAAGTCAGAGTCTGTTGTGTGAAAGGGCTCCAGGATCTGGAGCTGGTGCTCCTGGATCATGCTGGAGCACCTTGGGAGGGCGCATCAGGGAGGGAAGATGAACACATCTGCGGAATTGGTACGGTCGGTGGAGACGTTGGCCACACAAGGCTTCGAGCCGCGGTATGGGGAGCTGAACGAGGCCTTCGAATTGAATGCCCGCTGGCGCGCGCTTCGCCGGCTGGGATCTCGTCTGTGGCTGGACACGGGCGACGTCGAGGGCGCGACTCGACGCTGGTCTCGAGAATTCGAGGCCCTGACCACGAACAACACGCTTCTGAATCGAGAGGTCCAGAAGGGAATCTACGATGACCTCGTCGAGCGGTCTGCTGCCTCGCTATCCGGGTTCCCCGACATGGATCGTGAGCAACTGATTATTGAGATAGCCCTGGTGCTGAACGCCTACCACGGACTGCGCCTGGTGGAGCGCTTTGACGCTCGGGTCAGCGTTGAGCTGCACACGGACCTGGCCCATGACGTCGAAAGGACTGTCTGGTATGGGCGTCGGCTTTTCGGGATGTGCCCCCGGCGCTTTATCGTCAAGGTCCCTCTTACACCGGAGGGGTTTCTTGCCGCTCGAAGGTTGAGGGCTCAGGGGGTCAGGGTGAACTTCACACTGGGTTTCTCCGCCCGCCAGAACTACCTGGCGGCGTCGCTGTCCCAGCCATCGTTCGTCAACGTTTTCTTGGGGCGACTGAACTCATTCGTCGCGGGCAACGGTCTTGGGGAGGGCGAGAATATCGGCGAGAGGGCGACCATAGCCAGCCAGAGGGCGATTGAGGACCTGCGGGGCCGCGCAGGGGTGAACACCCACCAGATCGCGGCCAGCATGCGGGACGGGCGTCAGGTGGCAAGACTGGCGGGGGTGGATGTGATGACGATGCCCCTGGGTGTTGCGGAGGGGTTCCTGTCCCCCGAGCTGTCGCCGGATCAGGTACGCCATTTCAGAGAACAGACATATCCCGTGAAGCTGGAGACGGACAGCCAAGCCCTGCTGACCACCCTGTGGGACGTGCCGACGGAGTTCCGGGGCGTCGTGCGGGAGTTGCAGGAGACGTCCTTGGACGAGATGTCTGGGGATGATCTGCGGGCGTTTTTCGACGAACGAGGTTACCCTGGCCTGTTTCCTTCGTGGAGCGAGGCTGACGTTGAGGCTATCGAGGCGGATGGGAAGATCCCCGACTATGGACGGTGGGCGTCTCGGCTGGAGGAGGGCAGCGTCGATCTGGATGCCCTGATGAGCAAGTCAGGGCTGCATCGCTTCGCGGCGGATCAGCGTGCTCTCGACAGCCGGATCCGAGAGCACCTCTGATCGCGTCGTCTCCGTTCCGTCCCGCGTCAGCAGCGGCAGGTAGACCATCTGGTCCGGCGGGTCGCCCTCGAAGGCCCCTATGCTCGGCGGGCTGCTATAGCGACGTCCGTCGAAGTCGTACGCCACGTTGGGGAGCGCCGCGCCGGCCCCGATAGCCGGGCTGTCCGCCCGCAGATGGTAGTCTTCGGCGGCCGGATCGACCAGCCGCGGATCCTCCCCCACCACGACCCCTGTCTCCTCCACCGGCAGGTCGGGCTGCGACCGGGACGGGTCGTCGTGGGCGTACCACAGGTTGTGCGAGAAGGTGAAGGTCCCGGGCAGCGTGTTGGGGCCGGTGTTGACGTACGTGCTCAGCGCCTCCCGGTCGAAGAAGAACACGTTGTTCACCACGGCGTTGTCCTGGCACGCCAGGAAGGCGTAGTCCCCGCTGCTGGTGGTCTCCTGGAGGATGCGCAGCAGCCACGATTCGGGGTCGACGACGGTGTTGTGGGCCGCCAGGCAGTCGACGCAGCCTACGAAGGCGAAGGGCGTGTACGCGCCGTGGATCACGTTCGCCACCACACGGATGTCGCGGGCCTCGGCGTTTGGCTCCGTGGTCGAAAGGGGCGGTCGGAAGTAGGTGAAGCCGGTCGAGCCGCCCATGTTGACCGCGCGCCGGCCCGCGTCGACCATCAGGTTGGCGCGTATCTCGATGTCGCGGCTGCCCCCCTTGCACTGCACCGCGTTGCCGTGCATGTCCTCGAAGCTGTTTCCCGCCACGACGCCGTGGTGGCAGCCGACGTGATCGATGCCGCTCCCCGATATACCGCCGCCGCAGCGGGCGAAGGCGCTGTCGAGCACGTAGTAGTCGTTCACGCCCGAGAGTTTCAGGCAGTCCTGATTGCCGCTGCCACCCACGTCGTGGATGGAGAGATCGCGGAAGATGACGTGATGCGTGGCGGTCGGATCGTCGTAGTCGCCGCCGTCGTCGCAGTTGATACCGTTGTACGCGGCCCCTTGCACCTCCAGGTCGTGCACGATCACGTAGCGCACGCGCGACAGGTGGAGCGCCTCGGTGACGTTCTCGATGATGGGCTTGGGCTCGCCGGGCACGCCGCCGATCCAGATCGGGGCCTCGGCAGTGCCTGCCAGGTCGTAGACGTTCGTCCGCTCCGTGTAGGTGCCCGGGTGCACGCGCACCGCGGCGCCGGGCGCGGCATCGTCCAGCGCGCGATCGACGGTGCGATAGGGGCGCGCGGCGCTGCCGTCGCCGTCGTCGCTGCCGTCCATAGCGACGTGGATGATGTCGCTGGGTGAGCGGCCGTCCTCGAAGGTGTTCACGCCGGACGCCGGCCCTGCCTGGTCGGCCGATAGGGTGGGGCCGCTGGCCTGCCAGCTCAGGAGCAGGCCGCACGCCAGGACGAGCATGGATATCCGCAACGTAGATCGGTGTGGCATAGCTCAAGCTCCTTCCGTGTGCACAAGCGACCGGCGCCCTTTTCCCTTGAGTGAGATTGCACGTCACCGCCGCTGCTTGTCCAGTTGTGGGGCCGCCTGCCTTCGTCCACCGTCCACGCGCAATCGCCCTGGTCGGCGCGAGGGCTTTCGCGGGGAGCTGGCGATCCCCTCCGAGCGGCTTTGGGGGTTTGGGCGACTTTGGGCAGCGATTCATTCCTCCCGCTGCCATCCCCTTGGCCCCGGAGCGAGAGTGAGTCAGGCGTCCAGCAGCCCTTCGTTCAGCCCCAAAGGCAGCGGCGCAGGCCTTGTGCAGCGGCTGGTGATCTCGATGTGCTCGCCCGCCTCCGAGGACTCGACAAGAGCCTGCATGACGTCCAGCACGTGGTAGGCCACCTCGCCACTCGCTCGGTGCGGCCGATCGCGTCTGAGCGCATAGGCCATGTCCGCCACGCCGATGCCCCGGCCCACCGCCGCACTGTGGATGAGGGGCATCTCGCTCCACCCCTGGGCTTTGGCGCGACGGACGAGGACGGAGCCGCCGAAGGTGTTGGGGTCGGGCGCCCTCAGCGTGCCCTCCGAACCATATAGCTCGATGCGGGGCAGGCTGGAGGCCCAGACATCGAAGCTGGTGATCAGCGTGACGATTGGCCCGCTGGCGAAGTCGAGCGTCCCGGCGACGTGGGTGGGGACTTCCACGGGGATCCTCCGTCCATAGCGCTCCTCGCTCGTGGCGATGCGCTCTGGGAAGGAGATGCGGGCCATGCCGGCCACCCGTCTCACCGGGCCCAACAGGTTGATCAGCGCTGTGAGGTAGTACGGCCCCACGTCCAGCAGCGGGCCACCGCCCACCTGGTAGAAGAAGTCGGGGTTGGGGTGCCACGACTCCGGACCGTGTTGGGCCATGAAAGCCACCCCGGCCACCGGCTCGCCGATCCAGCTGTCGTCGACCAGCTTCCGGCAGGTCTGGAGGCCGCCGCCCAGGAAGGTGTCCGGCGCACAGCCGACCTGCACCCCTTTCTCCTGCGCCGCGGCCAGGACCTGCTGGCCATCCCGGCGGGTCACCGCCAGGGGCTTCTCCGAGTAGAGGTGCTTGCCCGCCTCAATGATCGCCAGGCTGACCCCCGCGTGTGCGGTGGGCACGGTGAGGTTGACGACCACCTCGATTTCCGGATCGCCCAGCAACTCCTCGACGGGAAAGACCTGGGGTATGTCGAACGCTTCGGCTTTCGCTCGTGCCTTGTGCGGGTCGATGTCCGCGCAGGCGACGATGTCGAGGATCTCGAAGGCGCGGCACTTCTCGACGTAGCGCCCGAAGATGTTGCCGGTGCCGATGATGCCGATCTTAACCCTTCTTTCCACGGGCCAGACCTCCTTCCACGAGGTAATGATAGCTCTTCTCGACGGCCTCCATCATATCGGTGGCGCATTCGTCCAGCTCGACGATCAGCCACTCCGCGTGGCCCTCGGCGGCCCGGGAGATGGCCGGGACGTCCAGCACCCCCTCGCCTACGGCGACCATCGGTGCATTCATGACCGCCGGGCCGTCCTTGATGTGGAGCAGGGAGGCGCGCCGGCCGAGCTCTCTCACCACCTCGGCGGGGTCCAGGCCGGCCGTCCTGACCCAGTAAGTATCCACCTCGAAGAGGATCTCAGGATTGAGGTGTTCCATCAGTATCCGATAGGGGTAGCGGCCCTCCACCGTCTGGAACTCCCACCAGTGGTTATGGATGCCGAAGCTCATGCCGTTCTCCCTGGCCACAGCGTGCGCTTCGTTGAATAGATCGCACGTACGCCGGATCTGGTCGAGGGTCTGGAAGCTCTCGGGCCCCTTCCCGGAGACGATGCATCGGCAGTCGAGGGCGGCCATGGCCTCCAGGACCCTCTCCTTATCCGCGCCGAGTGGCAAGGGGGTGTGGGCGCTGGGCACCATCAGCTCCAGCTCTTTGAAGAGCCTGCCCGCCTCTGCCGGCGTCGTCCCCAGGGTGCTCAGGGCGGGCTCGATGCCGACGTAGCCGATGCCGGCGATCTGTCGCATCACCCCCGCGAAATCCTCGGCCAGGGCCTCACGTACGGTGTACAGTTGCAGTGCGGTGGATGCCGGGCGGATGCCGCTTCGGCGGTTCCGCCCCCCGTCCCCGGGCCGCTTACCTTTTCCTGCCGCTGCGCTTACAGCGGATGCTGCTGAGGGAGCCATCATGAACCTCCTCCTGTGTCAATGGATATCGATAGTTGGTCACAGACTTCGGCAGATTTTACAGGCGGACGGACGGCTTTGTCAAGCGAATAGCAGCTTGACAAGGACGCGGGATCTCATACACTTTGGGATCGGAAAGACCGATCGAAGTATAGACGGACGGGAGGTAAGATGTTTCGTTCTGATAACGATCGTATTCAGATCTTCGACCGGAGCGGGGCGTTCATCGATCAGATCGGTGACCTGCGGAAACCGGACGCCCTGGCCTTCCTCGATGACGAGGTGGATGCCGCTTCGGCGGTTCCGCCCCCCGTCCCCGGGCCGCTTACCTTTCTTATGGTGGTCGTCGCCGAGATGGACCATCGCGTCAGCGTCCTGGGCCTGGATGGCGACGTCCTCTTCCGGTGGGGGGATGGTGAGGCGGATCCCACACCGGGGATGTTCGAGGGCGCACCGCACGGGATTTGCCTGGACAGCCGCCACCGCCTGTACGTTTCAGAGGTCGGGGTAGACGGTCGAATGCAGCGCTTCACGTATGAAGCCGGCTTAGCCCAAGCATAGGACGTGTTGGTGCTGCGTCTCTCAACCAAATGGGGACGAATGTGAGGTCGCGTTGACTACAGATTCCGATTTCGACCGAGAAGTGGAGCGAGACTACCGGCACAACGCCCTGGTCAACCTGCTGGACGGCACCTTCTTCTGGTTTGGTGCCAGTTTCTTCAACCCCACCACCATCCTGCCGCTCTACGTCAACCATCTGACCGACAGCAGGCTGGCGATCGGGCTCCTTTCGACCATCGCCTCCACCGGCTGGCTCCTGCCGCAGCTCTTCACCGCGCCCTGGGTGCAGCGGTTGCCGCGCAAGAAGGTGGTGCCGGTGAGGCTGGGCCTGTTCACGGAACGGCTGCCGGTGCTGCTGCTGGTGCCGGCGGCCTGGCTTGCCGCCCGCGCTCCTGGCGCCGCCCTGGTCATCTTCTTCGTGCTGTTCGCCTGGCACGTGATAGGAGCGGGTGTAGTGGCCGTCGGCTGGCAAGACATGCTGGCCCGCATCATCCCCGTCGACCGGCGTGGAAGATTTCTCGGCATCACCAACTTCGGCGGCACGGCGACCGGCGTGCTCGGGGCAGCCGCCGCCTCGTGGATGCTCGATCGCTACCCTTTCCCCCAGGGCTACGCGCTCTGCTTCGCGGCCGCTGCGCTCCTGATATTCATGTCGTGGATCTTCCTGTCGCTCACGCGCGAGCCAGCTCAGGTCCATCACGAACCCGACGGCCCACAACGGGGGTATTGGCGACGCCTGCCGAGCATGCTGCTTGACGTGGTGCGCACCGATGCCAACTTCCGGCGTTATCTCCTGAGCCAGATGGTGGTCACCCTGGGGAGGATGGCGGTGGGCTTCCTGACCGTGTACGCAGTGCAGCGTTGGCAGCTGACCGACAGCAGGGCGGGGGGGTTCACGGCCCCCATGCTCGTCGGTCAGGCGCTGAGCAACCTCCTGTTCGGGGCGCTCGCCGACCGAAGGGGGCACAAGCTGGTGCTGGAGTTGAGCACGCTGAGCGGCGCGCTAGCGGTGGGGCTGGCCGTCTTCGCCCCCAGCCCGGCCTGGTTCTACCTGATCTTCGCCCTCATCGGCGCCAGCAATGCTGGTTTCATCCTCTCCGGCATCATGATCATCCCCGAGTTCAGCACGTCCGACCTTCGTCCCACCTACATCGGCGTGAACAACACGGTGACCGGCGTCGTGGCCGCGGTGGCTCCTATGCTCGGCGCCTGGCTGGCCGCCGTGCTCGGCTACCGTGGGCTCTTCGTCGTGGCCTCTCTGATCGGGCTGGTGGGCCTCATCCTTCTGCGTTGGTCTGTGCGCGAGCCTCGCCAGCTGAACGAAATCCCCGCCGCAGAAGGAGCTTGACGCTGCCGAAACGGGGCTTCGAGAAGCCGCCGCCGCGAATTATGATGAAGACCACGGGGCGACGGGCGATGGGTCGACGCAGTCACCTTAGCCCAGGCACCATAGAGTCCGCAGCGGATATCGATGATAAAAGCGGCGTGTGCCCTCGTATAATATAGTAGAGAGCGAGGTGTTCATCTGCCGCCGGTCGCAGGATCGGGTGCAGCGGAGTCCGAGTCGTAGTTGCTCCTGGAAATGGATCAAGATGAGAGGATTGATCAGTCGTCAGAGGATGAGGTGGAGCCTTCTTGCCCTTCTGGCGATCCTGGTCGCGTCAGCGCTGTGGGCTGCACTTGTGGGGAGACTTCGATGTCCCTACGCCTCCGGGCAGGCGCTTGCCGGGCAAATGCCTGCCTATGAGGTGCTACCGCGCGCCAATCTCGTCATGCCACGGGCGCGCGGCGCCTTGAGCGCCACGATCCACAGCGAAGCGCTGGTCAAGATTGGGGCCGTCGAGTACCATACCCACGGCTACACCGGAGAGGACGTCAGGGTCGCCGTGCTCGACGAGCACTTCGACGGGTTTGCCGATCGCGTCCGAGAAGGTGAGCTGCCCGCCAGCCTGGTCACCCGACGCTTCTTCGCCGACGGCAGCTCCACGAGCACGCTCGTGGATGGCGCTTCACCCGAAGAAGAGGACCAGGCCCACGGGGTTGCCTGCGCCGAGATCATCCATGACGTCGCCCCGGGAGCCACCCTCTATCTGATTCAGGTGGCGAATCTGCGGAGCAGCCTGGACGAGGTATTCGACTATCTGCACGCGGAGGGCGTCCAGATTGTCTCCCTCTCTCTGTCCGTATCGGCCGAGAGCCGGGGCGATGGGCGGGGCGTCCTCGACGAATCGAAGACGCCCATCTACGATATCCTCGATGAGGCCAGAGAAAGAGGGATGCTCATCGTCAAGAGCGCGGGGAACGATGCTACCCGGTACTACGGCGGTGCGTTCCGGGATGCCGATGGGGATGGATGGCACGAGTTCAGCCGGCCCTGGCTCCGAGGCCTGGATGAGGACCTCGACTTGAGCCTGGAGAAGGACGCCGAGGTTGAGATCGCTCTGAGCTGGGATGATTGGTATGATCTGTT
>CAYQZG010000167.1:0-3226 GCA_964421785.1 uncultured Anaerolineales bacterium
GTGTGGGGGTGGTCGCTCAGAACCCTAACGCTCGGAGGGGATCGTCAGATCGCCGATGTGCGTGTGAAGGAGGCAATGCTGGATCTGGCGATCCAGCAAGAGCGTGAGGGGAAGGGGAGGTGTGGGGGTGGTCGCTCAGAACCCTGACGCTCGGAGGGGATCGTCAGATCGCCGATGTGGTGGTGAGGACGGTTGAGCCGGATCTGGCGATCCGCCGGGAGCGGAGCAGAAATGGGGGGCGCGGATTTGGCAATCCGCTTGGAGCGAGGGTAGAGGGGGAGTATGACCAACTGGCGACCGGGTTTCAACCCCGATCACTTGTACTTCATCACCACCAGCGCCGTCAAGCACCGGCACCTGTTCAGGCGTGACGTGGTCAAGCGGTTGATTGTGGACGCCCTGGATTGCATGCGTCTGCGAGAGCGATTCAAGCTGTACGCTTTTGTGATCATGCCCAATCACGTGCACCTCATCATCCAGTGTCGCGCCGGTGACGCTGTTGCAGACGTCATGCGTGACTTCAAAAAGCACATCGCCGACCGGCTTGTTCGGCATTATCGGGTCGAGGGCAACCAACCAGCGCTGGATTATCTTGCCTCTGCGGCTGCGCAAACGGGCAAGCAGCGCTACAAGGTGTGGGAAGATGGCTACAACGCCAAGGATGTCTTCTCGCCTGAGTTCTTGCGTCAGAAGATGACTTACATCCACAATAACCCGTGTCAGCCTCACTGGAACTTGGTGGAGCATCCAGAGGATTATGCTTGGTCGAGCGCCAGGTTCTACCTGCTGGAAGAGGCAGCGGTTATTCCGTTGGACAATGCGGATTTCTTGTTGGTCTGAGAAGGCGGATCGCCTTGAGCATGGGGAGGGCATGGGTGCTGGGTCTGGCGATGCGCCTTGAGCTTAAGAGAAGGTGAGTGCTGGTTTCCGCTCCGGGGACTTGTTCAATGCGGCTTTTGTTGGTATGATCGGCGGTATCGATCGACGCCGCCGGTGGTGACGTCTCAGTCTTGACCTCCAGGAGGTAGTATGCGCATCCGTTCCGTGACCCTGGGCACAGACGTAGGTTATCCTCTAGACCCTGCGTCTTTTCAGACGTTTGATGCCTTCCAGCAGCAAGCGCGCGCTCGGTTCGACGAGGCGGGGCTTGAGGTCCAGACCGTGCGGCTGGCGACCCAGCCTTTTCCTAGTGTGCTGCGTGAGGAGGGACCGGACGCGGCGCCAGCCTTCGCGCAGAAGCTGGAGGCGGCCTGTCAGGCCCACGGCATCGACTACTGCTCCATCGGTCCCGTAGTGGCCAGCCACCCGGAGAGCGACCTATCCTTCATCGCGGCTATCCCCGAGGTCATCCGCGCCACCGAGGTCGCCTTTGCCTCTGTGCTGGTAGCGGAGCGCGAAGCCGGTATCCACCTGGACGCGATCGCCCGGTCGGCCGAGATCATCTCTGAGATCGCTCACTCGACGCCCGACGGCTTCGGCAACTTGCGGCTGGCCGTGCTGGCGAACTGCTTGCCCGGCTCACCCTTCTTCCCGGTCTCCTACCACGCGGGGGGCGGGACGCGGTTCTCCATCGCCACCGAGGCGGCCGATCTTGCGGTGGAGGCCTTCTCCGGTGCGGAAAGCCTGATAGAGGCGGCTGAGGCGCTGAAGGGGGGCATCGAGGAGAGGGCTCAGGTCATCGAAGGCGTTTGCAGGGAGCTGGCGGCGGGCTTTGAGTTCCGCTTCGGCGGGATCGATTTCTCGCTGGCCCCCTTCCCGGAGACGGAGCGCAGCATCGGGCACGCAATCGAGAGGCTTGGCGTGCATCCCTTTGGCGGTAGCGCCACGCTCTTCGCCGTGGCGCTGATCGAGCAAGCGATCGCGACGGCGGCGTTCGAGCACTGCGGCTTCTGCGGCATCATGCTGCCCGTGCTGGAGGATCAGACCCTGGCCGAGCGCAGCGTGGAGGGAACGTTTGACCTAGACAGTCTTCTCCTCTACTCGACCGTGTGCGGCACAGGCCTGGACACGATCCCCCTTCCCGGTGACGTGGGCGTGGAGGAGATCTCGGCCATCTTGCTGGACGTGGCCACGCTCTCGCTGGTGGCGGACAAGCCGCTGACCGCGCGGTTGATGCCGATCCCGGGGAAGAAGGCGGGAGAGATGACGGATTTCGATTTCGAGTACTTCGCCAACGGGCGTGTCATGGAGACGCCTGGGCAGGGTGCTCCGAGGATCTTCGAGCGTGGAGGGTTCTGGTGCCTTTAGGCTTGCGACAGTCGGGCTGTACGTCCGGTTCGACGCTTGTTCTGCATAGGTAGAAACCGTGCTCCGCGGTCAAAGGTGCAACTTTCTCAGAGAGAATGCGTAGTATAGGGCGAGATACTGCAGGGGGTGCTCTTGTCTGGATTAAGGTTCACAGACCCCTTGCGAGCATTTGGGGTCAGGTGCTGGTCCGTGCCCGAAGCGGTACTGACCGCAGGGCAAACAGACAGGGAATAGAGAAGAGAAAGGTAAGGAGGTAGCTCGACATGGCATCGTTGTTGGAGAAGGTTTCGACGTTGATCTCTGCGAACCTACACTCGTTGGTCGATCAAGCCCTGAAGGCGAATAGCCTGGCGGTGATCGATCAGTATATCCGGCAGGTCGAGGATAACCTGGAGGATCTGGAGGACGCCGCGGCCACGATAGGTGGCGAGGTCAAGTCTGTCAGGCGGAAGCTGCACGACTTGGAGCAGAAGGAGGACGAGCTGGATCGGGCTGTCGACGCCTTCCTGATGGAGGGCAACGAAGAGACGGCCGCCGCCACCCAGAGCAAGCTGAACAGCACGCTGCGCTTAGTTGAGACGTATGAGGAGCAGGCCGCGCGGCTGAAGGATGAGTATCAGAAGCTCCTGGACGCCAAGGTCAAGCTCGAGGCGCGACTCTCCACGATGAAGCAGGAGCGCGAGGAACTCCAGGCGCTGCTGGAGCTGGCCAAGAGCAAGGAGATCGCCGTCGACGCGATGAAGGGCCTGGACGATCTGATGGGCTCAGGCGACACCGACATTAGCCGCATCGCCGGGAGCATCTATGCCCGCCTGGACAAGGCTACCACGGCCGCCGAGATGCGGGCCGCCAGCCTCGATGAGCAGATCGATGAGGTCCTGGAGCGCGACGTGCTGGACGCGCAGTTGGCGGAGAGGAAGAGGAATCTGGGGATTGAGTGACGTGAGGCGTGAAGCGTAAGGCGTAAAGCGTAAGGCGT
>CAYQZG010000167.1:3326-8199 GCA_964421785.1 uncultured Anaerolineales bacterium
AAGCGTAAAGCGTAAGGCGTAAGGCGGAGGGATGGGTTTCGAGAGGAAACGAGTATGAACCGTACCCGCTGGATTTTCGTGGCCATCGTGGCCGTTGCGCTGGTGATCGTCGGTGCTTCGCTGTTGTGGCGTGCTCTGAGGCCCGGTTCTGACCAGGAGCTCACCGTCGAGCGACCCGACGCCATCTCCGTGCGCGTGCTCACCGCGCTGCCCGTGGAGCCGTGGGTGCGCGCCGCCGCCGAGGATTTCAACGGCAGCAACCCGGAGCTGGACGGCGTCCCACTGCAGGTTGAGGTTGTAGCGATGGATGGTCTCAGCGCGCTGGGCCGCTGGGATCGGAACGACTTCGGGGCGCTGCCGGCCGACGCCGACATCGATAACCTAACGCCGGAAGAGGAGGCCGCGCTAGACGGCTTCCCCACGGTCTGGATCCCCGATAGTCGCTACCTGGTGGAACTCGCCAATGCCTCCTACAAGGAGCGGCTTGGCCGGGACGTCTTCCTCACCGACGGGCAGTACCGCGCGAGGCCCATCGCCATCAGCCTCTTCACCTGGGGTATCTACGAGAGCCGAGCCAAGGTATTGGAGGAACAGTTCGAGGAGATCAGCTGGAGCACAATCCACGACGCGGCGGTGGCCAAGGGAGGGTGGCCCGAGCTGGGCGGCCAGGCGAGCTGGGGATACTTCAAGCTGGTGGTGCCCAACCCCAACAAGAACGCCGGCGGCTTGGCGGCTATGATCGCTGCCGCCGGCGAGTATTACGGCCGCACTGACATAGGCGTTGACGACGTCACGGATCCCGCGTTCCAGGACTGGCTGGGGGAGTTGATGGGCGCGGTCACCGATGTTAGCAGCGCCAGCGCTTACACTGCTGAGGACTTTGCGCTCTTCGGCTATAGCGTGGGCGACGGCGGTCAGCTGCTGGAGAGCGACCTGCTCCAGAATATGCAGGGTATCCTCACCCGCTGGGAGGATCCCCTGGTCCTCTACTATCCCGACTACGTCACCTGGTTTGACTTCCCCTTTACCGTCTGGATGGGGCCGGAGACCAGCGCGCTGGAGAAGAACGCCGCGCTGGTTTTCCAGGAGTATCTCCTGAGCGAGGAACAGCAGAAGCGGGCTCTGGCCTATGGTCTGCGTCCCGCTAACCCACAGGTGGCGGTAGACGCCGACCCAGACAGCCTCTTCGTCGAGTGGGAGGATCGAGGCGTAGAGCCTGTGGTGCCCCGTGCTGACGCCATGCGGAGCCCGAATCGCGACGTGCTCCTGGCGCTGTTGCGTTGGTTCGAGTTGAACATGGTGGAGTGAAACGGATGATAGGATCGATGCGTCGAGATAGCAGGCCAGATCCGGGTCGGCGCTCCTGTGTGCTGGTCGTGTTCGTCCTTTCTCTCATCGTCTGCCTGGGTAGTGTGTTGGTGGCAATCCTCGTCGGGGGGCGCGTGTGGAACACGCTGGCTACACCCGTGGAGGTCGAAAAGGGCGCGCTGTGGCCCCCGGCTAGTGCCACGCTCACAGTTGCTGCGTCGCCTGGGATGCGGGACATGCTCGATGCCTTGGCCGCCGATTTCAACGCTCAGGGAGAGTCGACGCCCGACGGTCAGACCATGGAGGTGCGGACGGTCGAGCTGTCCCCCCAGGAGATGGTGGATCAGAGCCTGCATGGGCCGTCGTTCCAGGCCTTGGCCCCCGATAGCAGCCTGTGGCTGAATCAACTGGAGCGCCGATGGGCCGCCCTCAAGGATGAGGAGCAGGGCGCGGGTGACGAGCCGCTGATTCCGATCGGGAATCGGCGCACCAGCACGGTGGTACGCTACGCGGCTAGCCCTGTTGTGATCGCTGCCTGGGAGGACGTGGCCCGCGAGCTGGGCTGGCCCGAGCAGTCTATTGGCTGGGAGGAGATTCAGCGGAAGGCGACGGAGGATGCAGACTTCAAGTGGAACCACCCCAGCACCAGCCACGCCAGCGGGCTGTTGGCCACGTTGGCTGAGTTCTACGCTGGAGCAGGCCTGACGCGAGGGCTTACGGAGGAGGACGCTACGGACCAGCGGACGCTGGATTACGTCCAGGCGGTGGAGTCTACTGTGCGCTTCTACGGCGAGAGTGAGGACGTGATCGTCGAGCAGCTAGCGGCAGAGGGGCGGGGCTTTCTGGACGCTTTCGTGGCCCAGGAGCAAGTGGTAGTGAGCTGGAACGAGACGCATGCGGGCGAGCGCTTGATTGCTATCTACCCCGCCGAGGGGACGCTCTGGACCGATCATCCCCTTGCCCTGCTGGCTTTGGGCGGCGTGGACGAGACGGCGGTCACCGACAACCAGCGGCGCGTCTTTCACGCCTTTGCGCAGTTCCTGACGGCACCCAATGCCCAGCGCCGGTTGCTGAGCGCGGGTTATCGCCCGGCCGATCTGAGCATACCTTTGGATCAGGAGGGAAGCCCTTTCGCCGACAGTGATGCGGTGGATTGGCGTCAGCCCCAGACGACGCTCCAAATTCCATCGCCTTCGGTGGTCGAGGTCGTGCAGAACGTCTGGTGGTACACCAAGCGGCCCACCAACGTCTACTTGGTGGTGGATACGAGCGGCAGCATGGGTGGGGAGAAGCTGGCGCTCACCCAGGCGGCACTGAAGGCGTTCGTGACTCAGATTCGGGGGGATCGGGATCGGGTGGGGCTCATCGAGTTCGGCACCGGCATCAAGTCGGTCGCGGAACTGCAGCCGTTGGACGACGCCCGCCGCCAAGACCTGATGGGGCGGATCGACCGGATGGAGGCCGACGGTGAGACAGCGCTGCTCGACGCCGTCTGGCACGGCTATGAAAGCCTTCAGCGGACCGCGGATGGTGAAGCGATCAACGCTCTGGTGGTGATGACCGACGGTCAGGAGAATGCCAGTGAGAGCGGTATCGCCGATCTCCTCTGGCGCTTTGAGCAGGAGGGGGCCGTCGATGTGGTGGTCTTCACCATCGCTTTTGGGAGGGGGGCAGACGAGAGTCTGCTGGAGCGCATCGCCGAAGCGGGCAACGGTCAGTTCCGCCGCGCTGACCAGACGGATATTGAGGAGCTTTACAGGATCATATCGACGTATTTCTGAGATTCGCATGCCTTTTCGCTCGAAACGTGTGCTCGCTGACTCGCTGAGCGTGCACGGCTAAGCCGTTCCCTGACTTGGTAGCTATGGCTACGACACGGTCTGAACTCCAGAAAGAGGCTCAGAGCGCGATTCTGCAGTACGCGTTCTTCCGCTGGGAGAGCGCGGTGGTGCTGGCCGGCACGATTGTGCTGACGCTGCTGCTGCCGCGCCCCTTCCCGTGGTGGCCAGTGTGGGGCTGGCCGCTCCTGGGCGTGCTGGGAGTGGCTGGAATCTTCATCTCCAGCCTGACCGACGCCGAGGCGAACGCCGAGGTGCTGTTGGCGCTCTTTCAGCAGCAGTTCGACCCGTATGAGATTGAGGATCAGGCGCTACGGCAAGAGGTGGAAAGCGCACTGACCTATCAGCGGCGCATCGAAACGCTGATCAGAGAGCAACGGCCCGGCGTGCTGCAGGATCGGCTGGAGGACACGGCCAATCAGCTCAGCGACTGGATTGCCAACATCCACAGGCTTGCTTCGAAGTTGGATGCTTACCGGCGCGACGAGTTGCTGGCCCATGAGCGGGAGACAGTGCCACGGGAGATCGAGGAGCTTTCGGCACGACGCAAGCGGGAGCACGATGCAGAGGTCCGGGAGGATCTGAACCGCGTGTTGGAGAGCAAGGGGAAACAGTGGCAGACGCTACGCGCGTTAGACAGAAGAATGAAGCAGGCCGAACTGCGGCTGGAACAGAGTACAACGGCGCTCTCCACGGTCTACAGCCAGGTCCAACTGGTCAGCGCACGGGACGTCGGCAGTGGGCGCTCCGAACGGCTGGAGGCCGACATCCGTGAGGAGATCGATCAACTGAACGACCTGATCAGCAGTATCAACGAGATCTCTGAACAGGCGAAGGGACGCTTCTGATTCCCACGGTAGGGAGTTGCGAACCGTGAATGCGTTGGGGACGGTGTACGGAAAGAGGGTCCAGTTGGGATCGATGGAAGACAGGGGTTGCAAGTAAGCGGAGGATGACCGACAAATGAGGAGAGGTACCCTTCCAGTGATAGTCCTGTTGCTCGTCGCGAGTTTGTTGTTCGCGAGTTGCAGTGCCGGACAGACGCCGAGCAAGGGAGATGCTGTGGTTTACGTCGCAGTGCCACTTAGTGGCTTTATGGCGAACGGCGGCCAGACGGTGCTGGGGGGAGTGCGGCTGGCAGCCGAGGAGATCAACCGCAGCGGCGGCTTGTTGGGGTATCGCGTCGTGATCCGTCCTCTGGACGACGAGGCCGACAGTGACGTGGCTGTCTCACAGGTGGAGGAGATCCGCCAGGCTGTGAGCCGGGGCGAGCGCATCGTGGCCGTGGTCGGCCATTTGAACAGCGGCCAGACGCTTGCCGCGATGGAGCACTACCGGGGATTGGACCTGGTGGTGATCACGCCGACCTCTTCGGAGAAGAGTCTCACGGAGCGCGGCTATCGAAACTTCTTCCGCGTCAACGCCGACGATACGGTGCAGGCGGCCGTCGATGCCCGCTTTCTGACCGAGGATTTGGGTGCCGAGCGGGTGGCCGTGATCCACAACGACACCGAATACGGTCGAGGCCTGGCTGACCTATTGATTGAGGAGCTGGAAGGGCGAGGCGCCGATGCGGTGCTCAAGCTGGAGGTGGCGGAGGGCCAGAGCCGGTATGAGCGCGAGGTGGCTGAGGTAGCTGCGGCTCAGCCCGATGCCCTCTTCTACGCCGGCTATGAGATCGAGGCTCCCTACCTGCGCCTGGCCTTGGTCGAGGCAGGCGTGGACGT
>CAYQZG010000168.1:0-8149 GCA_964421785.1 uncultured Anaerolineales bacterium
CCCCCCCCCCCCCCCCCCCCCCCCCCCCCCCCCCCCCCCCCCCCCCCCCCAACTCGTGAAACGGCTCTGGGTGCAACAGACGCTGGCCTTCAGCGTCGTCATCATCGTCGTCATGAGCACCGTCGCTATCCTGGTCAACAGGAGCGCTGTCCAGGAGTTCCGCCAATACATCACCCTGCGCGATATGCGGGGGGGGATAGGCAGCGGGCGGGAGGAATTGACCGCATACTATCAGCAGCGCGGCAGTTGGGAGGGCGTGCAAAGCCTGCTGGCGGAGGGCGTCTACTTCAACACTGACCGGACCGGCATCCTCCTGGGCGCGACGTCGGACGATATCGGACCGGAGGAGAAGGAGAAACGGGCGGACGTCCTGCTTGCTGACGCCGACGGGCGGGTCGTCTTCGACAGCGATGGAGAGCTCCAGGGCGAGCAGCTGACCCACCGCGAGCTAGCCAACGCCTGGCCCATCGTGGCGACCAATGACGCAGACGTAGACGACACCAACGAGCCTATCGGCTATCTGCTGCTGTTCTTCTCCTACACAAAGCCTGTGGGCGACCTGGAACAGCAGTTTCTCGACCGTGTGGAGCAGGTGCTGTTTATCGGCACCGCACTTGCCGTGGTCTCGATGCTGGTTGTGGGCGCCCTCCTGAACCGGCGCCTCAACGCACCCTTGCAACGATTGGCGACCGCGGCCCGCGCGGTCGCCGCCGGAGATCTAGGCCAGCGGGTCGAGACCGGGGGCAGCATTGAAGTCGCCCAGGTGGGCCAGGCTTTCAACGAGATGACGGCCGCCCTGCAAGAGGCCGAGGTGTTGCGGCAGAACATGGTGACCGACGTGGCCCACGAGCTGCGTACGCCGCTTAGTGTGCTGCAGGGCAACCTGTGGGCGATCCTGAACGACGCCTACCCGCTGGAGAAGGCCGAGATCGCGCGCCTGTACGACGAGACCCGGCTGTTGAGCCGCCTGGTGGAGGATCTGCGCGAACTGGCTCTGGCCGACGCCGGGCAGTTGGACTTGAACGTGCGGCCTACGGACGTAGCGCAGGTCATTTGCCACACGGTGGACAACTTCGCCCTGGCCGCCGAGGCACAGCAAGTGAACCTCTCGGCTCAACTCCCGGATGATCTGCCATTGGCTCAGACTGATCCGGACCGGGTGGCCCAGTTGTTGCGCAACCTCCTGGTCAACGCCCTGCGTCACACACCGCCCGACGGCTCGATCACCGTGAAAGCCTCCTCCATCGGCGAGGCGCTGGAGATCGCTGTGGCCGACACCGGCGAGGGGATCGCCCAGGACGATCTGCCTCACGTCTTTGAGCGCTTCTGGCGCGCGGACCCCGCCCGGGCGCGTTCCGGCAGCGACGGGGAAGCACGCCTGGGCAGCGGCACGGGCCTCGGCCTGTCGGTCGCCCAGAGCCTGGTAGAGGCACAGGGCGGCCGCATCTGGGTGGAAAGCACGCGAGGCGAGGGAACGATCTTCCAGTTCACACTACCCCTTGCGCAGCCAGCCCAATGAACGATTAGGTAAAGCCATCGGGAAAAGCTCTCCCGACCTACCACCCGTTCGTAGTGCGGCTCGGAACGCCTTGCTCGCCAAGCTGAGCGTAGCTCAGCCGAGTGCCGCCGTTTACCCCCCAATTCGTCCCTTTCGTGTTTCCCTTCGTCCCCTTCGTGTTTCAACCCCCAATCCCTCCCACTGATCCCAAACTTGCTCCCTTGACTCCCCGCTAATACCAAATAACGTGTGTCCTGACCAGCCCAATAACAAGGAGTGCAGGCGTCTATGAGCGATCCGATCATCTCTGTCGACAACGTCCACAAGAGCTATGGGATGGCGTCTATCCCCCTCATGGGCAAGGAAACAGTCCCCGCGCTGCGCGGCGTCTCGATCGAGATCCAAGCGGAGGAGTTCGTCTGCCTGATGGGGCCTAGCGGCTCTGGCAAGACCACGCTCCTCAACATCATCGGCGGGCTGGACGAGCCCAGCCGGGGCCACGTGACCATCGACGGTGAGAACCTGGTCGCCTTGTCTGAGAATAAGCTGGCGAGACTGCGCCTGCACAAGATGGGTTTCGTCTTCTAGAACTACAATCGGTATGATGAAGGCGGTCGGCGCGCGCAACGGGGAGCTGAACGGCATGCTGAGCGTGGAGTCGATCGCCATGACGTCGAGCGCGGCCCTGACCGGGATTCTCACCGGGGCGACGATGGCCTATGTGCTGCGCTTCATTGAGAACACCATCGCAGAACGCCCCCAACGCTTCGCCATCGATACCACGGTGATGCCCGCGATCATCGCCCTGGTGGCGGCGGCCTCCGTGTTGGGGACTGTGTTCTCAGCGCGGCGTATCATCAAGCGCAAGGCGGTCGAGATCCTGCGGATGAGTTGACAGCGAGGACAGAGATGAAGACAGATCATTGGATGATACTGCTGGCAGTCTTACTGTTGGTGGCCGGCTGCGGACGGGGGGTGGACGACGAGCCTGATGCAGATGGCGCTACCGAGGTGCCAAGGGCGCCATCCCCGGAGGCCGTGCGACCAGGCGTGACGATTCTGGCAGAAGGTGTCGTGCAGGCTGTGCAGCCTGCGCTGCCCCTGGCGTTCGAGGCCGGCGGTAAGCTGGTGACCGTGCACGTGGAGGCTTACGGTGCCCGTGATCGCGGGCCACGTTCTCATTGAGGTCCACACCCTGATCGTCGGTCTCCGTTCCTTGACAGCCACGATTCCACTCTTCATCATGCAGGCGGGGATGATCTCGCTGTTCACGTTCAGCTACCTGAATGCGAGGTGAAAGCGTTTTGACATCATAGACAACATCGAGTAGAATGGGAGCATCCCCGCCAATGCAGTCCGGTCCGTAAGCGGAGGGCGAGTCTGGGGTGAGCAACATTCGGCCCCGCAAGCCCCCCAGCCACACGAGGAGAGTAGACATGGCAGCGTACAAGTATCAGCTACTACTCAAGCATCTCCTCCACCACGGTGTAGCGTGGGCACCCGACCAAGAGATCCTGTACCGGGATCAGGTGCGCTACACCTACGGCAAAATGTACGAGCGGGTGCTGCGCCTGGGCGGCGCCCTGCAAGCATTGGGCGTCGAGCAAGGCACCAAGATCGGCGTGATTGAATGGGACAGCCATCGCTATTTGGAGATGTACTTCGGCATCCCCGGCATTGGCGCCATTCTCCACACCATCAATCCCCGTCTCGCGCCGGAGAACCTGGTCTACACCATGGCCCACGCGGAGGACGAGGTCCTCATCTTCCACGAGGACTTCCTGCCGCTCGTGGAGCGGGCACGTCCTCGCCTGCCGACGATCCGCGAGTACATCCTCATGTCCGACAAGGAAGAGCCGCCGGACGTAACCGCCGTCGATGCGGAGTACGAAAACTTCCTTGCCAGCGCCACGCCGCTGCGGGACCTACCCGACATGGACGAGAACACACAGGCCACCCTGGCCTACACCACCGGCACGACGGGCAAACCGAAAGGCGTCCACTTCTCGCACCGACAGCTCGCCCTCCACTCCATGGCCGGGGCCACGGCGCTGTCGGCCCAGGGCAACTACGGCGGCTTGGACAAGCATGATGTCTACATGCCGCTCACACCTATGTTCCACGTCCACGCCTGGGGGATGCCCTTCCTGGCCACGATGTGCGGCGTCAAGCAGGTCTACCCCGGGAGATACGAACCGACGATGCTCCTCAAGCTGATCATGCAGGAGAACGTCACCTTCAGCCATTGCGTCCCCTCCATCCTCCGCATGGTCGTCAATGCGCCGGGCATCGAGCAGTTCGATCTGAGCGGCTGGAAGGTCATCATCGGCGGCGCCCGATTGCCGAAGGGGTTAGCGCAGGACGCGATGAACCTGGGCATCCAGGTCTACGCCGGCTACGGCCTCTCGGAGACCGCTCCCGTCCTCACTATCGCCAACCTGAAGCCCTTCATGGAGCAGGATTGGGATGCGGAGAGGCAGCTCGATTGGGCTATTAGCACCGGGTTCCCCGTCCCTCTCGTCGACCTGAAGGTGGTCGACAGCGCCGGCGAGGAGGTGGCCCGCGATGGAAAACAGAGCGGCGAGATCGTCGTCCGCAGCCCCTGGCTGACCGAGAGCTACTACAAGGATCCGGAGAGGACCGAGGAACTCTGGGAGGGCGGGTGGATGCACACCGGTGACGTGGCCAATGTGGACGAGCACGGCTACGTCCAGATCGTGGATCGGATGAAGGACATCATCAAGAGCGGCGGCGAGTGGATCGTCTCCCTGGAGCTCGAGAACCTGCTCAGCCTGCACCGGGGCGTCATGGAGGCCGGGGTGATTGGCGTGCCCGACGAGAAGTGGGGCGAGCGCCCCCTGGCCGTCGTTGTGCCGCGTGAAGAACACCGCGGCAAGCTGACGGCGAACGCGCTCAAGAACCACCTGCAGACCTTCGTCGAGGACGGCGTCATCACCGACTGGTCGGTGCCGGACGACTACGTCTTCGCCGACGAGTTGCCCAAAACCAGTGTGGGCAAGATCGACAAAAAAGTGTTGCGCAGCAAGTACGGCAACGCCTAGACCACCCCTCAGCACGCGGCGGGGTCCTTCCGGGAAAAGAGCTGAGGGCTTCTACACGTCATCCAATCTATCCGACCGGGCTGCAAGCAGGCCCCTCGCTCGACTTCGGGCGAGGGGCCTTGGCATATGCAGGATGTCGCACGTGCACAATGAGCGAGGACGGTCAGGGGAACAGAACAGCATCATGAAGGACGTGGAGTCGCTGAGCGGGAGGCGGGGGCAGCGTCTTGAAGAAGACAATCGACGCGCTTTGCGCGCTCTATGGATGGATGGTGCCTCAGCCGCCCCCGGGACGGGGGCTAAGAGCAGCCGGTTTTCGGGCGGCGTTCGGAGATGAGATGGTGATGATCTTCGCGGACGCCGCAAGCGAGGCAGGATCGCGCGGCCCGGGACCGCTGGCAATCCAAGGCTCCGCGAGCTGCGGGACTGGCCCGGAGCGATCGTCTTGGCGTACTGGTCGTGAGCGCTGCAGATGCGCTCGCGGCGCAACAGACAGGGAGAGTTGATGGGCGGGGCTGTTGGGTCGACCCATCCGGCGGTCGTTGGATCGTGCCTGAGTAGAAGCCAGAACCTGGTCGAAGGCTAGCCGGGCCGGGTTAGAAGACCCAGGCCCCACTCAGGCCACCCCGCCAATTCCCCTATGCCGGGCACCGAAGGCGCTACTGCTGCAGGAACTTCATGGCGCCCCCGATAACTGACCCCTCGCCCATGTCCTTGCCCCCTTGCGAGGGCGCGAACTTGAGGATGCGGTCAGCCAGACGGGAGAAGGGCAGTGATTGGAGCCACACGCGGCCCGTCCCCTGAAGGGTGGCCAGAAAGATGCCCTCCCCGCCGAAGATCATCGACTTCAGGTTGCCCGCCCGCTCAATGTTGTAGTCGATGGTGGGCTCGAAAGCGACGATGCACCCGGTATCTACCATCAGCTTGT
Source organism: uncultured Anaerolineales bacterium (assembly GCA_964421785.1). GTDB lineage: Bacteria > Chloroflexota > Anaerolineae > B4-G1 > B4-G1 > SKLM01. Next base: position 5,489 of record CAYQZG010000168.1, read on the forward strand.
CGTCGTTGAGGCGCCTCTCCACCACGGTGCCGCCGGCGTGGACGAAGACCATCCCATCCCCCCGCAGCCGCTGGAGGATGAAGCCCTCGCCACCGAAGAGCCCGCTCCCGATCCGCTTGTTGAGAGCGACGGACAGCTCGGTGCCCAGGGCAGCGCAGAGGAAGGAATTCTTCTGGCAGATCAACTCGCCGTTGACGTCATCCAGGTCGATGGAGACGATCCTGCCTGGGTAGGGCGCCCCGAAGGCGACGTGCCGCTTGCCAGCGGGCGCCGTGCTGGTGAAGTGGGTCAGGAACAACGACTCACCAGTGATGGCCCGCATGCCGGCGCTCACCACGGCATCCAGGAAACTGGCTTTGGGCTTGGAGCCATCGCCCATCTTGGTGTCGTAGCCGATGCCGTCCTCCATATAGACCATCATGCCGGCCTCGGCGATCACTGTCTCGCCGGGGTCCAGTTCAATCTCCACGAATTGCAGGTCGTCACCGAAGATCTTGTAGTCGACTTCATGTGCTTTCACAGCCCTTCTCCTTTCGTTGTCGATCGTGACCGCAGTCACGCTTGTTGTACTGCCAGCTCGGCATTGGAGCCGGCATCGTCGAGAGCAGATGGACGCCATCAACGCCTTGGGCGATGAAGCTTCTCTATCCTACTATAGCTCGCGTGTGTCGTCAAATGCGGCAGAGGGCGCCAGCCTTGGCATAGCCTCTGACATCCCTCACACCTGTAGGTAGACGGCCTCTGTCCAACGTCGCTTTCATAAGTATGGCTTGCCAATCGTGAACGGCTCAAGTATACTGGTGCTCATCGCGGGGTGCGGTCTCTGGCAGGAGGAAGACCAGCACCGTCTCTTCACAGCTGGGCTTCCAGCCGCGGTGCGCCAGCCGAGGTTGCTGTGGAAGACGCGATCACCATCAACAGGGAGCCATGCACCATCCTGGATGACCCCAAGCACCGCTACCAGCGGGGCATTAAACGGTGACTCAGAAGGTGACTTGGATTTAAACGTCGTTGAAGGTTCAAGGTAGGTCTCAGAGTAAGCTACCAAGCGTCTCAATCCGGGCCGTTCGGCGACCTATGCATACAAAGGGAACCAAAGATGAGACTTAGCACATACAGGCGTGTTGTCTTCAGTATGGTAACGTGCGGCGTGCTCGTGGCCGGGCTGTTCTTGATGCTGACCGAAACAACTCACACATCCCACGCCGATGCTGACCACGTGTTCGTCACACCCGGCGGAACCGGCAACTGTTCTCAAGCCAATCCGTGCGCCTTGCACACTGCCCTGAGCATAGCGACCGATGGCGACACTATGTACCTCGGTGCGGGTACCTATACCGGCACCGGCAGCGCCACGATCACCATCACCCATAGCATCACCCTCTATGGTGGGTGGGACGGCACCACCAGCGCACCGCCCGTGCGCGATCCCGACGCCTACCCCACCACCATCGACGGCGAGGAAGCGCGCCGGGCTGTCTACATCAATGGGCCCGCCACGGTCACACTGGAGGGACTCACCATCGCCCACGGCAGAACCCTACCCACCACAGTGAAGGGATGGGATGGAGCCGGTCTCTACGCCCAGGATGTGGACCTAACACTGCGCGCCATCAACGTGTACAGCAATGTGGCGGATGTGTACGATGTTGATAACTCTCGGGCATACGGCGGCGGAGCGGCTGTTGAAGGAGGAAGCCTGTTGGTGGAGGCATCCATCTTCCGGTGGAACAGCGCATGGGCGAGAAGGCGTGCGGTTGGCGGAGGGCTTGCCATCTCCCGGACGCTCACCGCCACGGTGACAGCCTGCCTGTTCCAGGAAAACGATGCCTGGAACGCCAGTGGCCTCTACTTCCTGGGGGAGGTAAGCGACCATGCTCCTTTCACCTTGAGCGACTGCACCTTTGCGGACAACGGCAAGGGACGGAGCAGCGGCAGGGCGTCGGGCGGCTACGCCGGGGCGATCGAGGTGGATAACGCCCATGCCCGCATTGTCCAAAACGTCTTCCGCGGCAACAGAGCAAGCAACAACGGTGGAGCGGTACGGGTCATGTCCTCCGACTTATCCCTCATGCGCAACGTGATCACGGGCAACACGTCCCAGCGGACATCGGGCCTTGACCTCTCCAGCCTCTGGCCCTTCACCGCGACCAACAACATCATCGCCGCAAATCAATCCACCCACAGTTTGGAAGCCCACCCCGCAGTGCGGGTGGGAAGCGGCAGAGGCCGGTTCCTGCACAACACCATCGCCCAGAACGACAGCGCCTATGGGCTCCAGGTCGACTCAGGAGCTTCTGTGGCTATGACCAACACCGTGCTGGTCAGCCACACGGTGGGTGTAACCGCCACTGTTGGCAGTACGGTCAGGTTGGAAGGCACGCTATGGGGCAGCGGCGCCTGGGCCAACGGCACCGACTGGGGCGGCGACGGCAACGTCTTCATCGGCACAGTCAACGTCGGGGGCAACCCGCGCTTCGTGAACCCGGATGGCCATGACTATCACATCGGCCCCGATTCGGCGGCACGAGACGAGGCCGTGGCAACAGACGTAGACACCGACATTGATGGCGAACCGCGGTATGGCGCCCCCGACCTGGGCGCGGATGAGTTTTGGCCACAGTGGAACGTCTACCTACCCTTGGTGGCGAAGAACTATCC
>CAYQZG010000169.1:0-8077 GCA_964421785.1 uncultured Anaerolineales bacterium
CGGGTCGACGCAGTCACCGGGTCGACGCAGTCACCGATGAAGACTTCGGAAGTTTGACAGGACACAAGTCACGTTGTCGTGCTAGGATGCTGACCCGATATACGTTTTGGACATATAAAGGAGTCACTTTGCGATGTTGACAGCCGTTTATCTGGCTCTTAAGGAGACGTGGCGGAACAAAGGACGATTTCTGTTGTTTAGTCTGGTCATCGCTCTGATAACCTTGCTCATTCTCTTCATCGCTGCGTTGGGCGAGGGCCTCGGTGCCGGGAACCGTGAGTATATCGAGAAGCTGGGCGCCGAGCTGGTGGTCTATCAGGACACGGCGCAGCTCTCTATCGCCAGCAGCCGTATCGGTTGCGATAGACGCAGCGCGCTCCGCGCTGTCAACGGTGTGCAGGACGTGGGTGCCGTTGGCTTCTCCAGCGTCGCCATACCCGGGGGCGATGATGGCGAGGATCTGGATGTCTCGCTCATCGGGGTCGAGCCGGGCAAGCCGGGCGAGCCGCCAGTGAGGGCCGGGCAGGGCCTGGAGCGGCGAAGCGCGAACGAGGCTCTCATCGACCGTATGGTGGCGGAGGTGACCGGTCTGGGGGTGGGTGATCGATTCAACATCCGTTCGCCCCAGGGGGGCGAGGAGGAGTTCTTCTTGCTGAAGGTGGTCGGGGTGACAGGGAGCCAGATGTATGGCATACGGCCCTCCATCTTCGTACCCATTGTCAAGTGGGATGAGGTCCGGCCGCAGGCTGTGCCCTCGGGCGGCGCGGAGGACCCGGCCTGCAATGTGGCCGCGGTCAAGCTTGAGGATTCGGGGCAGATCGATTTGATGCGCCAGCGACTGGCGGAGCAGGTGAGAAACATCGAGGCTGTGGACCGCAAGACAGCTTACGAGAATACGCCGGGTTATGCTGCTCAACAGCAGACACTGAATACGCAGAATGGGTTCGCCCTTTTGATCGGTCTGCTGGTTATCGGCGGCTTTTTCCAGATTCAGACGCTGCAGAAGGTACCGCAGATCGGCATGCTCAAGGCGATCGGCACACCCAACGGTATCATCGCTCTGGCGTCGCTCATTCAGATCATTGTCATTAACGTGATAGGTGTCTTGATTGGAGGATTGGTGACCTATGGTTTGTCGCTGATCTTCCCCCCGGGCATACCCCTCGTCTTCGAGGGCAGCGCCATCGTCCGGTCGTTGGGCTCTATCATGGTGATTGGTCCACTGGGAGGGTTGGTCTCGGTTCGTTTGTCGCTGCGGGTCGAGCCGCTCATCGCTTTGGGGTTGGGAGGGTAGCGCGATGAACACGTCAAACATAGCCACAGAAGCTCGTTCGGTCAGCAAGCTCTATGGTTCCGGCGCCAACCAGGTGAAAGCTATCGATGATGTCTCCTTCAGCGTGAGGAAAGGGGAGTTTGTCGCCTTGGTGGGGCCCAGTGGATCCGGCAAGACGACTATGCTGGCCATGTTGGCCGGGTTGCTGGAGCCTAGCACCGGCAGCGTTCTGATCGACGGTGAAGATCTGCGCCAGATGGGGGAGAGGCGGAGGGCCGCATTTCGCCGCCGCAGGATCGGGTTTACGTTCCAGGCCAACAATCTGGTCTCCTATCTGACGGCTCTCGAGAACGTCCAGTTGATGCTGCGTCTCAACGGCCAGTATGACAGCACCAACAAGAAGCGCGCGCGGAGGCTGCTGGAGATGTTGGGGCTGGAGGAACGCATACATGCTCTGCCTAGAGAGCTCTCCGGGGGGCAGCAACAGCGCGTCGCCATCGCCCGGTCGCTGATCAACAACCCGGCGGTGGTGCTGGCCGACGAGCCGACGGCCAGCCTCGATACCGAGCGTGCTTTCCAGGTGGTGGAGACCATGGCCAACCTGGTGCACGAGCAGGGGCGCGCCGGCATCATGGTGACCCACGACTTGCGTATGGTGGAGTATACCGACCGCATCATCCATCTGCTGGACGGGCGGCTGGAGCGTATTGTCACGCCCGACGACGATCTCTCTTGTCTGGCAGATCCGGCGTCCTGTCAGCTGATCTCCGAGGACGTATTGGGTGTTGGCGGCGACGAGGTGGCGGCAGCAGTCAGCTGAGCGCGGTATTGACTTGCTGACTCAGCAGCCATTGGATCAGCCGCACAATCGGGCTCTCCATGTCCGTCTGATAGCGCCAGAAGAGCGATGCTAATCCGGTCTTCTCTTTCGCTGTTCCTCACGGATGGCGCTTCCCAACTACGGGCTGCCCAGGGACCACCTCCGAGGAGGGATCCAGGCGCAGCGCCAGCAGGAATCCCAGCGATACCAAGCAGGTTGTGACTGCGAAGAGCACGGTATAGGAGGTTGCCTCCAACAGCCATCCCCCGGCCGTGGGGGCCAACGTCAGCACGCCCATGATGGTGTTGCTTAGACCGATGTATGACGGCCGCATATCGTCGGGCGCGATCTCCAGTAGGTAGTTGTAGAAGCCGAGCATTATCGAGCTCTGGTAGACCCCGAGGGCGACGTAGACGAGGGGGTAGGCGCGGACAAGCAAGCCTCCATCGGCCAGGTGGGCCACCAGTGCGAACAATGGGCCAGCAATGGAGATGGCACTGCTGATACGGATGGTGTGGCACGGCCCCCAGCGGTCGCTGACCAATCCGAGCAGCGCCCCCGTGGCCACACCAGCCACTTGTTGGGCAGCCACGAAGCTGCCAATGACGGCCTGGGAGAGTTTAAGCACATCGGTGGCGTGGACGACGTAGAACGGGATGGCCAGGGAGACCATCCCCGCTAGAATGCGGTGCACCATGAGCTGGCGAAAGGTCGGGTTGTGCAACAAGGGGGTCAGCCACCCATTCTGGTGGCTCTTACCCGGTGCACGCTCGGCCATATCCGCCTTGGTCTCCCGCAGCAAGACGAGGGCGACGGTGGAAGGGATGAAGGCCACACCCGCCAGCGTGAAGATCAGGGCATAGTCGCTTGGAAAGGGAAGTTGGGCGCTTTCTAGAATGCGGCCGATCACCCAACCCACGCCCAAGCCTGCCAGTCCGCTGATGGTCTGAGCTATTCCCAAAAGCCGTCCACGCCGTTTCACCGGGATGGCGCGCGCCATGATATCGAACCAGGCGACCCCCGCAAGGCTGTCGCTGATGGTAAACATGCCCAGGCAGACGAAGAAGAGAAGCAACATCATGCCGGTATCGCGGGCCAAACCGAGCCAGAGGGCCAGGGCGATGATCCAGAAGGCGACTCGGCCGCTCAGTCCTGCTATCAGGTAGGGCTTCTTGTGTGGTTTATCGTTGATCCAGCGCGCCGAGAGCACCTGGGGCAGGAGCCAGCATCCGTTCCACACGGTCGATACGAGCCCGATGACGGGTGCCGACCGGGTGAATTGGCGCACGAAGGCCGGAAGCACACTGTCCGGCTTGGCGAAAGAGACCGCTACACCGAAGAAGACGTAGTCGACGACAAAGGCAACGAAGTTCCAACGGTAGTTAGGGGGCGTGGTGTCGGATGGTTTTGTCATAGGGAGGCACAGAGCCAGGGTTTGGTTTTCTCAGATCGTGAAGTCCTCAGGCCCCTCTGGCACAAGGGTATTGACGCGCGTCGGTTCCTGGCCGCTGATGTGCTTCACGATCTTCGTCACGTGTTGGTGCGTGGTCTCGATGAACAGCTTGTGGCGGCCCCGGTCGCCGTTGGCTGCAGTGCCCGCCACGTACAGGCCAGGCACGTCCGTCTCCATTGTCTTGGGGTCGAAGCGCGGTGCACGCCCGGGCTCTTCCAGCGTCACGCCAACCTGCTCGAAGAGGCTCATGTCCGCCCGATAGCCGGTGCAGAGCAGCACGAAATCGGCCCGGTGCTGTGTCCGTTCTCCGTCGGTTGGCTCCCCGTGGCGCGTTGGCGCCAGCGTGACGTACTGCGGTCCGATCTCGACCGGCGTCGTCCGCGGCAGGAAGGCGACCTTCTCCTCTCGCATTAGCGTCGCGACATCCTCGATCAGGGCCGATTTGACGAATGACGGATTGAACTTTGCGCGGCGATAGCTGAGTGTCACCTCTGCGCCGGCTCGCCAGCAGCGGGCGGCGAACTCGAGCGCCGAGTTCCCGCCCCCCACCACCAGTAGTTGCTGAGCAAAATAGCGATGGGGATCGTCGAGTCGGTGGGTCACGTGAGGGAGGTTCTCGCCCGGAATGCCAAGCTTGTCCACTGACTCCATGTCGCCGATGGCCAACACAACCTGCTGCGCTTGGTAGATATGCTCTCCTGTTCGGGTCTCGGTGCACAGCTCGAACCCATCTCCCGATCTCTCCAAGGTGATCACGCGCTCGTAGGCGTTGATCCGCAGGTTGAGCTGCCGGACGACAGCGCGCAGGTAAGCTAGATAGTGCTCACCCGTGATGTGGGCGTGATCGGCGAAGGGGATCGGGACGCCGGCGATGGCGATTCGCTCGGCGGTGCTGTAGAAGTGTGTGTGCCGGGGCCACGTCGAGATCGTGTGACCGATCTGCCGGGCTTCGAACAGGAGATAGTCGAGGCCGACCTCCTGGAGCGCGGCGGCCAGCTCTAACCCGATCGGGCCACCTCCCACAATCGCTATCTCTGTCTGTGTCGTCTCGGTCTTTCTCTTCGCTTTCATGCTTTTCCTTCGATAGCAGCGACGATTGGGGTCGTCGCCCACGCCCACAATCCGCTAGAATAGGTGGAACGCAGCGATGATGGGAGCAAAAAGGGAGGACGCCAGGGACATCACCGTGATCAAGGTGTTGAGGGACGGGCCGGCGGTGTCCTTGAACGGATCGCCGACGGTGTCGCCCACCACGCCGGCTTTGTGAGCGTCGGAGCCGGGTCCTCCGAACTTTCCGCTCTCGATGTACTTCTTCGCGTTGTCCCAAAGCCCACCGGCGTTCGACATCAGCAGGGCGAAGATGACGCCGGTGAAGATACTTCCCCCCAGGAAGCCGCCCAGCGCCTCTGGTCCGAGGATGAACCCGACCAGCAGCGGCAGAGCGACGGCCAGGAAGGCGGGCCAGACCAGGGAAGCCAGGGCGCCCTGGGCGGCCAGCGCCACGCACGCGGCGTAGTCCGGGGGCTCGGTGCCGGCGAGGATGCCGGGTCGCTCCTCGAACTGGCGGTGCACCTCCTCGATCATGTCGAAGGCGTTGTGGGTGACCGACAGCATGGTGAGGGCGCTGAACAGCGGCGGGGCCACGGCGCCCAGCAGGACGCCGGCGACGACGACGGGGTTGCGCAGGCTGATGACCAGCTCGATGCCCCGCGCTCCCACCACCTCCGCGTAGGCGGCGAACAGGGCCAGCACGGTGAGGGCCGCGGCGCTGATGGCGAACCCTTTGGTGATGGCCTTCGCTGTGTTGCCCGCCGCGTCGAGCACGTCGGTCGTGTCGATCACCTCCTGCGACATGCCGGCCATCTCGGCGATGCCTCGGGCGTTATCCACGATGGGTCCATAGGCATCGGATGAGACGATCATGCCGCTGATGGAGAGCATGCCGACGGCGCTGATCCCCACGCCGTAGACGCCACTCATACCGGAGAGTTCGGTGAGGTAGAAGGAGAGCAGCGTCGCCACCACGATGCCAGCGATGGATGGCACGATGCTCACCAGTCCGTAGCTGAAGCCGGTGATGATGTTGATGGCGGCGCCAGAGCCGGAGACGCGGGCGGTCTCCACCACCGGTCGGAAGCGCGCCGACGTGTAGTAGTCGGAGGTGAAGCCGATCACGACGCCGGTGACCAACCCGGCCAGGGTCGCCCAGAGCAGGCCCAGGTTGTATCCGCCCAGCAACACCAGCGCGGTGGCCAGTGCGGCGAAGATCATGGTGGTGATGATCGTCCCGCCGTTGAGGGCGCGGCTTGGGTTGCCGCCCTTGTCGACGCGCACGAACCGTATGCCGATCAGCGATGCCAAGATGCCCAACGTGCAGAGCATCAGGGGGAACAGCACGTGCCGCATCTGTCCTGCCGCATCTCCGGCGAAGATCGACGTACCCAGGAGCATCGCCGCTACTGTGCTGGCCACGTAGCTATCGAACACGTCGGCCCCCATGCCGGCCACGTCGCCCACGTTGTCGCCCACGTTATCGGCCACGACCGCGGGGTTCCGCGGGTCGTCCTCCGGGATCCCGATCTCTATTTTGCCCACCAGGTCGGCCGCGATGTCGGCCGTCTTGGTATAGATCCCGCCGCCTGCCTTGGCCAGCAGAGCCAGTGCCGAAGCGCCGAAGCTGAAGCCCAGGATGATCTCCGGATCGCCGGTCAGCAGGTAGATGGTGCCCATGCCGATGACGGCGAGGCCTACCATCGCGAGCCCCATCACCGATCCGGCGTAGAACGCAACCTGGAAGGCGTTTCTCAGGCTTTTCTGGGCCGCGGTTGCGCTGCGCACGTTGGCTTCCACGGCGATGCTCATACCCATGTAGCCGGCGACGGCGGAGCAGATCGCGCCACCGACGAAGGCGACCGCCATGGCGAGGCCGCGTCCTGGTGCGAGGGTGACGGCCTCGGTGCCCAGGTTCTCAATGTCGAAGGCAAAGACGATGGCGATGATCAAGCCCATGGCCAGAGACACCAGCGTCAGGGCGAGGTAGAGGCGGCGGAGGTAGGTCCGCGCGCCCTTGCGGATCCACGAAGCGACTTCTTGCGCTCGCTCGGATCCGGGATCTTGCCGTTGAACCCAACGATACAGCCATACGGCGACCCCCACGGAGATGAGACCGGCGAACAGCGCGATAGCAGCCCAACCTTCAAATCCTAGCATCATGTCTATCCTCTCCTCTTGGACGGTTGTCGGCGTTTTACGTGCACCAGGCGGAGCGCCACCAACGGTAGTGATAGGCCCGCAGCTCTTGCGGAGAGGGGAGCGGGAAGAACAAGAGATCCGCTTCGTTCCCCACGAAGATGCCGCTCTCTATGGTGCGGTACGAGAACGTGGCCGGCTCGGTGCGGTTGACCATCTTGGCATCGATGGTCTTGGTCGAAAGGCTCATGAGACACTGGCGCAGGTGTTCAATCCGTGAGTAGGGTAGATCCCCGACGTTACCCTGCTCCGGGTCCTCTGCCAACTCCCCCAGGCGCAGCTCGGCGAAGCAGATCGCCGGCAGGCGCAGGAGGATGTTGGGGCTCTTGACGATCAGCTCGTAGAACGCCTTGGGTCCGAGGGAGCTGACGACGAGCGGGTTCACCGGGGCGATCTCCTGGTAGAGGTGGAGGTGGTTTTCCTCCTCTGGAAACCTCTCGTCAGCATCAAGCCCCAGGACGCGCCCGTCTTGAGTCACCAGGTAGAGTCTCTTGATAGCGTCGAGGGCCACGTGTTCCAGCACCCGGTAGACCGAGATGTAGATGGAGGCTTTGGGGCTTCCATCTTCATGGGGCACGCAGCGGCGGATGCCTTTCTCGATGCGGAAGTAGTCGTGTCGGAAGTCCGGATCGACCTCGAAGAAGATGGCCTGCCCACGGGCCTTCTTGGCCGTCCCGACGGCATAGTAGACACCGAACTCCTCAGGCGTGAGCATGGAGGCGATCAAGGCTTCCGGTATCAGCGATAAGTAAAGATTAACGTCTCTAGACATCATCTTCCTCCCATTTTTCGGACATGTCTTGTTGCCTCAAACGTATCGGAAGCTATTGTACTGCGTCCATATGTCAGAGCACCAGGATGATGCCGAAGATGATCTCCACCGCCAGGCTGATGATGTTCGACGATTCGGTCAGCGACCCATCGACCAGCATGGAGACGAGTCGGGCGGCGGCGATGGCGAGGTACATCACACCCAGCATATGGTACGTTGCCGGCGCGCTGACGATCAAGGGGAAGGCGCCCAGGCCGATGAACAGTCCACCGAAGATGGATCGGATCTCCGTGACGCCGCGCGGGCCGGGGGCCTCCAGCCCGGTGAAACCCGGAACCGCCGACGGCCTGAGCGCCGCCAGCAGCCCGGTACCGATGGTGCCGATGCAGCTAATGACCTTGAGGATTTGTAGGATCATCTGTCGGTCCTTTCTCTCAGCGAGTTAACCGTACCGCTCCTGGAAGAAGCGGGCGTAGTAGTGGGCCCAAGCTGCTCCAGGTGCCTCGCACG
>CAYQZG010000170.1:0-7830 GCA_964421785.1 uncultured Anaerolineales bacterium
CCTCGTAAGCCTGGGCAGGATGATGCATCACTACCTAACTTACCGCGTCCTATGCGGCTAGTTTATCATATCTCTAGATAAACGTCAAGCCCAATAGCGAAAAAAGAAGGGCCTCGAACGCTTGAGAATCTTAAAATTCCTCCCAGACGAGGGTGTGCGAAGGCTGCTTCACGGAAAGGGCGGATGTCGATGAGCCGCCAGGTTGGCGGCAGAGAGGCCGTCGTGTATAATCTTGAGCAATGCGTGTCTCCGTCGTCGTAACGGTACTCAACGAAGCGAAAAGCCTGCCCCGGTTGCTCGACAGCCTGGCTGCTCAAACCCGCCAGCCGGACGAAGTGGTCGTCTGTGATGGAGGGTCAACGGATGGCACGCTGTCGCTGCTGTGTGCTGAGAATCGCCTTCAGCTGCGCGTCTTTCAGCGCCGTGGTGCCAACATCTCTCAGGGCAGAAACGCGGCTATTGGCGCCGCGACCGGTCCTATCATTGCAGTGACCGACGCCGGCGTCCGACTGGATCCGGAATGGCTGGAGAGGATCGTCGCCCCGCTGGAGGAGAGAGAGGTGCACGTCGCTGCCGGCTTCTTCCGACCAGACCCACAGAGCCTCTTCGAGACAGCGATGGCCGCGACGGTGTTGCCTGAATTGCGGGACATTCGCCCTGAGCGCTTTCTGCCATCCAGCCGTTCGGTGGCCTTCCGCAAGAGCGCCTGGAAAGAGGTGGGAGGCTATCCCGAATGGCTCGACTACTGCGAGGATCTGATCTTCGATTTCCGATTGCGCTCCCACTACGGCCCTTTCGCCTTTGTGCCTGAAGCGCTGGTCTACTTCCGTCCTCGCACCAACCTGCGAGCTTTCTTTCTGCAGTACTACCGCTACGCTCGTGGCGACGGAAAGGCCGATCTGTGGCGGCTGCGACATGCCATCCGCTACCTGACTTACCTGGTTGCTCTGCCGCTCATCGTAGTTGCGGGGCTGATAGGGAAGGCCTGGTGGTGGGCCCTCACCCTGATCGCGATACCAGGGATGTTCTGGGTTCCCTGGCGCCGGCTGCCGAGACTATGGAACGATATGAACCGCCTCCAAAAGCTAAGGGCAGTGCTTTGGGTGCCGATCATCCGCATCACCGGTGACGTCGCTAAGATGGTGGGCTATCCGGTTGGCCTGTGGTGGCGACGGCAGCATCGCGCTCAAATCCCAGATTGGCGCACCCTCCACCAGTAAAAGGACGGCACGGGAGAGATGGTGGTGCCAACCTACCCCCTCACGATCTTATACCTTGCTAACGTCGTTCTTATCCCTTTCTAATGCCCTTGAGGTATAGTCAACTCGCAAAGCAGGAGGGACATGCTTCGAGAAGAGAGCGTACAAATGCCACTTCGCCGATCAACGTGGCAAGCCGCGTGCGAAGCTAAGCCGCGTGCGAAGGAGCGAAGCGGCTTTGCCAGCTATGATTATGCAGCAGGAGGGAAATATGAGTAAGATTATCGGTATTGATTTGGGCACGACGAACTCGGTGGCCTCTGTGATGGAGGGAGGCGAACCTACCGTGATCCCAACCGCTGAGGGCGGTCGTCTGTGTCCTTCGATCGTGGCTTTCAACGATAGCGGCGAACGGCTGGTAGGCCAGGTGGCTAAGCGGCAGGCCGTCGTTAACCCGAACAACACGGTCTTCTCGATCAAGCGACTTATGGGCCGTCGATATGATGACCCGGAGGTCAAGAAAGCACGCGAGGTGCTGCCCTACGAGATTGTTCAGGGGCCATCGAACGATGCACGTGTCTACATCCCGGAAAAGGATAAGGAGTACACGCCGCAGGAGATCTCGGCCATGGTCCTGCGCAAGCTGAAGAAAGACGCCGAGGGGTATCTGGGCGAAGAAGTCACCCAGGCTGTGATCACCGTGCCGGCCTATTTCAACGATAGCCAACGTCAGGCGACCAAGGACGCTGGCAAGATCGCAGGCTTGGAGGTGCTTCGTATCATCAACGAGCCAACTGCCGCAAGCTTGGCCTATGGGTTGAACAGAGAGGAGGACGAGACCATTCTGGTCTTCGACCTGGGCGGCGGCACGTTCGACGTCTCCATCCTCGACGTCGGCGAAGGTGTCGTTGAGGTACGATCCACCAGCGGCGACACGTTCTTGGGTGGCGATGACTGGGACCAGCGCATCACGGACTACGTTGCTGATGAGTTTAGGAAGGAGCAGGGCATCGACCTGCGCAAAGATCGCCAGGCCCTGCAGCGGCTGAAGGAGGCGGCAGAGAAAGCCAAGATCGAGCTCTCTACCGTCCTTGAGACAGAGATCAACCTACCATTCATTACTGCGGACGCCTCCGGCCCCAAACACTTGCAGATGAAGCTGACGCGGGCCAAGCTCGAACAGCTAACGGAGGATCTGGTACAGCGCTGCCGCGAACCCTTCGAGCAAGCGCTGGCCGACGCCAACCTGTCCCACGGGGAATTGGATGAGGTCGTCCTGGTCGGTGGCGCCACACGCATGCCCATGATCCAGGAGTTGGTACGAGAGCTAACCGGTGGCAAGGATCCGCACAAGGGCGTCAATCCTGACGAAGTTGTCTCAATCGGCGCGGCCATTCAGGCCGGTGTGCTGGGTGGTGAGGTGAAAGACGTGCTGCTGCTGGACGTCACACCGCTGACTCTCGGCGTCGAGACGCTCGGTGGCGTGATGACACCCATCATCGAGCGCAACACGACCATTCCGGTGCGCAAGAGCGAGACCTTCTCCACCGCCGAGGACGGTCAGACTGCAGTGACGATTCACGTCCTGCAGGGTGAGCGACCTATGGCGTCCGACAACATGAGCCTGGGGCGATTCAATCTGGAGGGCATCCCGCCTGCCCCCCGTGGCGTCCCCCAAATCGAAGTCACATTCGATATTGATGCTGACGGCATCTTGAACGTCTCGGCCCAGGACAAGGCCACCGGCAAGGAGCAGAACGTCACCATCGAGGCCACCACGAACTTGAGCGAGAACGATGTGGAGGAGATGGTCAGAGAGGCTAAACGCCATGCATCTAAGGATCAGCAACGCAAGGAGCTCATTGAGGCACGCAACAAGGCCGACCAATTAGTCTACCAGATGGAGAAGTCCTTGCGCGATCTCGGTGATCAGGTCTCCACATCGGATCGTAATCGCATCGAGAGCATCATCGAGGATCTGAAACAGGCCAAGGACACCGACGACAAGTCCCGCATCGAGAGCCTGATTGAGCAACTGCAGCAGGCAAGCCAGGCTATCGGCCAGGCGATGTACGCCCAGCAGCAGGCAGCGGCTGGCGCTCAGGCGGGCGGCCAAGCTGGTGGCCCGCAAGCAGGCTGGGACACTGGACGAAACGGTGGCAGCGAGGGGCAGGCAGATGCCGCCGACGAGGGAGTTGTCGAAGGCGAGTTCCACGAGGTATAAGACACGGGTCGACGCAGTCGTCCGTGATACACTGAGGAACCGCTCTGCTTAAGTAGGTTAGCTATGAGCAAACAAGTACGCGTACCCATCAAAGTGAGGTCGTCAGACAGCGGGACAGATGAGGAAAAGAGAGAGACGCTCCGCTCAACGAAGCGGGCCGTTGTCGACTCTCCACCCGCTGTCGCTGAGCCTCGGCCGATCGCGGCAGAAGGAGGGGACTATCCTCAAGAGGGGAGCGCTACGCCGCCCCAGCGGGAGGAGACGGCCTCCTCTCAAGCTCAACGTGAGGAAATCGAGGCGCTCAAGGACGACCTGGAGATGTGGCGTGATCGAGCTCTGCGTCTCCAAGCCGAGATTGAGAACTTCCGCAAGCGGCAGCGACGTCTGGCCGAGGATCGGATCGAAGCAGATAGAGGACGACTGCTGAGAGACTTCTTGCTGATCGCAGACGACCTGGAACGAGCACTGAAGGCAGGGAGTAGTGGCAACGGGGCCCTTCGCGAGGGCGTAGAGATGACTCAACGTTCATTGAGACAGCTCTTGAAACAGCAAGGCGTTGAGCCAATTGTGGCTGAGGGAGAGGTGTTCGATCCAACCCGGCACGAGGCGGTAGGGACTGTACCTCACCAACAGGTTGGTGTGGACAAAGACACCGTCGTAGACGTGACCCAGACGGGATATCGCCTGAACGGGCGGCTTCTACGCCCGGCTCGAGTGATCGTGGCCAAATAGGTCACAAGAGCCGATGATGTGCAGGGCGCTGCGCTGCAGGGCGCCGCGAGTCAACGCAGTAACCTGGGTTTCGCACACGGCCTGGATTGGTACCAATCCAGGCCGTGTGCAGTGTAGCCTTCACCGCCGTGAACAGACGATGCTGGGGCTAAGACTACAGAGGCTGTATGGAATACAAAGACTACTATAAAGTCCTGGGAGTAAGCAAAGACGCTGGACAAGACGAGATCCGGCGTGCCTTCCGTCAACTGGCGCGCAAACATCATCCAGACGTCAACCCGAATGATCACAAGGCCGAGGAGCGTTTCAAGGAGATCAACGAGGCCTACGAGGTGCTCTCTGACCCTGAGAAACGACAGAAGTACGATCGACTGGGAGCGGATTGGCGGAGGTATGAGCGAGCAGGAGGCGGCCCTGGCGGCTTCGACTGGGGCCAGTGGGCAACGGCCGGGGGACCGGGTGGATCACAACGCGTCCACGTGCGCCATGGCACGCCAGAGGATCTGGAGGATCTCTTCGGCGGCGGCAGTCCATTCTCCGATTTCTTCACCCAGTTGTTCGGAGGTATGGGCGGAGCTGCGCCGAGCGGTGCGGCACGAGGCGATGCGGCCGGAGCAAGAACCCGCCCCGGTGGGTTTGCACAGGGATTCCGTTCATCCCCCCAGGCCCGTCCGCAACGCGGTCGGGACTACGAACAAGAGATCGACATCAGCCTGCGCGAAGCCTACGCTGGCACCACCCGCGTCATCCAGAAGGAGGGCCGCCGACTCGAAGTCAAGATCCCACCCGGCGCTCGCACTGGAACCCGAGTCCGAGTGACCGGCGAGGGGGGGACTGGAGCGGCCGGTGGTCAGGCCGGGGATCTCTATCTCCGGGTCAACGTGCTACCGGACGGCCAATTCGAGCGCGAAGGGGATGATCTGCGCACAAGCGTGCCGGTCGACCTCTACACGGCGATTCTAGGTGGAGAGGCCAGGGTGCCAACGATGAACGGGTCTGTGATGCTGACCATCCCCCCAGGCACGCAGAACGGTCAGGTCTTCCGGCTGCGAGGCAAGGGAATGCCGCAGCTTCGAAACCGGGAGGAGCATGGTGATCTCTACGCCGAGGTGGACGTACAACTGCCAACGGACCTCACGCCGCGCCAGCGCGAGCTTTTCGAGGAACTGCGCAGCCTGTCGTGAGGAGGGGGGAGTTGATGGAAAAGCGCGAACGGAACACGCCTATCAGCATCGACACAGCAGCCCAGCAGGCTCAGGTGGACGTCTACGTGGTACGCCACTGCGTTGAGGTCGGCCTGATAGAGGAAAATCTGAGCGAGCGAGACCTCGCCAAGCTGCGTCGCGTACGTCGGCTGATGACGTTGGGCGTCAACCTGCCGGGCGTGGAGGTCGTCCTCCATATGCGGCGCCGGATTCAGGAACTGCAGGCAGAGGTGATCCGGTTGGAGAGACTCATCCGGTCTTGAGCATCAAAAAGGCACGCCTCGTCCAGGCCGTGGAATTGAGTGATATATGAAGAAAAGACATAGGATCCTCGTTTTGGCCCTCGCCGTCGCACTAATCGGCGCGGCGCTGGGATGTGGCTTCTCCGGTCAGATGCTGTTCGCCACGCCCACGCCGACGGCGGCCGGAAGGCCAGCCGCATCTCCGACGCCCACGCCAGCCACACCGCAGGTGCACTCCACACCAGAGCATACCGATCACACGCTGGTCAACGCCCTGGAGGCTCAGGTAGAGGCAGTCTACAATCAGGCCGGATCGGCCGTGGTCAACATCACCAGTGTCACCTATGCCTATGACTTCTTCTTCAACCCGGTGCCTCAGGAAGGTACCGGGTCCGGTTTCGTGTACGATGAAGAGGGACATATTGTCACGAACTACCACGTCGTAGAGAACGCGGAGAGGCTCTCGGTAACGCTGGCCGACGGTGAGACGTATTCGGCCGAGGTGGTCGGGGAGGATCCGACCAATGATCTAGCCGTGATCCGCATCGATGCCGAACACCTGCCACAGCCGGTCCCCCTAGGCGATTCCGACACGCTGCGCGTGGGACAGTTCGCCGTCGCTATTGGAAATCCCTTTGGGCTGGAGCGAACGCTGACGGTCGGGGTCATCAGCTCGCTGGGGCGGGTCATCAAAGGCCCAGAGAACAACTTCATCGGCGAGGTTATCCAGACAGATGCCGCCATCAATCCAGGCAACTCCGGAGGCCCCCTCCTCGATCTGGAGGGACGTGTAATCGGCGTAAACTCTCAGATCGTCAGTCCCAGCCAGGCCAACGCCGGCGTTGGGTTCGCCGTGCCGGCCAACACTGTGCGGCGCGTCGTGCCAGAGTTGATCGCCCGTGGGCGCTATCCACACCCCTGGCTGGGCATCGAGCCGATATCTCTGACAGCAGAGCGTGCTCGAGCTTTCCAGGAGGCTGGTATGGACGTGCCGGTAGATAGGGGGGTGCTGGTGCTGGGGGTAGTCCGCGGTGGCCCTGCTGACGAGGCCGGTATCCGCGGCGGTGACCAAGTTGTGCAACTTGGTCGCTATCGCATACCCCTAGGAGGCGACATCATCACGGCCATAAGTAGCGAACGGAGTGACACGGTCACCCAGGTCGACGACTACCAAGACCTCACGGTCTACCTGGAGACAGAGACGCGGGTGGGAGACACAGTCGACGTCACGATCATCCGTGCTGGTGATGAGCAGACTGTCCAGGTGGCGTTGGAGAGGCGACCATCATAGCGACTCGGCCAGCATCGCAATCGTGTTCGCCATGCACCGTAGCTCTACCAGCCAGGAGCGTGTGCGCTCTGAGAAGGGCAACCTCACGTGGTTGTACAGCGCCATGGCCCACACCTCCAACTCCTCGTACGCCTGGACCGCGTATGTTGCCTCCTAATCATACCGTCTGCGTGAGATTGTGGGACGCCGGCAAGGCCGTCCGTGGTGCTCACCCATTGCCTTTGAGGTAAGGCGCCGGGGAGACATCGACGCCAACGGCGACCCGGGTCTCCGACACGCCTACGCCCACTGAAACCTCGACATCGACGCCCACGCAGCCGCCTGGTACGCCTACCCCTACGGGGACTGCAACCCCGTCTCCCTGCAATTGCGCCACGTACGTTGAGCTCACGGACTTTGGCTCTAGTTTGGAGGACTCGGTCATCGTTCCCGCCCCAGCGGGCAGGACGTTTGATTCGGGCGCGATCACGGAGATCTGCGCAGCAGGCGACATCGATCGCTCCTATGAGACGTTCGACGTCTGGGTGAACGGCGTCCATCCGGTCGCCACCAACCTCTACTCCGGCGCGAGTGACTGCGTCTATCGGACGGTGGATGACGCCACCCACGACATCAGCCCCTACATCTCGGGGGCATCCAGCTTCACGTTTGATGGGGAGAGAGACGCATCGGTGAACGTCCACGAGTGTCCTGGAACCCCGCTCAAGATCAAGATCTGCTACGACGTCAGCAGCTCGCCGTCAACGGCGACACCAACCTCGACGTCGCTCCCTACGGACACCCCTACACGAGGGAAAGACCAGGTTACGCTTTTTCGTAACCGAGTCGTATTCGAGTCGTAACCGACTTCGAGCGAGCCACCCCAAGACGTAAACAAGAAAAAGTTGGTTACGTCTAGCTCAAGACTCTATTATACGTCCTTTCCACACGTCGAACA